>NZ_JBIWFI010000012.1:0-85474 GCF_044762985.1 Streptomyces sp. NPDC096339 | reverse complement strand
TGGGGCCGGTCTCGCCGGTGGGCCCGGTTGCACCTGTGGGGCCGGTCTCGCCGGTTGCTCCGTCCACTCCCGTCGGGCCGGTGGCTCCCGTGGCGCCGGTCCGGCCGGCAACGCCGGTCGCGCCTGTGGGGCCGGTCTCGCCGGTTGCGCCCGTCGGGCCGGTTGCGCCGTCGGTGCCGGGGGTCCCGGTTTCGCCTGCTACGCCCGTGGGGCCGGTTGCCCCGGTTGTGCCGGTCTCGCCTGTGGTGCCTGTCGGGCCGGTGGCGCCTGTTCGGCCTGCGACGCCTGTGGCTCCGGTCGCGCCGGGGTCGCCGGGGTCGCCGGTTGCGCCCATGGGGCCGGTGGCTCCCGGGGCGCCGGTCTGGCCTGCGACGCCGGTTGCTCCGGTTGCACCGACCGGGCCCGTGGCGCCCGCGGTTCCGGCAGTACCCGTCGCGCCGGCGGCCCCGGTCGGGCCCGTTGCGCCCCGCGGGCCAGTGGCACCGGCTGTGCCCGTTGCGCCCGCGAAGCCGTCGATGCCGGGGTCCCCTGCGGTGCCGGCGGGTCCGGTTGCTCCGACCGGACCCGTGGCGCCGGTTGCACCCGGCGCACCCACGGCTCCGGTGGGGCCCGTCACGCCCGTCACGCCCGTTGCGCCCCGCGGGCCAGTGGCCCCGGGCGGGCCCGCCGGGCCCGTGGCGCCCTTCGCGCACGGGTCGTGCTCGCCCCCGAGAGCCGCTCGCGTCACGGCGTGGGTGCCGCTCGCGTGGGGACGGTGGTGTTGGCAGCCGTCGTCCCGACCCGAGACGGCCACCGTGCTGTTGCCGGCCGGCTTCTCGAAGCCCTTCGCCACGCCCACCGCGGGGCTCGCCAGCCCCACCGCGACCAGAGCCAACGAGGCCATCGCCCCGCCCACGAGCCATTTTCGGCTTCGGGGGAGCGGGCCGAGAGCGGACCTCGTCCGGGTTTCAGGACACATGCGCTGCTCCTCGAAGAACCAACCGGGTGATGCCCCAAACGGAAAGTCGAGCTTCCCCCGGCTCCTCCGGTTCGTGGATTCGACTTGAGCGCGCCACCGGAAAGATCAACACATTGGCGCAGCCGAGCGCCGCCGCGCCCTCGGCCGCGCCGGCGCCGCCCCGGTACAGGCCGGGGCGGCACTCGGCCTCAGCCGCCCTGGCTCACCGACGGTGTGTCCACGGCCGCCCCCCGACGGCCGTGGACACGCGCCCGCTCCCGGGCGAGCGCGGGCTGGAAGAGCCACCAGACCAGCAGACCGGCCCCCGCGCCGGCGGCCGCTCCGGCCGCGGTGTCGCTGATCCAGTGCGCGTGCAGCCAGGTCCGGCTCCACATCATGGCGAGGGTGAAGACCGCGCCCCCGAGCCACCAGGTCCGCCGCCGGGCCACCGGGACGAGCAGTACGCCGACGGCCACCACCAGCAGGGCCGCCGTGGCCGCGTGGCCCGACGGGAAGGAGCCGTGGTCGACGCGGACCAGCGGGTTCGCGGGGCGGGGCCGGTCCACCAGGTTCTTGAGCGTCTGCACGACGAGCAGGTTGCCGCCGAGGTACACGGCGAGCAGGAAGCCGGCCGACATCCACCGCCCGCGGACCAGCAGGAAGGCCAGGAGGGCGAGCGGGACCACGATGCCGACGGGGCCGCCGAAGAGGTTCAGGGCCGCGGCGAGGGCCGCGTACGGACCCTCGTGCGGACCGCCCATCCAGGTCAGCCACCGGTCGTCCAGCCCCTGGAAGGGCGGATTCGTGACGTCCGAGCGGACGACGAGCGCCGCCAGCCCGGCAACCCCGAGAAGGACGAGGGACAGGACGAGGACTCCCGTGCTGCGCGTCGCCGCGCCGCTGCGGGGTCTGGTGGATCGGATGGTGGCCGGAATGCTGGACATGACTGCCTTTCGCGGCCGCGGGAGTGGCCGCGAGCCGGGTGTGCCGTGTGCCGTTCGGGGGTGAGGGGAAGGCGGGGGCGCGGTCCGAGTCGCACCCCCGCCCTGGAGCGCCGGAACCGGTCCCGGGGCTGGGGCCGGTACCGCAGCCGGTGTCAGGCCCGCGTGCCGAGGTGCCGTGCCAGGAAGGCCACGCTCTCGTCGACGATGGAGGCGATGTCCGGGGAGCCGAGGAAGATGTGGTCCGCGCCGTCGACGGGCCGCAGGGCCACCTCGCCCCCGGCGCGCGTGAGCGCCACGGCGAGTGCCTCGCTCTGGCTGTACGGAACCAGGCCGTCCTGGGTGCCGTGCACCAGCAGGAACGGCGGCGGGTTCGAGCCCTGCGCGTACGTCACCGGGCTCGCGGCCCGCGCCAGATCGGGGCGCTCGTCCACCGTGGCGCCCAGCAGGGCCTCGTACGGGTCGGGGAACTCGACCTCCGACGGCATCGCCGGCATGGGGTGGCGGGAGAGGGCGACCAGGTCGGAGACCCCGTACCAGTCGACGACGGCCAGCACCCCTGTGTCGCCGGAGCCCACGCCGTGAGCGCCCTCCAGCGCCGGGCCGTGCGGGCTGCCGGGGCCGACGAGCCCCGCCAGCGCGGCCAGGTGGCCGCCCGCCGACTCGCCCCAGACGCCTATGCGGTCCGGGTCGATGCCGAGGGCGCCGGCGAAGCGGCGGACGTAGCGGATGGCGGCCTTCACATCGTGCAGTTGGGCCGGGAAGGGCGCCTCGAGGCTGTGCCGGTAGTCGATGGAGACGAGAGCGAGACCCGCACCCAGCACCGCCCCGTGCAGCAGCGCGGCGGGCACGGTCGGCGGCGGGTAGCGGCGGTCGCCGTCCAGCCAGCCGCCGCCGTGGATCCAGACGACCGCGGGGAACGGCCCTTCGCCGGCCGGGACCTGGACGTCGAGCAGCCGGGGACGGTAGCCGGGGGTGGTCGCGTACGTGATCCCGTCGAAGCGCCGGACGCCGTCCGTACCGGCGACGGGCGGTACGGGGGACTGGTACGGCGGCGGTGGCCAGGTCATGTCGGCGGTGTCGAACGCGGCCGGAGGGGATTGGGTCATTGCGGCCCTTCCAATGCGGGGTGGGGTCCGGCGGACGGGGCGGATTCCGTAACGTTTGTCCGAAATGCTTGCGCGGGTCGCCGGGGTGTGCGTAGCGTGTTACACGTGTAATCAAGGACTCTAGCGACGCATTTCCGCTGACGACAAGCCCCGAGGTGATCGGGCTTCGAGATCAGTTGCACGAGCCAACCCAGCGGCTGCGGCGCCTTCCCACCCCGGGAGCACGTCATGCACGTCACCACCGGCAGCTGCGCCATACCCGCGCCCCAGACGGTCCGCAGCTTCGTCCACTGGGTCGCGGACCCCGTCGCCGCGCACGTTCCCCAGGTCAGAGCCCGTGTGCGGGCCATCCTCGAAAGCTGGCGGGTCCCCGTCCACGCGGCCGAAGCCCTCCTGCTGGCGGTGAGCGAGCTCGTCGGCAACGTGGTCCGGCACTCGGGCACCGGCCGGATGCGGATCGGCCTGAGCTGCGGCGGGGGCTGGTTCCGCCTCGAGGTCGCCGACCAGGGCGCCACGCTGCCCCGGCTGCCCTCGCCCCGGCTGGAGCTCGACCCGGAGTCCGAGGACGGGCGCGGACTGCTGCTCGTCCAGCTGCTGACCGCCGAGCTGGGCGGCGGGCTCACCGTCACCGCCGACGCGTCCGGGAAGTCCGTACGCGTGCGGATCCCGGCCTTCTGAACCGGGCCGCCCCTTCCCCGCCGCCCCGACCGAGGTGCCGTCCCATGGAGCTCTCCCCGTCCGCGCACGTCGACACGTTCTGTCGTGATCGGCTCCCGCCCGCCACCCTCTGGCCCGAACTCCACTTCGACCTGCCGGAGTTGCACTACCCGGACCGGCTCAACTGCGCCCAGCGGCTGCTGGACGAGGCCGTCCGGCGGTGGGGACCCGACCGGCCCTGTCTGCTGACCCCCACCGAGCGGTGGAGCTACGGAGACCTGCTCGAACGCGTCAACCGGGTCGCGCGGGTGCTCACCGAGGACTTCGGCCTCGTTCCCGGCAACCGGGTCCTGTTGCGCGGCCCCAACAACCCCTGGCTGGTGGCCACTTGGCTGGGCGTCCTGAAGGCGGGCGGCGTCGCCGTCACCACCATGCCGCTGCTGCGCGCCGCGGAGCTCGCCGAGCTGACGGACATCAGCCGGCCCGCCCTCGCCGTGTGCGACCACCGCTACACCGAGGAACTCGACGCGATCCGCCGCCCCGGTGCCACGCCGGACCTGCCCGTCCTCACGTACGGAGCCTCCGGGCCGGCCGATCTGACCGCTCGGTGCGCGGCCAAGGACGGCCGCTTCACCGCCGTGGCCACGGCCGCCGACGACGTGGCCCTGATCGCCTTCACCTCCGGTACGAGCGGCCGCCCCAAGGCGACCCTGCACTTCCACCGGGACGTACTGGCCAATGCCGACACCTTCTCCCGGCACGTCCTGCGCCCCCGCCCGGACGACGTGTTCACCGGCACCCCATCGCTCGCCTTCACCTTCGGGCTCGGCGGACTGGTGGTCTTCCCGCTCGCGGTCGGGGCCTCGGTGCTCCTCGTCGAGCAGCCGGCCCCCGAGCGGTTGGCCGGCCTGGTCGAAGCCCACGGCGTCACCGTGCTCTTCACCGCGCCCACCGCCTACCGGGCGATCCTGGCGGCCGGCGCGGTGGGCCGGTTGACCGGGCTGCGGCGCTGCGTGTCCGCCGGAGAACCGCTGCCCGCCTCCGTGTGGCGCGCGTTCCACGCCGCGACGGGTCTGCGCATCATCGACGGCATCGGCTCCACCGAGATGCTGCACGTCTTCGTCTCCGCCGCGGACGAGGACATCCGGCCCGGGGCGATCGGCCGTCCCGTCCCCGGCTATCGCGCCGCCGTCGTCGACGAGCTGGGACGGCCCGTCCCCGACGGCCGGCCCGGCCTCCTGGCCGTGACGGGCCCCACTGGTTGCCGCTACCTCGCGGACCCGCGCCAGGCTTCGTACGTCCGGGGAGGCTGGAACATCACCGGCGACACCTGCGTCCGTGACGCCGACGGGTACTTCCGGTACATGGCGCGCAGCGACGACATGATCGTCTCCTCCGGTCACAACATCGCCGGCCCGGAGGTGGAGAAGGCCCTGGCCTCCCACCCGCACGTGGCGGAGTGCGGTGTCGTCGGCGCACCGGACGAGCGGCGCGGCGCGCTCGTCAAGGCGTACGTGGTCCTGCGAGCCGGGGTCCCGGCCGGCGGGGCGACGGTCCGCGCGCTCCAGGCACACGTCAAGCAGGCCATCGCCCCGTACAAGTACCCGCGCTCCGTGGAGTTCGTGACGGAACTCCCGCGCACCGGCACGGGCAAGCTCCGCCGCGCCGCACTGCGCGAACGCGCCCGCGGCGAGGAGTCTCCCGCTGGCGCGGCACCCACTGACGCATCTTCCACCGGCGCGGCATCCGCCGGCCCGGCACCCGCCGGCGTAGCTCCCGCCGGCCCGGCATCCACCGGCCCGGCACCCGTCGTGCCGCCGGAGCAGGAGCGTGAGGCTCCGCCGGGCACACGGCCGAACGGCACCTCCCCTGGTGCTCGTCCGGGCTTCGGAATCTCATTGCCATGATCCATTTCTCCGAGTGATCATGCCCGTCATGACGCCCTCTCAGAGTCCTCCTCCGGCGGTCGCCCCATCCGCGACGGATCCGCGCTCCGTCATGCGCGGGCTGCTCGCCCTGCCCTTCCGGCGCGACACCTGGCGGCACATGCTGTTCGCCCTGCTCCTGCCGCTCGCCCTCGCGGTGGTCCTCGTCCTCCAGTACGTGATGAAGGCGGCACAGGAGAGCGGACACCCGGCGCTCGGCCCCCTGATCCTGATCGTGGCACTGGCGGGCGTCGCCGTGGTCGGGCCGTCCTTCGAACGGATGCGGCTGCGCGTCTTCTTCGGTGAGACCGTCGCACCGCGCGCCGGCAAGGGCCCGGGGAGCGGCTTCCTGTTCTTCCTCGTGAACACGGCCTTGTCCACGCTGTCGTTCGTGGCCGCGGCCGGCTGGGTCATCGTCTGCGCGCGCAACCTCACCTACCCGATCTGGGGCTGGGAGCCCTACCCCAACCCCGCGTGGGGTGGGCCGACGCCGCTGGGGGCGGTGGCGCTGCACTTCGCGGCCGGAGTGGTCGCGTTCTTCGTCATGCCGTGGATCGTCGTCCGCCTCACCGGATGGCAGCGCGCCGCCGTGCGCCGCCTGGTCGGCCCCGGGAGCTGAGTTCCCGGCGGGTCAGGGCGCGCCCTCACCCGCTCTGGCCACCGCCAGGACTCCCGTGCAGATGAGGGCCACGCCCAGGAGTTGGGGGAGCAGCCACCACTGCGAGCGCAGGTGCTCCTCGTAGAGCAGCACGCCCAGTGCGACGCTCACGCTCGCGTCCCCGAGGGTGAGGGCGGGCTGGGAGGCGACCAGCGGGCCTCCCTGCATGGCGTGTTCGAGCAGCAGCAGGGCGCAGATGCCGGTCGCGCCGAAGGCGTACGTCTCCCAGGCGGTCAGGAACGCGACGACACCGCCCTCGTCGAGGAGGTGCGCGGCGGACTTCATCAGGGCGGCCGTGAGCGCGTAGCAGACGGCCGTGGCCGCGCCCAGGCATCCGGCCCGAGCCCGGCCCGGCGGGCGCCGCAGCCCCGCCACGGCCAGCGCCGTGACGGCCGCCGCGCACGCCGCCAGGGCCAGGACCCACCGGTCGAAGGGGACGTGCGTACGGTTCCCCTCGGGCGAGGCGGCCGCCATCGCGATCCCGAGCCCGACGACCAGGATCGCGACCGCCAGCCACAGGGCTCCCGGCAGCCGCCGGCGCGTGAACAGCGAGGCGATCAGCAGGGCCAGCGGCAGTTCCAGGACGAACAAGGGCTGTACGAGCGCCAGGGCGCCGGTGCCCAGCGCCACGGCCTGGCCGACCCCGGCCGCGATGACCGCGAGGATCCCGCCGATCCACAGCGGGCGCCGCAGCAGGTCCAGGATCAGGCCGAAACGGAAGCCCTCGCTCTGCGGCACGGTGAGCGCGGCCCGCCGCTGGAGCACGGTGGCCAGCGCGTTGGAGAACGCCGCGAACAGTGCGCAGAGGACCGGCAGGACGACGCCCATGCCCCGATCCTCGGCCATCGCGGCGCCGGGCACGGCCCGCGACACCCCCGCCTATCGGGTGGCGCGGGTCCGTCCGGTCGCGCGCCGCAGGGCGAGCGCCGCCAGGGCCTCGGGGGCGCCGGCCTGGCCGCGGATGCCGGGGAAGGCGTTCACGTCCACGATCAGCGGCTTCCCGTCACCGACGTCGATGATGTCCACCCCGTACACCTCCAGGTCGAACACCGCGCCGGTCTCCCGCACCAGATCGGCCCACCCTGCGGGCAGTTCGTCCAGGGGCAGCGGCCGGGTGGGGCCCCGGCCCCCGGGTGAGAGCTCGGAGCGGCGCAGCGCGCAGAAGACCTGGTCCCCGATCGCCCAGAGCTTGTGGTCCCAGCCGTTGTTGGGGGCGAACTCCTGCACCACGACCGGCTCGTGCGGCCAGTCCAGGGCCAACCGCCCCAGCTGGACACCGTCGTCCACCCGGGCGACCAGGTCGCCCCGGCGGCTGCGCCGGCTCTTGACGACCACGGGGGAGGGGAGCACGGCGGCCGACGCCCACGCCGAGAGCGAGTCGTGGGTACGGGTGGTGGCGAAGGGCAGACCGGCGCCGAGGGCGAGCTCCCCCATCCGGGTCCGGTCCTGGCACAGCGCGGTGGCCGCGGCGGAGTTGACCACGGCCGAGCCGAGGCGTTCCAGTTCCCGGGCGAGCTCCAGCGCCCGTTCGGTACGCGACTTCAGCAGGTACACGTCGGCGGGGCGGTCGGGAGCCGGGTCCGGGGCGCCCGGGTCGAGCACCTCGACGGTGTGCTCGGCTCCGAGGAGGGCGGCGGCGGCCGCCAGCAGCGGATGCCCGGGCTCCGGGGTGATCAGGCCGATCCTCACGCGCTTTCCCCCGCCCGGGCGGAGACCTGGCCCGACGGGGCCTGTGCCGAGGTCGTCTGTACCGGGATCGACACGGGCAGGGAGCAGGGGACGGCGGGCGTCCGCGCCGAGCCCGCCCGTGCCAGTTCCAGGACCGCCGCGGCCACCCGCGCCGCCGCGTCCGGCACCTGGCGGAAGCTCGGGAAGTCGTTCACGTCGACGACCACCGGCCCGTCCGGCCCGAGCAGCACGTCCACCCCGAACAGATCGAGCCCGTACACCTCTCCCACCCGCGCGGCGATCGCCGCCACCTCCGCCGACAGCGGCACTTGCCGCTCCCGCACGGCCGGGTCCGGGTGCAGCGGGGAACAGCGTTCGGTGGCGAACAGTTCGCCGCCGACCCCGTACACCTTGATGTCCGTACCGCGATTGGGTACGTACGGCTGCGCGATGAGCATGCCCTCGCCCGCGAGCGCGGGGAGCATCGCCTCCAGTCGCTCCGGCGAGGACACCAGGTGCACGGCCCGCCCCGAGCTGCCGTCGGCGGGCTTGACGACGAGGGGGTACTCCGCCTCCGGTATCTCCCGCAGCAGTTCGGGGCCGGCCACCGCGTAGGTGACCGGCAGCGGAAGCCCCTTGCCGCGCCCGATGGCGGCGGCCAGCGCCTTGTCCCGTACCCCCCGGATCGAACGGGCGTCGTTGACCGTGGTCATCCCGGCCGCGGCCGCCGCTTCGAGGAGGGTCAGCCCGGGACCGCCGGAGACCGTCTTCAGCACCCAGGCGTCGTGCGCGCCCGTGTCGACCGCCTCGCTCATGCGCAGCAACGAACCGCCCGGCCGCACCACGTCGACCCGGTGTCCCCACGCGGTGAGTTGCCGGATCACCTCGTTCGGCATGCCGTCATGGCGGTAGTGCTCCTCCACCAGGAAGCAGAGCCTCATGGACCTTCCCCATATTCCCCGGACGTCCGCCGATCCCGTCCGGCGAGTTGTGACGCCACAGGATGTCATGGACCGCAATGTGATGATCGGTCCGGGCCTGCTCGGGGGCCATGGCGCCGGTCCGCGGCATCTGCCGGCGAACCGGGCGAAAAACCTGGTGAATCATCGGACAAGCGGCTGCTACGTTGATCGCGTGCCGAAGCTGAATCAGATCATCGCAGTCGAAAAGGGCGTCAAGTCCAAGTCCCTCTCGGAGCTCACCCAGGCTCACCACGACGTGCAGAAGCCCGCCCTGCTGGCCGGTATCTCGCGGACGTACCAGCCCAAGGACGAAGAGGGCGAGCAGTTGCCGCCCGAGTCCACCCGGGTGCAGATCAAGGCGGAAGACGTGCTGCGCGCCACGGCGGGAACGCTGACGCGGCTGTTCGACGTGACGGCGACCAAGGACTGGGCGAACCGCAGCGCGGCCGCCGACGTGGTCGTGGACGGGAACGTCCTGCTGCCCCAGGTGCCCGTCCCCTACCTGCTCTTCCTCGAGAAGCAGCTCACCGACCTGCACACCTTCGTGCGCAAGCTGCCGGTGCTCGACGCCTCCGAGTCATGGAACCTGGACCCGTCCACGGACTCCTGGAAGACGGATCCGGTGCGTACCGTCCGCACCAAGAAGGTGCCGCGCAACCACGTGAAGGCCGAGGCCACCGAGAAGCACCCGGCGCAGGTCGAGGTCTACTACGAGGACGTGCCGGTCGGCTACTGGACGACCGTGAAGTTCTCCGGCTCCCTCCCCGCCCGCCGCGTCAACGAGCTCCTCGACCGCGTGGAGAAGCTCCAGCAGGCCGTGAAGTACGCCCGCGAGGAGGCCAACAGCACCGAGGTGACCGACCAGCGGGTCGGCGACGCGGTGTTCGGCTACCTGTTCAGGTAGCCCCATGATCGCCCCCTGTTGTGTGCAGGGGGTGCGCGAGAGCGCAAGCTGAAACTGAATGTCGAAGCTGAACCAGGGGTGTCAGTTGGGGGTTCGAATCCCTCCCCCGGCACTACGAGCCGGGGTGGCCCAAGCCGGTAGAGGCGGCCCCATGAATCTCAGATTCTCGCTCCAGTCTCAGTATTCGCCGCCGAACACCGGATCGACCGAGCGTGGACGATCATCGATGGATGGGGGTTCAAGTCCCCTCTGCGCCTCTCCTCGTGGCGCGGTAGTTCAATGGCAGAACACATCGATCTAAGAATGATCCGCGACTCTTAAACGTGCCGGTGTGCGCAACTGGGTGGCACACAGGAGCCCGGGAGCTGGATATGCTCCCGGGCTCCGTCACGCCCGCCCCGCGGTGCCCGTCAGACCCGTACGGACACGAACGCGCGGCCCGCCTCGTTCTCGACCAGGATCTGCTGGACGTCCGCCGGGTCCACGGCCGCCGAGCCGTCCAGCGAGGCGCCCTTGCCCTCGCCGTTCTGGGCACTGCCCACGACCCAGCCGCCCGCGGTGGTGCGCGTGCCGTCCTTGGCGACCACGACCAGCCGGCACCGCTCGCCCGGCGGCACTCCCGTGACGGCCGCGTTCAGCCTCACCCACTTCGCCGCGGGTGTCATCTGCACGGTGAGGCGCGCCCCGGTGCCCGGATCCGTCGCGGAGACCACCTTCGTCCCGGGCACGGGAGTCGAAGGGGCCGTCGTCACCGTCGGGGACGGCACCGGAGGCACCGCCAGGGCCCCCTCGTCGCCGGAGCCGAGCTGCGTACCCGCCCAGAACACGGCGGCCAGCGAGGCCGCCGCGGCCAGGGACACGAGCCCTGTGCGCCGGCGCCGCCTGCCCTCCAGTTCGCCGCGCACCTGCCGCAGCGTGCGCTGGAGCAGCAGATCACCGCCCTGCGGGGGACCGTCCAGGAACGCTTCCGCGGGCACCTCGCCCAGTGCCGCCTCCATCTCCCTCAACGCGGCCACCTCCTCCCGGCACCCCACGCATCCGCCCATGTGCTCCTCGACCCGGCGGACGTCCTCGTCGTCCAGTACGCCAAGGACGTACGGGCCGAGGAGTTCCTCCTCGTGCCGCTGCCCGTTCATGCCACCACCTCACGCAGTCCGGCGGGCTGCTGGGGCGGCCTGCCCGATCGTTTGCCGTCTCTGAAACCGTCATCCCTCGCACCGGCGTCGACGAAGAGCTCGCGCAGGGCCTTGAGCGCGTAATGCGAACGCGACTTGACCGTACCGGCGGGGATGCCGAGGCTGTCGGCGGCCTCCGCGACGCTCAACTGCCGGTAGTACAGCACCGTCAGCACGTCCCGGTGCTCCGGGGACAGCCGGTCGAGGGCGCCGAGGACCGTCATGGTGTCCACCACGGATTCGGCGTGGTCCGCCTCCACCGGGGGAGCGGCCGACGCTCCGGAGACCTCGGGCGGCCGTGCGGCCTTGGCCCGGTAGCGGTCGGTGATGATGTTGCGGGCCACGGTGAGCAGCCAGCCGCGCACCGAACCCTTTCCGTTGACCAGGACCTCGGAGTGCCGCCAGGCGCGGATGAGGGTCTCCTGTACCACGTCCTCGGCGGCGGCCCGGTCCCCGGTCAGCCTCGTGGCGTACGCGAGCAGGGCGTGACCGTGCTCCTCGTACACCGACTTGATCAGTGCCTCGTCGGTCGAGCCCCGCCGAGTGCGGGGCCACAATGGTCCGGCCATATCGCCCTCTCCGTCTTCCTCGCTTGGTCGTGCGGTCGGAACACGCCGTCCGCGCGCGAGCGGTTCAGGTGACGTGCGTCACTCGCGCCGTGCTCAGGTGTGGCACTCGCGACCGGCGTTGAGGCAGTCGACGACCCCGGCCATCTGCCCGTCGGTCATCGCGTTCACGAACATGGCGTGGTCCGTCCTGGGGCTGTGCCGTTGCTCGGGGAAGGAGTCGAGGGCGATCGGCGCGCCCGCCGGGACCTCGTAGGCGAGGGTGAGCCGGAGTTCGGGCACGGGGAAGGTGCCCCGCGGGCAGACGCCGCCCGCCTCCGGGAACCGCAGGTGAGAGCGGTGTCCGGCGCTCGCCGTGTCCAGTCCGTTCCAGCAGCTCGGGAAGACGAGGGTGCGGGTGACGAACTCGCCCGCCGGGCAGCGCGGGTAGCGGGTGGTGGAGCGGTCGGGGGAGCCGGAACAGCCCCAGCGGGCCCGGACGTCGGCGCCGACACCTGCCGTGAACGCCACGGCGTCGCCCGTCATCCCGCGCAGGAACCGGGGCATCGCCACCACCTTGCCGACCGGGTTCCCGCGGAACTCCACCCGGACCGAGGCCTCCGGCAGGATCTCGCCCGCGTTTCCGTGACCCGCCGAGGTCTCGGACGGGCGGGTGCCCGGACGGTCGGTGCGGCGCAGCACCGGCCAGTAGTACGTGGACCGGTCGCCGCCCGTACAACTGGTGGCGGCCGCGTCAAGGGAGGCGTCGGTGGACATCGCGTCCGCGGAGAGGTTCCCGACGTACGCGTGCGTGTGGTGGGCGCCGGCCCGCACCCCGGGGGAGACCACCAGGTTGTCCTCGTTGTAGTGGCCCTCCCCGTTGCGTCCGCACTCCACCGTCACCGAGCCCGCCGAGCCGTCGGGCCCGGTGGCCGGGTCGGTGCCGGAGGAGGGGGAAACCTCCCTGATGTCCACGTAGTCGGAGGATGCCGGCCCGGCCGGAGCGTGCCCCGGACCGGACGCCCGCGAGGCGCCCAGCACGGCCGCGAGCAGCCCGCCGCCCAGCACCAGGCAGATGACGACGGTGAGCAGTCGGCGTTCGTTCCCCATGGCCGTCACGGTTGCCGGTGCCGCCACCGGCGTCAACCTGGCATCCGCATGCCGGGCGCCGACTGCGGCGCACCGCCCGGGAGGTCGTACCGCCGGCCGCCGCGCCCGTGCCGCGGACCGGCCGTGATCCCGCCCGTGCGCCCCACCACCCGCCCCGCCCGCACCGGGTGTTGGCCGAACGCGCTCTTGCCGGTCCGCCCGGAGGGTGCGGCACAGTACGACCCATGACACCTGCCGAGCTCGTGAACGCCCTCGCCCGCACCCGCGCGTCGCTCGACGGCGAAGAAGTCACCCTCTGGTGGTCCGGCGACGTCCACTCGTGGGAACCGGGGGAGCCGTACCGGCGCCTCTTCGGCTTCGAAGGGGTCAGCGTCGCCCGGCTCCTGCCCGACGGGGAATCCGGGGCCTGGCAACTGCTGAACCGGGAAGCGGCGTTCTACCTGGACCCCGTGACCCGGGAGATCATGGAGACCTGGCAGGACAAACCGGTCGTCCACGTCTGGAACGATCCGGCGAACCTGCGGCTGCGGCCGTTCCCCGTCCCCATGACCGAGCTCGGCGACCAGGTCTGCTTCAGCCTGGAGATCCCGCTCGCCTACCCCTCGCCGCTGCCGGTCGCCGAGTTCCCGCTGAACTCCGCGGACGACACCTACCGGGCGCTGGGACTCTTCCAGTACTTCGCCCCGGCGGACGTGACCACCACCGACGCGCCGAGCGTGCCCGCCACCCTGTCGTGGACCCGGATGTCCCCGTGGCTGCCCTGGATGGAACGGGGGCAGCGGCCCGGCGGCCTCGTCTTCCACTGCCGGGGCCGCAAACTCGCCTCCTACGACGAGGTGCCCGAACGCACCCGCGCCTACATCGCGGCCCGCCACCCGGAATTCGCCCACGCCCCGGAGAAGTGGACCGAGCCGAACGAGACCAGTTGGACGTACTTCCGCAAACTCGCCCGTCCCCACTGAAGCCGCCGCACCGGTACACCCGCCGCCCAACCGGTGCACACCCCGCCGAACCTCCCCCGGGACGCCGCGCCCTCTCCCGGCAGGGGGATCTCCGGGGGGCCCGACAAGGGTTTTCCCCGTATCCAGTTCATCGGCCCGTTGCCTACTGTCTGCCCATCGGCGATCTTCCCCCGGGCCGGTCGGACCCCACGCCAACCCCACATGGCGTGAATCCGCGCCGCCCGGCGGACCGTCGGTACCGCCGTTGCCCTGCCCCGCCGTCGAGGCCGGAGCGACGTGGCGCGCGGTGGCGGCCGGGGCGAGTTCGACCAGCTCGCTCCCGGCCCCGCAGCCGCCGGTTCACCTCCCACACTGCACCGACCGGCCGCTCCGGCCCGCCCGGGGGAAACGGCCCGTGAAAGGGAACACCGTGCACGCATCCAGACGTCGTAGGCTCATATCCGTGGCGGCGATCTCCGTCACCCTGCTCGCCGGCAGCGCCACCGCCTCCGTGGCCGTCGAGACCCCCGCCGGGGCCCCCGCCGCCGCGGCCGGCACCGCGCCGGTGGAGAACCTCATCGTCGGATACAAGGCTTCGGCCTCCGAGGCCAGTTCCAACACGGCTGCCGCCGCCGACGCCACGGCCAAGGGGAAGAAGGCCGGCAAGAAGGCGAAGTTCGACCGCCGCCTCGGCACCGGCGCCGCGCTCGTCAACCTCGGCGGTACCGTCGCTCCCAAGGACGCCGCCGACGTGATGGCCCAGTTCCGCGCCGACCCGGACGTCGCGTACGTCGAGGTGGACTCCCGGGCCTACCCGCTGGCCGTCACCCCGAACGACACCGAGTACGCCAAGCAGTGGGACCTCTTCGAGCCCACCGCCGGCATGAACGTTCCCGCCGCCTGGGACAAGACCACCGGCTCCGGCGTCACCGTCGCGGTGATCGACACCGGCTACGTGGCCCACTCGGACGTCGCCCCCAACGTCGTCGCGGGCTACGACTTCATCACCAGCTCCACCGCCGCACGTGACGGCAACGGCCGTGACAACGACCCGTCCGACCAGGGCGACTGGAGCGCGGCCGGGGAGTGCGGCACCGGCTCCAAGGCCAGTGACTCCTCCTGGCACGGCACCCACGTCGCGGGCACCATCGCGGCCGCCACGAACAACTCCAAGGGCGTCGCGGGCATCGCGTACGGCGCGAAGATCCAGCCCGTCCGCGTGCTCGGCAAGTGCGGTGGCGCGACCTCGGACATCGTCGACGCCATCACCTGGGCCTCCGGCGGCAGCGTCGCGGGCATCCCGGCCAACGCCACCCCGGCCAAGGTCATCAACATGAGCCTCGGTGGCTCCGGCGCCTGCAGCTCCACCTACCAGAACGCCATCAACGCGGCCGTCGCCCGCGGTACGACCGTCGTCGTCGCCGCCGGCAACAGCAACGCGGACGCGGCGGGCTTCTCGCCGGCCAGCTGCAACAACGTGATCAACGTCGCCTCCACCAACCGGACCGGCGACCGCTCGTTCTACTCCAACTACGGCGCCATCATCGACGTCGCCGCCCCGGGCGGTGAGACCCGCCGCGCCACCGACACGCCCGGCACCGTCACCACCCCCGAGAACGGCATCCTCTCGACGCTGAACGCCGGCACCACCACCCCGGGCGCCGAGATCTACAAGCCGTACCAGGGCACCAGCATGGCCGCCCCGCACATCGCGGGCCTCGCCGCCCTGCTCAAGTCGGCGAACCCGGCGCTGACCCCGGCGCAGATCGAGACCGCCATCAAGGACAACGCCCGCCCGCTGGCCGGCACCTGCACCGGCGGCTGCGGCGCCGGCCTCGCCGACGCGGCCAAGACCGTCGCCGCCGTGACCTCGATCCCGCCCACCACGGGCTTCGAGAACACCGCGGACTACGCGATCGCCGACAACAGCACCGTGGAGAGCCCGATCACCGTCACCGGTGTCACCGGCAACGCCCCGGCCACGCTCAAGGTGGGCGTGAACATCGTCCACACCTACATCGGTGACCTGAAGGTCGACCTGGTCGCCCCCGACGGCAGCGTCTACACCCTGCACAACCGGGCCGGCGGCAGCGCCGACAACATCAACCAGGTCTACACCGTGAACGCCTCCTCCGAGGTCGCGGGCGGCACCTGGAAGCTCCGGGTCAACGACAACGCCGGCGGCGACACCGGCAAGATCGACTCCTGGAACCTCGGCTTCTGACCGAGCCCGGACCCGCCCTCCGCGCCGAGCCCCCCAACTCGGCCTGACGGGGCGATAGTACGGACCAACTGAGCCCGCGGACCTGCTGATACACCTCGTATCGGCAGGTCCGACGGGTTTTCCTGTCTGCCGGCTGATTTCTGCGTCACAATCGGGGCCCGCCCGCCCTTTGACCTCGTATTGTCGCGTCTCACAGGAACGGCACAGGAGCTGGGGATCGAGAGGCTGGTGGCTGTGCGTGGTGGCGGCGGGGCACGCTGACACAAGTGTCGGACACGTTGAACTCATCAAGGCGGTCGACCGCGCGCTGACCACGCACGGCCGGGCGCTCGTCACCGGACCCGCGGGCGCGGGCAAGACGGAACTGGTGCGCGCCGTCGCGGCCGCGGCCGAAGCGCGTCGCGAGACCGTGCTGCGACTCGCCCCCGAAGCCGGTGACCAGCGGATACCCGAGGCCTCCGCCGCGGCGCTGCTCGCCTCGGTGCCGGGGGCGGGGCTCGAACAGCTCGCCGGGCCCCAGCGCACCGCCATCGCCCTGCTGTGCCGCGAGGCGGAAGCCCCGCGCGTCGGCCGCGACCACGTCGCCCTGCGCCTCGCCGTCGTCGAGGTGCTGCGGACGCTCGCCGCCCGCCACCCGGTCCTGCTCGTCCTGGACAACGCCCAGTGGATGGACGCCGAGAGCACCGACCTGCTCCGCTTCGCGCTGCGCCTCACCCCGCCCCGCGTACGGGTCCTCGTCGCCGAACAGCCCCAGGACGGCGCCCCCGTCGGTGAACCCCTCTGCGGCCCCGGCACCCCCGCGATCCGGATCCCGCCGCTCGGCGCCGACGAGGTCGCCGAACTCCTCGTCCGCCACGGCCTGCCCGCCCGCCTCGCGGGCCGCATCCACCATGCCAGCGGAGGCAATCCGCGCCTCGCCCTCGCCCTCGGCCACTCCTTCGCCGAAGCCGCCGGTGCCCGCGACGGCAGCGCGCACCACGCCGACGCCCTGCCCGTTTCCGGGCAGGCCCGCGAGGTCGCCCGCAGACTCCTCGCCGGAGCCCCCGCCGAGGCCCGCCGCACCCTGCTCCTGGCCGCGCTCGCCGCCCGCCCCACGACCGCCCTGCTGCGCCGGGCAGGACGCCCCGACGCCGAGGCGGAGCTGGCCGCGGCGGAGCGGGCCGCGTTGGTACGGGTCGGGGAGGACGGCAGCGTGGAGTTCACCGCAGGCGCCCTGCCCACCGCGCTCGCCGCCGACGCGGGCTGGCCCGAACGCGCCGCCGGGCACGCGGCCCTGGCCGACGCCGTCGACGACCCCGTCCAGGCCGTACGCCACCGGGCCCTCGCCGTGGACACCCCCGACCAGTGGCTCGCCGCCGAGATCACCGAGGCCGCGGACGTCTGCCGCCGCCTCGGCCGGCGGGCCCTCGCGGCCGAACTGGGCCTGCTCGCCGCCGAACGCACCCCGTCCTGGCTGGCCGGCGAGGAACTCGCCCGCCTCGTCGCCGCCGCCGAGGACGCGGGCTGGGCGGGCCGCGCCGACCTCGCCCACCGCGCCACCCGGGCCGTACTCGCCCGCGACGCCTCGCCCGCCGACCGGGTCCGCGCCAGGCTCGCCGTCATCGACGCCGCCGGACAGGCCCTCGGCACCCTCGACGAGACCTTCGCGTGCGCCATGGCCGATGCCGCCGGCGACCCCTCGCTCCAGGCCGCCGTCCAATTGCGCATGGCCTGGAAGCACAACCTCAGCGACGGCGACCCCGTCCGCGCCCGCGACGCCGCGGCCCGGGCCGGAGCCCTCGCCGCCCTCGGCGGTGACCAGGTCGCCGAGGCCATGGCCCTGACGGTGCGGGCCCGCATGGGGCGCATCCTCGGGGACCCGGGCGCCGAGGCGATCCTCGCCGAGGCCCTCGCGCTGCCCGCCCCCGAAGTCCCGCTCGGCATGCGCAACGCGCCCCAGTACCTCGCCGTACGCCACGCCCTCTTCGACGACAGCCTCGACGACGCCCGCCGCCAGCTGATGGTCCTGCTCCCGGCCGTCCAGCGCACGGGCTCGTCCGAGGACGTCTTCGAGGTGCTGCGCAGCCTCACCGAGGTCGAACTGCGCGGCGGGCGCTGCGGGGCCGCGTCCCTGCGAGCCCGCCAGGCCCTGGAACTGACCATAGAGGCGGGCCTCTCGCCCGGCCCCGCCTGGTACCTCGCCGCGATGGCGGAGGCCGCGGGCGGCAGCTTCGCGCGGGCCGCCGGATACGCCCGCCGCGGGATCCAGGCCTCCCGGGAGGAACGCGACCAGGTCTTCCTCTCCCGCAGCCTCCACGCGCTCGGCCTCGTCGAACTGGCCACGGGAGAGGCGGCGAAGGCCGTCGCCACCCTGCGCCGGGTCGAGGAACTGGAAGCCGCCCAGAAGGTCGCCGACCCCTCGATCCTGCGCTGGCACGGGGAGCTCGCCGAGGCCCTGGTCGCCGCCGACGCACCGGCGGAGGCGGCCCGGCTGGCCGACCGCGTGCGCACCGTCGCCGTCGGCCTCGGCCGGGGCGGGGTGGTCGCCGCCCTCGACCGGGCACGCGGCCTGTGCCTGTCCGCGCAGGGCGAGGCCGATGCGGCCGTCCACCTGCTGGAGACCACCGCGCAGCGGTTCGACGCCCTCGGACTGCCGCTGGAGCGCGGCCGTACGCTGCTGGCCCTGGCCAGGGTCGAGCGGCGCCGGCGGCGGCGCGCACCCGCCCGGGCCGCGCTCACGGCGGCGGCCGAGGTGTTCGGCCGGGCCGGGGCCACCCCGTGGGCGGAGCTCGCCGCGGAACCCGCCGCGGGCGAGGGCACTCGTACGGAATCGGCCTCGGCCCTGGCCCTCACGGAGGCGGAGGCCCGGCTCGCGCTGCTCGTCAGTCAGGGGGCCAGCAACCAGGAGGCCGCGGCGAAGCTGTTCGTCAGCGTCAAGACGGTGGAGGCCCGACTGACCCGCATCTACCAGAAGCTCGACGTGCGTTCCCGGGCCCAGCTGGCCACCGCCCTGACCAAACGGAACGCGCCGGCGTAGCGGGTGCTACGCCGGCGCGCTGCCGGAGGCCGACCCGGAAGGTCAGCTGCCGGCGGAGAGGTTGCCGGACAGGACCGGGATGTTGCTGAGGATGTGCGAGGCCGTCTCGTCGCCCTTGGCCTGGGTGGAGTTCTCGGCGCACTGCTGGTTCTGCGGGTTGGACGCGATCGGGATGTCCTGGACGCCGACGTTGACCAGCGCGAGGACCGACTGGGCGTTGATCTTGGCCGGGAGGCCGACGCAGAGCTTGTTGAGGGAGCCCTGGACCAGGCTCGCCTGCGGGCTCATCGCGCCTTCGGTCTCCTGGTTGCCGAAGACCTGCGCGGCGCCGTTGCCGTTGACGGTGTTGACGCCGTTGTCGTTGCCGATCGCCATCGCCGGGGTGGCTACGGCGGCACCGGCACCCAGGACGGAGGCGGTGACCGCGGCGGATGCCATGAGCTTCTTGAACATGTCGGGGATCCTTCTGTCGCACTGTCGCATGAGATAGCTGCCCTCGGCGGGACAGGCTGATCAACTGCTGACGGCGTCAGGGGTTATCCCCCATCACCCGGGTGGCCCATTCGGCACACCGGACCACCCGGCGTGGGCTCCTTTGGACTCAGCCGGTCTTGCGGCGCACCTTCTTGTTCTTGCCCCCGCCGCCACCGCTGCCGGCGCCCTGGATCTTCGCTCGGTTCTGGTGCGCCTGCTGGGACCGGGCATTGGCGGCGTTGCGGTCCAGGGCCTCCCGGAACTTGCGCTTGGCCGCTTCCGCCGGGGATTCGTCCGGCGGGGTCTGCGTCTCGTCTGCCATGTGTCCTCCTGGAGTGATCAAGCGAATTCAGTCTGTCAGTCGGTGTCCGCGCTGACCAGCGAGTTCGGCGGGGGAGGGGCGCCTGGTGGCAGATCGACCGCTTCCCAAAGGGCAGCTTGGGGCAGTCATAAGTTTCGGTTATGAGGGTATAAGTCGGCACCGGGTGCTAGGTAAGGCTTCCCTTCGTTTAGGGTTCAGCATGATCCACCGTGCTGTCGCTCGAAGGGAACCATTGCCATGCCTCGCCCTCTGCGAGTAGCAATCGTCGGTGCCGGCCCCGCCGGCATATATGCCGCCGACGCCCTGCTGAAGTCCGAGACCGCCACCGAACCGGGCGTGTCCATCGACCTCTTCGAGCGGATGCCCGCGCCGTTCGGCCTGATCCGCTACGGCGTCGCGCCGGACCACCCCCGGATCAAGGGCATCATCACGGCCCTGCACCAGGTGCTCGACAAGCCCCAGGTCCGGCTCTTCGGGAACGTCGACTACCCGAACGACATCGGCCTCGACGAGCTGCGGTCCTTCTACGACGCCGTGATCTTCTCCACCGGTGCCACCGCCGACCGCGCGCTTCCCATCCCGGGCGTCGACCTCGACGGCTCCTACGGCGCCGCCGACTTCGTCTCCTGGTACGACGGCCACCCCGACGTCCCGCGCACGTGGCCGCTGCAGGCCGAGAAGGTCGCCGTGCTCGGCGTCGGCAACGTCGCCCTCGACGTCGCGCGCATCCTCGCCAAGACGGCCGACGAACTGCTGCCGACCGAGATCCCGCCGAACGTCCACGAAGGCCTCAAGGCCAACAAGGCGCTCGAGGTGCACGTCTTCGGCCGCCGAGGTCCGGCCCAGGCCAAGTTCAGCCCGATGGAACTGCGCGAGCTGGACCACTCGCCGAACATCGAGGTCATCGTCAACCCCGAGGACATCGACTACGACGAGGGCTCGATCGCCGAGCGCCGGGGGAACAAGCAGACCGACATGGTCGCCAAGACCCTGGAGAACTGGGCGATCCGCGATGTCGGCGAGCGCCCGCACAAGCTGTACCTGCACTTCTTCGAGTCGCCCGTCGAGGTGCTCGGCGAGGACGGCAAGGTCGTGGGCCTGCGGACCGAGCGCACCGAGCTCGACGGCACGGGCAACGTCAAGGGCACCGGCCGGTTCACCGACTGGGACGTCCAGTCCGTCTACCGGGCCGTGGGCTACCTTTCCGACGAACTGCCGAAGCTTCCCTGGGACCCCGAGTCGGGCACCGTCCCGGACGAGGGCGGCCGCGTGATGGAGGCCGGCAGCCACCTGCCGTCGACGTACGTGACCGGCTGGATCCGGCGCGGCCCGATCGGCCTGATCGGCCACACGAAGGGCGACGCGAACGAGACCGTCGCCAACCTGCTGGCCGACCACGCGGAGGGCCGCCTGACCACTCCGGAGGCGCCGGAGCCGGAGGCCGTCGAGGCTTTCCTCACCGAGCGGAGCGTGCGTTACACGACCTGGGACGGCTGGTACAACCTGGACGCCGCCGAGAAGGCGCTGGGCGAGCCGCAGGGGCGCGAGCGAGTGAAGATCGTGGAACGCGAGGGCATGCTGAAGGCCAGCGGCGCGTAACGGTGCGGAGGGCCGGTACTCGTACGGAGTACCGGCCCTCGTGCGTCGGGCCCGCTGCCCGGCGGTCCGGTGCGCCGCCGTCGGGGGCTCCGCCCCCGAACCCCCGCGCCTCAAACTCCCCCAGCTACCGCTGGGAGGTGCCCCCTGGCGGGGCTGATTTCGCCCACGGTTCAGCCGCTGCGCTCCAGCAGGCCCCGGACGAAGGCCGCCTGGCCCGCGTGCTGCCAGTCGTCGCCCAGTACGCTCACCAGGCGGACGCCCAGGGTGACCGGCGGGTCCCAGCGCTCGTCCACCACCCGCTCCAGGTCGGCGGCGGTGAGACCCCGGACGAACCGGACCGTCTGTTCGTGCACCGCGTCGTGGTACCCGAGGAGCAGCTCGCCCGAGTCGACCCGGACCGCCGCGACCTGGCGGGCGGTGTGCCCGTACCCGGTCGAGCCGGCGGGCAGGGGCAGGGCGAACCGGGCCGCCCAGTCCCCGGACCGCCAGACCTGTGCCAGGTCCGCCGCGTCGGCGATGTGGTCGTCCTGGATCCGGGTCAGGTGCCAGACCAGCCAGGTGATCGAGTTCGCGCCCGGATCGACCTGGGCGTTGAGCGACCGCGCCGGGAGCCCGCCCACGACCTCGTGGACGAGCTCCCGGATCCGTCCGAACCCGTCGGTGATGACCTCCGTAGCCTTCATGCACCCACCATGCGGCGCCGGACGGCCGACCCGCCGTGCGCGACACGCGGCGGGCCGGCTCCGCTGGCTCAGGCGGTCGCGCCGGCCTTCTGGGGCTCCGCCGCGCCCGCGGCGCGGGCGCCGGCCTCGGCGGGCGCCGGAACCGATCCGGTCGCCACCGTGCCCCGGCCGCCGCGCAGACCGAGCCAGCCGATCAGCGCGACCAGGGCGAAGGCCGCGGCCCCGATCCCGAAGGTGAGGGTGAACCCGGACTCGGCGGGCAGCGGGGGCACCCCGGCGGGCAGGTGCTCGATGGTCTTCGAGGCCAGGATCGTGGTGACGATCGCGCTGCCGATGGCGCTGCCCGTCGAGCGGGAGATCGAGTTGATGCCGTTGGCGATGCCGCTCTGGTGGTGCGGGACGCTCGCCATGATCACGGCGGGCATCGCCGCGTACCCGAAGCTCACGGCCGCGCCCACCACGAGACCGGCGCCGATCACCGAGGCGGTGTGGCCGTGGTCGAGGGCCAGCCAGGCGAACCCGGCGGCGCCGAGCGCGGCGGCCAGGCCCAGTGCCACGCGCGGACCGCGGTGGCGGACCAACCGGCCGCCGAGCGGGGAGGCGAGCAGCGAGACGATCGCGCCGGGCAGCAGGAACTCCACGGACGCGCGCAGGATCGAAGCGCCGAAACCGTAGCCGGTGAGGGCCTCGGGCATCTGGACGAGGTAGGAGACGCCAAGGAAGTTCGCGAACATGCCGAAGCCGACGAGGATGCCGGCCAGGTTGGCCATCAACACCGGGCGGTGGACGAACATCCGCATGTCGACCAGGGGCTCGCGGACCTTGAGCTCGGTCAGGACCCAGACGGCGGCCATGACGGCGGCGCCGGCGAAGCTGCCCAGCGTACGGCCGGAGCTCCAGCCCCACTCGTGGCCCTGGGAGATCGGCAGCAGGAGCAGCAGCAGCGTGACGCCGAGGGTCAGCGCGCCGAGGAAGTCGGTGCGCCCGCCCGTCTTGTGGCGGGTCGCGGGGACGAGGAAGAGCACGGCGAGCAGGGCGATGACCGCGAAGCCGGTCGCCATCCAGAAGGCGCCCCGGTAGTCGGCGCCGGAGCCGGAGGTCAGCAGGCCGGTGGCCACGAGCGCGAGACCGCTGCCGAACGCCAGCGTGCCGCTGACCAGCGCCATCGCGCCCGGCAGCTTCTGCGGCCGGACCTCTTCGCGGAGCACGGACAGCGCCAGCGGGAAGATCGCGGTGGCGGCTCCCTGGAGCACCCGGCCCAGGATCAGCAGCGGCAGCGAGGAGGCCAGCGCGGCGATCACGGAGCCGGCGACCATGACGCCGAGCACGGCCACCAGGGTGGGCTTCTTGCCGTGCTGGTCGCCGAAGCGGCCCAGCAGCGGGGTGAAGACGGCCGCCGAGAGCAGGGTGGCGGTGGTGACCCAGCTCACGCCGGCGGTCGTGGCGCCGAGGTCGGTGCGGATGAGGCCGAGGATCGGGACCGGCAGGGTCTGCATCATCGACACGACCATGGCGGCCAGGCTCAGGGCGAAGACGATGACCGTCTCGTTCCGGTGCCCGGTGGCCGGGGCGGCGGGGGAGGGGGTGCTCATGGCGGGCGGGTCCTTCTCGGGAGCTTCAGGGTGCAGATGTTTGATGTCTTCAAGTAACTCGACCGAAGGTAGACCTCAATAGTTCAGGTGGTCAAGTAAACAATTGATAATGTGAAGCATCCTGAGTACGCTCCAGGCATGAGCGACACCGCCGCCCCGCCCGCCCCCGCCAAGCTCCAGCTGCTGGAACTGCTCGCCGCCATCGGCACCGCCCAGTGGCGGGACTTCGCCGCCGCCGCCGCCCGCTACGGCCTCACCTCCACCCAGGCCCGGGTCCTCGCCCAGCTCGACGGCCCCGTGCCGATGCGCGGCCTGGCCGCGCTGCTGGTGTGCGACGCGTCGAACGTGACCGGCATCGTCGACCGCCTGGAAGCCCGCGAGCTGGTGCGCCGCGAGCCGGCACCCACCGACCGCCGGGTCAAGAACGTGGTGGCCACCGAAGCGGGCCGCGAGATCATCCGGCGCGTACGCGAGGAGATGCAGGCGACGCACGGCGCGCTGGACACCCTCGACGAGGCCGAGAGCGCGACGCTCTACGCCCTGCTGGAACGGCTGCGGCCCACCATGGAGAAGAACGCCTGAAGTAGCCTCGACTCCCATGAGTACTCTGCGGACGATCAACGACGTACCGGTGCTGATGTGCGAGGCCGAGGGCGAGCCCATCGCGGGTGAACGCGAGGCCCTGGACCACATCGGAAACGCGGGGTACCAGGGCGCCGAGTGGGTCGTCATCCCCGCCGGGCGCTTCGACGAATCGTTCTTCCGACTGAGCACCCGGGTCGCCGGCGCGATCATCCAGAAGTTCGTCCAGTACCGCGTGGGGATCGTCGTTCTGGGCGACATCTCCCATCACACCGAGGCCAGTTCGGCGCTGCGGGACTTCGTCCGCGAGTGCAACCGCGGGACCCAGACCTGGTTCGTCGCCGATGACGACGAGCTGCGCGAGCGGCTCGCCGGAGCGCGGGCGTGAGGAGCGGCGCCCAGGTCCGGATCCTGCGGGCGGCCGGTCGCGCGGCCTCCGTCTGGAAGAACGGCGGGGGAGTCACCCGGGAGATCGCGGTCTTCCCCGACGGCGCCGACATGGACGACTTCCTCTGGCGGGCGAGCCTCGCCGAAGTCGCCGCGGACGGGCCCTTCTCGGCCTTCCCGGGGGTCGACCGCACGCTCACCCTGGCCGAAGGCGCGGGGATGGACCTCGTGGTCGGGGGCCGGCGGCGCCTGGTGGAGGAGCGGTTCGCGCCGCAGGACTTCCCCGGTGACGAGCCGACCGACTGCCGGCTCCTGTCGGGCCCCGTCGTCAACCTCAACGTGATGTACCGCCGGGGCGCCGTGGAAGCGGCGACCGCCGTCGTGCGGGGCCGGCTCTCGCGCGCCGTCGTGTCGGACGAGACCCTGCTGGTGGTGGCCCTGGAGGGGGCCGCCACGGTCCGGGTCGGACGTGTCCCGGACCTGGCGCTGGCACCGTACGACGCCGTCCTGGTGATGGGCGACTTCCTCGACTACCTGGACGTCTCCGGCCACGCGGCACTGGTCTGCTTCCGGTAGCGGCCCACAGCGGTGAGAGCGGGCCCTTCCTCGACCGCGACCGACTTCATGGCCCTCGACCCGACGGGCCGTCTACGCGGACGCACGCCGCACCAGGGACGTGGCGGTGACCACCGATCTGGGTGCGGCGTGCTCGCCGGGCCCCCCGCCCAGGGTGTCCAGCAGCATCCGCGCCATCAGGCGTCCCATGCCCTCGATGTCCTGACGTACCGTCGTCAGCGGCGGGTCGGAACTCTCCGCGACCGGCTCGGCGTCGTCGAAGCCGACGACCGCCACCCGCTCCGGGACCGCCAGGCCCCGCTCCCTCAGCACCCGCAGCGCACCCGTCGCCATGAGGTCGTTCGCGGCGAACACCGCGTCGACGTCCGGGCAGCGGTCGAGGAGTGCGGCCATCGCTCGGGCCCCGCCCGCCACGGTGAAGTCCCCCTCGGCGACCAGCGCGTCCTCGGCGGCCGGCAGGACGTCCCGGTAGCCGCTCAGCCGGTCGGCGCCCGAGGTCTGGTCGAGCGGGCCGGAGAGGTGCGCGATGCGCCGGCGCCCCTGCGCGACCAGGTACCGTACGGCCTCCCGCGCGCCCCCGCGGTTGTCCGCGTCCACGTACGCCACGCCTCCGGACTCCGAAGACCCGCCGGTCCAGCCCGGCCGGCCGCCGTAGACGGTGGGCATGCCGATCCGGCGGGTGATCCCGGGCAGCGGGTCGTCGGTGTGCAGGGAGAAGGCGAGGGCCCCGTCGACGTGCCCGCCGGCCAGGTAGCGCTCGATCCGTTCGTAGTCGCCCCGGTCCTCCACCAGCATCAGGACCAACTGCGTGTCGTGCGCGGTCAGCTCCTTCGCGATGCCGCGCACCTGCCGGGAGAAGAAGGGGTCGGAGAAGATCCGGGTCTCCGGCTCGGCGATGATCACCGCCACGGCGCCGGTGCGCCGGGTGACCAGCGTGCGGGCCGCGGGGTTGGGCACGTAGCCCAGGTCCCGTACGGCCTCGCGCACCTTGTCCACCAGGTGCGCTCGGACCCCGTCGCCGCCGTTGACCACGCGGGAGGCCGTCGCCCGGGACACCCCGGCGCGTGTCGCCACCGCCTCCAGGGTGGGCCGGCCGCCGGGACGCTGTTCGGGCATCGGCGCTCCTCCAGGGTGTCCTGCGGGCGGTCGCCCGCCGGGCAGCAGGTTAGCCCGTACCGCCGGGAGGCCGGGGGCGCTCCGGGCGGTACGGGCCGTCCGTGGTCCGGACCTGTCCGGTCCGGGCCGGTCAGTGGCCGAAGTCGAACCAGTTGACGTTCACGTAGTCGGAGCCCTGGCCGCTGGTGAAGGTCAGGTAGACGTCGTGGATGCCGGTGACGCCGCCGATGTTCGCCGGGACCGTCCGCCAGCTCTGCCAGCCGCCGGTGTTCGCCACGGAGAAACTGCCGACAGGGGCGCTCGTGCGGCTGTCCAGCCGGACCTCGACCAGCCCGCTGACCCCGCCGGCCGCGCCGGAGGCCACCCGCCCGTAGAACTGCCGCGCCGCCGTGGACCCGAAGTCGACGCCCCGGTACAGGGCCCAGTCGCCGTTGCCGACGGCGGCGATGTTCTGGCCGCCGCCGGAGTCCGAGGTGGTCTCCCTGCCCACTCCCGCCTGGTCGTTGTACGACTCGGCCTGGATGGCCGCGTACGCGTCACGGTGGCCCGCCGGAGGGGTGGTGGGCGGCGGGGTCGTGGGCGGGGGAGTGGTGGGCCCGGCGCCCGTCGACCGCAGCACGGACACGTAGTCGACCACCATGGGGTGGCCGGGCTCCGTGCCGGCGTCGGGCCCGCCACCGAAGGCGTCGGGGAATCCGCCGCCCATGGCGACGTTCAGGATGACGAAGTAGCCGTGGTTCGTGGCGTTGGTCCAGGTGGCCGCGTCCACCTGGTTCGCGCGCACGGTGTGGTAGTTCACCCCGTCGACGGAGAAGCGCATCTCCTCGACGGCCGTCGACCTGTCCCATTCCACGGCGTACGTGTGGAACCCGCCCTGGCAGCTGGTGCCGGGGCAGGCGTGCTGCCCGCCGATGCCGGAGGTCTCGTTGCAGGGGCCGCCCGGGCTCGTGCCGCAGTGCATGGTCGCCCACACGTTGTCGATGCCCTGGACGTTCTCCAGGATGTCGAGCTCGCCGATGCCCGGCCAGTTCCACCAGTTGCCGCGGTACGGGGCGCCGAGCATCCAGAAGGCCGGCCAGTAGCCCTTGGCCGCCGGGCCCGTCACGTTCGGCATCTGGATACGGGCCTCCGTGCGCAGTGTGCCGCCCGGCGCCGGCGCGAAGTCGGACCGCCGGGTCTCGACGCGCCCCGAGGTCCAGTTGCCCGCGGCGTCCCTCCTCGGGGTGATCCGCAGGTTGCCCGTACCGTCGAGGGAGACGTTGGCGGGGTCGGCGGTCATGGTCTCGATCTCGCCGGTGCCGAAGGCCGCGGGGCCGCCGGGGTAGCTCGTCCCGGTCGTGTACTGCCAGTCGGCGGTGTTCACGCCGGAGCCCGCGGCCCCGTTGAACTCGTCCAGGAACACCTGGGTCCAGCCGGCGCGGGTGGGGGGAGCCGCGGCGCCGGCGGGCAGGGTGGCGGCGGCCGCGGCGGCCACGACCGCCGCGACCGTGCCGAGTGCGGCCAAGACGGCCCGCCGCACGGGGGGCCGTTTCCTTGGGGGTGTCTCTCGCATGGGTGCCCTCTCTGAAGCGCCGTGCGGCGCGGTGGGGGGAAGAGCCAGGGGAGTTCGCCGTGCGGAGGCGCCGTGAAAGCCGTTTGAGAGCGCTCTCAGAAACGCGCCGCTGGACACTGTGCTCCCCACCCGTTCGGGCGTCAAGAGATGGAACCGGGAAAGGGCCTGCGGGGCGGAGCGGTTCATTGGTCGAACGCTCGGCCCTCACCCGTCAGGCCCAATCCGCGGGGAAGAGTTCAGTAGGCCGGGCCGAGGACCTCCTGCGCGCCCGGGAGTTCGTGGACGGAGGCCGCCTTCCCCGTGAGGGGCAGCAGGGAGGAGAGCGGGCACACCACGGGCATCTCGTGGTCCACCTCCCATTCGCCGACCGGGCCGCGGCCGCCGCCGCGGCCCGCCCGGTCGGTGGTGCAGACGGCGTACAGCTGACCGGCGCAGCCCCGGCAGAACAGGAGCTGGTGGCCGCTCACGGCGCCTCCGCGGGCACCGCGTGCGGCGCCCCCGCCGGAGCGGGAGCCGGATGGCGGAGCCGGTTCGCCCGAGTGCCGGGCCGGCCGCGCGCTTGTAGCGTCGGTCGCGTCAGGGGTCCCGGTGAACCGACAGGACTCCACAGGCCGGTTCGCATCCGCGGAGCGCATCCCGTCGGTGCACCGAGCCGCACGTGTGCAGCCCGCGCCGGCGCCGAGCCGGTCCGCCCCTCGCGACCCGACGACCGGGCGCACGCGCAGCCCCCGTGAGAGAGGCCGTGCCGATGACGAACGACGCCCCGATAGCGCCGAGCACCCCGATCGCCGCGGAGCCGAGCTTCCTGCGCATCGAGAAGGGCTCCGCCGGGCCCGAGGAACTGGCCGCGATCGCCCTCGTGGTCGCCTGCTGCGCGCGGCGCACCTCCGTCGACGCCGTGGGCGCCGCGGGCCGGGACCGGGCCGGGAACGCGGCGAGGGGCGCCGGGCACCGCCCGGGGCTCCGTCCCGCCCGGTCGAACACCGGCTGCTGGGCGGGCTGCTGGGCCTGCCGCTGAACCCCGCCCGCCGGCCGCGCGCACGGCCGGCGGGAGGGAGAGCGAGGTGGTCACGCCCGGCGCAGCACCGTCGAGAGGGCGCCCCGCAGCGCCGCCCGGGCATCCGGCACGGCGCCCTCCGAACGCCATGCCACGAACCCGTCGGGCCGTACGAGCACGGCGCCCTCGGCGCTCATCCCGTGGACCTCCGCCCAGTCGGCGCCGCCCTGCGGGACCAGGTCCGCGTCGGGCCCGGAGCCGATGGCGTAGGCGTCCAGCCGCACCGACAGGTCCCGGGCCACCTGTTCGGCCGCCGCCCGCCACGGCGTGCCCGCGCCGCTGAGCAGCACGAACGAGCGCTCGTACAGGTCCAGCGAGGAAACGCGCTCGCCGGACCGGGACAGCCACATGTGCGGGGCCCGGGTGCCGGTGTCGCCCTTCAGTCGCAGGGCGTCGGGGATGATCGGCCGGCCGGGTTCGCCGCCGACGACGGCACCCTGCGGGTAGCAGTAGCCCATCGCCGTGGTGAGCACCCCGCTGCCCGGCCCGCCGCCCATCGTGGGCGGCGGGGCGTACCCGGGGTGGCTGTGCTCCGCGGAACGGGCCGAGGCGCGCTCGCTCGTGGCCCTCGCCACCGGGAGCCGCTCCGCCTCGTACGTGTCGAGCAGCTCCATCCCGGCCGAGCCGTCCAGCACCGCCGCGATCTTCCAGGCCAGGTTGTGCGCGTCCTGGATGCCGGTGTTGGAGCCGAACGCGCCCGTGGGGGACATCTCGTGGGCCGCGTCGCCCGCGAGGAACACCCGGCCGACGGAATACTGCTCGGCCACCCGTTCGGCCGCGTGCCACGGAGCCTTGCCGCCGATCACCACGTCGAGGTCGGGCACGCCGATCGCCGCCCGGATCTGCTCCACGCACCGTTCGTCGGTGAAGTCCTCCAGCGTCTCGCCGTCCTCCGGGTGCCAAGGGGCGTGGAAGACCCACTGGGTGCCGTTGTCCACCGGGAGCAGCGCCCCGTCGGCACCCGGACGCATCAAGTAGCAGACGATGAACCGCAGATCGCCCAGCACCTCGGGGAGCCGCTGCGAGCGGAAGGTCACGCTCACGTTGTGGAACAGTTCGCCGTTACCCGTCTGGGGGATGCGCAGCTGCTCCCGTACGGGGCTGCGCGGGCCGTCCGCCGCGATCAGGAAGTCCGCGCGCACGGTGGTGTGCTCGCCGGTCTCCCGGTCCTTCACCACGGCGGTCACCCCGTCCGCGTCCTGGTCGAAGGTCATCAGCTCGGTGGAGAAGCGGATGTCGCCGCACATCGCCCCGCTCTGCGCGGCCAGCACCGGCTCGATGTTGTTCTGGCTGCACAGGCACCAGCCGGTCGGGCTGAACCGGCTCAGCTGACCGGACGGATCGATCTCCTTGATCAGCCAGTTGTGCCGCTCGGTGTCGATCAGTGAGGTGGCCTGCAGAATGCCCTGGTTCTCCTCCAGCGCGGACGCCGCGCGGCGGATCGCGTGCTCGGCCCCCGCCGTTCGGAACAGCTCCATGGTCCGGGCGTTGATTCCTCGCCCGCGCGGGTGCAGTGACGTACCGGCGTGCTTCTCGACCAGCAGGTGACGTACTCCGTGGCGGCTCAGGAAAAGCGACGTGGACAGGCCCACGAGGGAGCCGCCCACGACGAGAACCGGTACGCGGACATCGGCTTTGTCTTCCATCAGCTGCGGGCTCCTGTTTTCTGTGTGGGGGAGTGGAGTCTTTATGCCACCGATCGAAGTCCAGGCCCGGTTGATACGCCGGTTGTCACCCGCTTGATCCGGACATGTAGCGGTACGCCCCCACCCGGACGACGATGAGCGACAGCGGCGCCCCCGACAGACGCGCCCGGCCTGCCGTTCCCGATCGAGGCGGCCGCCGGCCCGGGTGGACGCCACCGGTGACGGACGAGGGGTCCGTACGCGATGGATCTCCACCCCCTCATGAAGGAGTGAGTAGATGACAACCACCTTGTCCGAACGGGTGTCGCAGTCAGCCTTCGACGGCTCCATGCTCCGGGTCGTCCTGCTGATGGACCTCCACGAGGGCCGCCAGCAGGAGTTCTTCGAGGCGTACGAGCGGCTCCGCCACGACATCGCGTCGGTCCCGGGACACATCAGCGACCAGCTGTGCCAGTCCTTCGAGAACCCCTCCCAATGGCTCATCACGAGCGAGTGGGAGAGCGCCCCGCAGTACCTCGCCTGGGTCAACAGCGAGCACCACGCCGAACAGGTGAAGCCGCTGGGAGCCTGCGCCCGCGCCATGCGCCCGCTGAAGTTCACCGTCCTGCGCGAGACCGGCCGCGGCTACGACCAGGCCTCCCGCCCGGCCGGGGCCCGACTCCAGCCCGGTCCCCGGCTCGGCGCCGGCATCGTGCGCCACGCCCTGACCTTCACCGTCAAGCCGGGCAGTGAGAAGGAGGTCGCCGCGATCCTCTCCAGCTACGCCTCCCCGGCGGCCCGCGTCGACGACCACACCCGCCTGTGCCGCACCTCGCTCTTCATGCACGGCAACCGGGTCGTACGGACGGTGGAGGTCGAGGGCGACCTGATGGCCGCCCTGCGGCACGTCTCCGAACAGCCCGAGGTGCGCGCCGTCGAGGAGGCCATCAACCCCTACCTCGAAGTGGACCGCGACCTCGGCGACCCCGAGTCCGCCCGCATGTTCTTCATGCGCGCGGCCGTCCCCGCGGTCCACCACATCGCCGCCGAGGGACCGGACGACGCCGACGTGACCCGTCACGCCCTCTTCTACCCGGCCAAGCCCGGCTGCGGACCCGCGCTCGCCGAGTTCCTCGCCAAGCAGGACGAGGCCGCCGCGCACGTCCCCGCGAACCCCGTTCGGAGCAGCAGCATCTTCCAGCGCGACGACATCGTCGTCCGACTGATCGACGTGAGCGGTCCGTTCGACGAGCGGAAGGCGGCGGCCCTCAGCGCCCCGGACCCGCGCAAGGCGGCCGTACTGGACCGCCTGATGGACGCACCCGGCGGGCGGACCGGCCCCGCGCGGCACACCATGAACCTGATCACCGACCGCCGGGCCCCCGCCGGGTCCTGATCACCGGTCCCCCCACCCCGAGCCGACCACGGCTCCACCCCACATCCCCGTCCAGGCACCCCACACGCCAGGAGGAACCCGTCATGACCAGACAGCGCCCACGCATCGTGGACCTCGGCGAGACCCCGCCCAACCGCAGGCGCGGAGGCGACCTGAGGGCCGTGCTCACCCCGACCTCGGTGGGCTCCACCAGCGGCTTCATGGGCATGGCGATCATGGCGCCCGGGGAGTCAATCGCCGAGCACTACCACCCGTACTCCGAGGAGTTCGTGTACGTGGTCGCCGGCCGGCTGGAGGTGGACCTCGACGGCGAGGCCCATCCCCTGCGCACCGACCAGGGCCTGCTCGTCCCCCTCAACGTGCGCCACCGGTTCCGCAACATCGGCGACACCGAAGCCCGCATGGTCTTCCACCTCGGCCCGCTCGCCCCGCGACCGGAACTCGGCCACGTCGACACCGAGGAGGCCCCGCACCCGGAGGGCACCGCCTGGGAGCAGCCTCCGGACCGCACGGGAGCGGTCTCGTGACCCGCCGCCGGGTGGCGGTGACGGGGGTCGGCGTCGTCGCCCCCGGCGGGATCGGGGTCTCGGCCTTCTGGGACCTGCTCTCCAACGGCCGTACGGCGACCCGGGGCATCACCCTCTTCGACCCGGAGGGGTTCCGCTCCCGGATAGCCGCCGAGGTCGACTTCGACCCCGCCGCGCACGGCCTCACCGGGGACGACGCGGCCCGGGCGGACCGGTACATCCAGTTCGCCCTGGTCGCCGCCCGCGAGGCGCTGCGCGACTCCGGACTCGACCTCACCGCGGACGACGCCTGGCGGACCGGGGTCTCCCTCGGCACCGCCGTCGGCGGCACCACCCGCCTGGAGCACGACTACGTCGCCGTGAGCCAGTCCGGCGCATGGTGGGACGTCGACCACAAGCTCGCCGGAGCCCACCTGCACCGGGCGTTCACGCCCGCCACCCTCGCCTCCGCCGTCGCGGAGCAGACGGGGGCGCGAGGCCCGGTGCAGACCGTCTCCACGGGATGCACCTCCGGACTCGACGCCATCGGGTACGCCGTGCACTCCATCGCGGAGGGCCGGATGGACGTGTGCATCGCGGGCGCCTCCGACTCACCCATATCGCCGATCACCGTGGCCTGCTTCGACGCCATCAAGGCGACCTCGCCGAACAACGACGACCCGGCCCACGCCTCCCGCCCGTTCGACGCGGACCGGGACGGGTTCGTCCTCGGCGAGGGCGGAGCGGTCCTCGTGCTGGAGGAGATGGAACACGCCCGCGCCCGCGGTGCGACCGTCTACTGCGAGATCGGCGGCTACGCCACCTTCGGCAACGCCCATCACATGACCGGGCTGACCGCCGAGGGACTGGAGATGGCCAGGGCCATCGAAACCGCCCTGGCCCAGGCGCGGGTCGGCGCCGAGGAGATTGACTACGTCAACGCGCACGGCTCGGGGACCAAGCAGAACGACCGCCACGAGACGGCGGCGGTCAAGAGGGTCCTGGGCGACCACGCCTACAAGACGCCGATGACCTCCATCAAATCCATGGTGGGCCACTCCCTCGGCGCCATCGGCGCGATCGAACTCGCCGCCTGCGTCCTCGCGATGAACCACCAGGTGGTCCCGCCGACCGCCAACTACGAGACGCCCGACCCCGAGTGCGACCTGGACTACGTCCCCCGCACCGCCCGCGCCCGCACCCTGCGCAACGTCCTGTCCGTCGGCAGCGGCTTCGGCGGGTTCCAGTCCGCCGTCGTCATGTCCCGGCCGAAGGAAGAGGTGTCATGAGCCGCAGCCGTACGGTCATCACGGGCATCGGGGTCGTCGCGCCCAACGGCATCGGAGCCGATGCCTTCTGGAAGGCGACCCAGTCCGGCACCAGCGTGCTGGACCGGGTCACCAGGGCCGGGTGCGAGCACCTGCCGCTGCGCGTGGCCGGCGAGGTCCGGGGCTTCGACCCCGGCACCCTCGTCGAGGACCGCTTCCTCGTCCAGACCGACCGCTTCACCCACCACGCGCTGGCCGCGGCCGACCTCGCCCTGGAGGACGCCCGGCTCGGCCGCGCCGACTACGAGGGCGACCCCTACTCCATCGGGGTCGTCACCGCGGCCGGCTCCGGCGGCGGCGAGTTCGGACAGCGCGAGCTCCAGCACCTCTGGGAGCAGGGGCCGCGCTACGTGGGCCCGTACCAGTCCATCGCCTGGTTCTACGCCGCGAGCACCGGCCAGATCTCGATCCGGCGGGGCCTCAAGGGCCCCTGCGGGGTCGTGGCCAGTGACGAGGCGGGCGGACTGGACGCCTTCGCCCACGCCACCCGGGCCATCCGCCAGGGCAGCCGGGCCATGCTGGTCGGCGCCACCGAGGCGCCGCTCGCGCCCTACTCCATCGTCTGCCAGCTGCAGTACGAAGGGCTGAGCACCCAGGACGACCCCGAGCGGGCCTACCGGCCGTTCACCGCCAAGGCCTGCGGGTACGTCCCCGCAGAGGGCGGTGCGATGTTCGTCGTCGAGGACGAGGAGGCCGCCCGGCGCCGCGGAGCCACCGCGCGCGCCGTACTCGCCGGCCACGCCGCGACCTTCACCGGCACCCTGCGGCCGGAGGAGTCCGGAGAGGGCCTCGCCCACGCGATCCGCGGGGCGTTGCGCGAGGCCGGCTGCGCCCCCGAGGAGATCGACGTGGTCTTCGCCGACGCGCTCGGCACCCCGGAGGCCGACGCCGCCGAGGCCGCGGCCATCGCGGCGGCCCTCGGCGCACACGGGCACAAGGTGGCGGTCACGGCGCCCAAGTCCGGTACGGGACGGGCCTACTGCGCGGCGCCCGCCCTCGACACGGCCGCCGCCGCCCTGGCACTGGAACACGGAGTGGTCCCGCCGACCCCGAACGTCTTCGACGTGTGCCACGACCTCGACGTGGTGACGGGCAGTGCCCGCCCCGCGGAGCTGCGCACCGCGCTCGTGCTCAGCCGGGGCCGGATGGGCTCGAACTCCGCCCTCGTGCTCCGCAAGGGCTCCTCGGCGACCCAGTAGTCCGGGGACTCGATGAGTCCCCTTCCAGGAAGAGAGAAAGCGACCATGTCCGACCGACTGACCCTGGAGGAGCTGGCGGCGCTGATGAAGACCGCCGGCATCACCGTCGACCCCTCCGAGATGGCGAACCGTCCGGATTCCGCCTTCGACGACTTCGGCCTCGACTCGCTGGGCCTGCTCGGCATCGTCGGCGAGCTGGAGAACCGGCGCGGACGGGCGCTGCCCACGGACGCCGACCGCTGCAAGACCCCCGGGGAATTCCTCGACCTCGTCAACAACAGCCTGATGACTGGAGCCTGAGATGGCAGGACACACCGAGAACGAGATCCACGTCGACGCGCCCGTCGACCTCGTGTGGGAGGTGACCAACGACCTGCCGAACTGGCCGAAGCTGTTCAGCGAGTACGCCTCCCTCGACATCCTGGAACAGGAGGGGGACACCACTCGCTTCCGCCTGACCATGCACCCCGACGAGAACGGCACCGTGTGGAGCTGGGTCTCGGAGCGGACCGTCGACCGCAAGGGCCTCCAGGTCAAGGCGCGGCGCGTGGAGACCGGTCCGTTCGCCCACATGGACATCCACTGGCAGTACTCCGAGGTCCCGGGCGGCGGTACCCGGATGAAGTGGACCCAGGACTTCGCGATGAAGCCGACGGCCCCGGTCGACGACGCGTGGATGACCGACAACATCAACAAGAACTCCAAGATCCAGATGGCGCTGATCCGGGACAAGATCGAGCAGCGCGAGCGCGAGAGCCGCGACTCGGTCAGCAGCCGCCGGTAGGAACGCAAGCAACGAAGGAAAGCGAAAGCAGCGAAAGAAGCGAAAGGCGCACACCCGGATGCACAGCAAGCACCGCGCTCTCATCGTCGCCCGCATGGCGCCGGGATCGGCCCCCGACATCGCCGGCCTGTTCGCGGACTCGGACGCCGGTGAACTCCCGCACCTGGTCGGGGTCACCCACCGCAGCCTGTTCCAGTTCGGCGACGTGTACCTCCACCTGATCGAGTCGGACCGGCCCCCCGGCCCGGCCATCGCGAAGGTCACCGAGCACCCCGAGTTCCGGCAGCTCAGCGACCGGCTCACCGCGTACGTCAGTGCGCACGACCCGGAGACCTGGCGCAGTCCGAAGGACGCGATGGCCCACGAGTTCTACCGCTGGGAGAACCCCCGCGCCAAGTGACCCGGCGGCCCGGACGGGACCCGCACACCCGCGTGTGCGGGTCCCGCCGCGTACCCCCGCCCCATCAGAAGACCGGAAGACCAGGAGACGGCGATGACCCCGACCGACAGCGGCAACGACCACGGCAAAGACCACTTCCCGGCGGATCCGGCCCGTCCGCACGACGGTGACCACGGCCGCGGCTCGCTGCGCGTGCTGGTCCTGTCCGGGTCCTCGCGCACCGGCTCGGTCAACGCCCGCCTCGCGGCGCTCGTGGCCGCCCGGATCGGCCGGGCCGGGGCGGTCGCCGAGCCCGCCACGCTCGGCGACTTCCCCATGCCGCCCTACGACGGTGACGCCGAGGCCGACGAGGGGCTGCCGCCGGGCGCGCTGGCCCTGTGCGCGCGGATCGAGGCCGCGCAGGCGCTGGTCATCGCCTCCCCGGAGTACAACGCCTCCGTGCCGGGCGTACTGAAGAACGCCATCGACTGGGTCTCGCGCTACCGCCCGCAGCCCTTCAAGGACAAGCAGGCCCTGCTGGTTTCGGCCTCGCCCTCGATGGTCGGCGGCAACCGGGGGCTCTGGGCCCTGCGGGTACCGCTGGAACACCTCGGCGCCCGCGTCTACCCCGACATGTTCAGCCTCGCGGGCGCCCACCACGCCTTCGAGGACGACGGCTCCCTCGCCGACCTGGGGCTCGCCGAACGGCTCGGTGCCACCATCGACTCCTTCCTCGACCTCGTCGAGGCCGACACCCGCTACCTGTGCCTGCAGCGCCGCTGGTACGAGTTCCTGGGCGACCGCACGGACGCCCCGGTGACCTCCAGGGCCCAGGATTGATCTTCGTGTGACAGCCGGTGAGCTATGTTGGAGCGCGAGTGTGGTGAGAAGGAGGCCCTCCCGTGTCATCGGGGCAGCAGGCACGCGCGCAGGCGGCGGCGATCAAGCCGAGCAGCCAGTCGTCCGAGGCGGTCCGGCCCCCGGCCGACCGGGTCCTCGCGCTCTTCGACGGTCGACGGCTGTCTCCCGGCCAGCGCCGCATCGCGCAGTACCTGATCGACCACCTCACCGAGGCGGCGTTCCTCTCCATCACCGAGCTCGCCGAACGGGTGGGCGTCAGCCAGCCGTCGGTGACCCGCTTCGCGGTCTCCCTGGGCTTCAGCGGCTACCCGGCCCTGCGTGACGTGCTCCAGCCGATCGCGCTGAGCGCGGTCGCCGGCGCCCCCGACACCCGCGAGCAGATCCGCCGCAACGAACTGCAGGCGGCCGTCGACGCCGAGATCGACAACCTGGAGAACGTACGCCGGTTGCTCGCCGACACCAACCAGGTGCTCGACATCGGCCGCGATCTGGCGGCCTCGGTGCCCCTGACCGTCCTGGGCCTGCGCATCTCGGTCTCCCTGGCGGAGTACTTCGCGTACGCGGCCCGGCGCATCCACCCCGACGTACGCCTCGTGACCCGCGGCGGCAGCGTCGCCTTCGACGCCCTGCTCCAGTCCAGGGAGGCCGGCGGCACGTGGGTGCTGGCCTTCGCCATGCCCCGGCACGCCAAGGAGACCCTGGCGGCACTCCGGTCCGCCCGCAGCACGGGGCTGCGCGTCGTACTGATCACCGACCCCACGGTGGGGCCGATGGTGGACGAGGCCGACGTGGTGCTGACCGCCGGCACCGGCTCGCGCCTGGTGTTCGACTCCTACGCGGCCCCCGGGATGCTCTCCGCGGCCCTGCTGCAGTCGATGGCCGACGCCGACCCGGAGCGCACCCAGGCCCGGCTCGAGCAGTACGAGCACGCCGCGGAGCAGCACCACTTCTTCCTGTAGGACCGGCCGGCCCTCTGCCGGCGGCGTCCCGGGCCCGTTCGAAACGGCTTGGACCTGGACATATTCATGCCTTGCGGTGCATGAAATTTTTCATACCCTTGCCTACTCGACGGTATATATGTTTACTGACGGCGGCGCTCCGGATCCACCACGATGCCAAGGAGGACCCTCCCCAGGTCCTCCTGAACGGGCGCCCGGTACGACGAACCTCCTCACGTCGGGCCGGGTGCCGAGTCCAGGCTTTCGGATCCCGCAGGGCGCCCATGGCGGCCTCGGTCAACCCCTGGGCCGAGGCCGCCCCCAAGCAACGTCTCGATCAGAGTTCGACACCACTCGGAAGTGACGAGAATGCCCCAGACCGCGACCCTCACGCGCAGCCCGGACTGGCCCCTCCAGGTCAAGGCCCCCGGGACCCACGACTGGGAACGCAGCGCCACGCGCTGGCTGCGGGACCTCCTCCCGGCCCGCTACGGCAGCTATCTGACCCTGACCCGCCATCACGCGCTCCTGGCCCGGCACGTACAGCTCCAGCTGCAGCACGAGATGCGCGCGGTACGCGTGGCCATGCAGACCAGCCGGGCCGAACTGCCCATGATGGGCATGGCCGAGTCGGTCATAGAGAACACGATCCGGATGTACGCGGTGGAGCTCGAACAGCTGGGCCGTCTCGCCCGCGGTGCCCGGCTCGTCAGCGACGCGCTCCTCGTCGGGACCCCCGCCCAGCGCAGGCGCTGAGCCGGGTCAGGCCGTGCGCCAGGAGCGCAGGCGGTCGGCGACCTCGTAGACGGTGGCGCGGAGCGTGCGGATGTCCGTGATGAGCTCGCGCCACTGCTCGTAGGAGGCCTCGACCGTCCGGCCGGACGCCTCGATGTAGGCGACGGCGACCCCGTACGCGAAGTACTCGTTGGAGCCCGGGAGCGGGCGGAGCAGCACGATCGCCTCCAGAAGGGCGGCCGCGCGCCAGTAGGCGTCCGGATCGTCCACGCCCAGGCTGGGAGTGTTCACCCGGTGCCGGGCGACGGCCGCGACCAGCGCGGAGTGGTCGGCCACTGCCACGTCCTTGAACAGGGCCTCCTGCCGCTCCAGCAGCCAGCGGTGATCGATGTGCAGTTCCACGCGTCCGAGTATCCCCGCCCGGGACCCGGCCGTGGGGCTTTTCGGGTCGGGCGGGGAGACTCCGGGCCGGGCGGAGGCCGCTACGGCTTGGGCAGGGTGCAGCCGGGGCGGTTCAGGTCGATCACGTTCTTGGGGCCTATGCAGGGGACGATGATGTACGTCTCCTGCGCGTAGTTGATGCCCTGGCGGACCGTCACGTTGCCGTTCTGGTCGACCTCGCACGGGTTGTTCACGGTGCAGCTCGCGCCGTCCTCGTTGCCCGTGTTGTTGACGGCGACGACCTTGCCCGTGGTCTTGTCGATCACCGGCGAACCGGAAGTCCCGCCGATGGTGTTGCAGGACGAGGTGTAGCGGACCGAGTCCTTCCAGGTCCAGTCGCCCTCCTTGAGGCGGTAGACGAAGCCGTCGACGTCGCAGTTGTAGATCCGCTTCCAGTACCCGGACACCACGCTGATCGCGGAACCCTGCACCGGGTGGGTGTCGTTCAGGGTGAGCGCGCCGATGCCGTACTGGCTCTGGATCTGGGCGTACGTCTTCGTCAACTGGTAGATCGAGATGTCCGTGTCGGTCATCGTCGCGTACGAGACCTTGCTCGCGCGGAGCGTCGCGACCTTGGAGCCGGCAGAGTTGAGCAGCGAGAAGGAGCGGCTGGAACGCTGGTCCTTGATGACCTCGCCGGCCGCGGGGAAGCCCGTCTCCAGGCAGTGCCCGTTGGACAGGACGAGGGCCGGGTCGTTCGGCTGGGAGCCGGGGGCGCGGACGACGGAGCCGGAACAGTTGCTGAGCGCGACGGTGCCCGCGAAGTCGACCGCGACGGCGGTCTCCTCCGGTGCGGCCACGGCCGGTGCGGCGGCGGCTCCGATCAGGAGCAGGGTGAGCGACGCGCCGACGAGAGGCTTCTTCATGTGGGGGTTCCCCTCTGAGGACAGAACGCGACCGAAGATCCTTCGGTTGTCATGCGCATTGTTGGGATCCCCGGCTCAACCCGCAAGACCGCGTGGGGAGTTGGCCGCCCGGGACGGGGGAGGGCTCAGGGGCGTCTGCCGGGCCCGGAGATCTCGTCCCCGCAGGGGTGTTCCGCAGCGGATGCCTCGCCTCCTACGGTCGGTGCAGCACAGTCCCGGATCAGGAGGCAGCGTGAAGCGCGAGATCGACATCGAGCAGCTCGTGACGGCGATGAAGAGCGTCGACGAGGCGGGCCGGCTCTTCGAGGAGGCGCTCGCCGTGTACGAGGCGCGAGGTCTCCAGCGCAACGGCGACGACTTCAAGGTGGCGGGCGGCTCAGTCCAGACCCTCCAGGGCGCGGAGGAGATGGCCCGCGGCGCCCGCAAGTTCCTCGCCGACCTCGCGCTGGTCGTCGGCTACGCGAGCGCGGGCTTCGAGGACCGGGTGGCCGGCCGGTACGAGATGGCGCGCAAGGGCTTCACCGCGCTGTCGGGCGGGGCGGCCAGGATGGCCCGCCCGCTGCTCGACCCGACCGTGAGCGGACTGCGGCTGCTGGGTTCCGTGGACCTCTTCGAGCCGTCCTTCGGGGAGGCGATCGAGGAGGCGCTGGAGGCGGAGAAGGCGACGTACCCCGACCCCTCGACGTTCCGCGCCCCGACCCGGCGGGCGGCCACCACCCCCGTGGGTGGCCGCCCCTGAGCCCCGGCGCCGAGCGGTGGTCCGTCCGGGACCGGCCCGGCCCCCGACGGACCGCTCAGCCCGCCGCGGCCTCTGCCGCCGCGGCGGCGTAGGCCGTGCGTCCGGGTGCGGGGATCGCGTGTTCCGCGGCGCGGCTGACGTGCTCCCACGCGGCCCAGGTGAACACGCGCTTGCGCGCGATGTCGAAGGCCAGGTCGTAGGCCATGTTGCCCAGCAGGAGGCGCAGCGGCGGCTCGTCGCTGTCGACGAGGTGGAGCAGCGCCTCCGCGGCGAGCTTCGGGTCGCTGTCGGCCGACCCCTTGGCGAACCGCGTCGCCGGCTCGGCCCGCAGCGGCGCGTAGGCCTCCAGGGGGCTCGTGCTGTGCATGGCCGAGTACAGATCGGTCCAGTAACCGCCGGGCTGGATGATGCTGACCTTCACCCCGAAACCGGCGGCCTCCATTGCGAGGGCCTCGCTCAGCCCCTCCAGGGCGAACTTGCTCGCGCTGTAGAGGCCGGTGGAGGGGAAACCGCCCAGGGCGGCGATGCCGGACGTCTGGATGATGTGCCCGGAGCCCTGGGCGCGCAGGGTGGGCATCACCGCCTGGGCCACCCAGAGCGCACCGAAGAAGTTGAGGTCGAGCTGGGCCCGGGCCTCGGCTTCGGTGAACTCCTCGACCATGCCCATCGACAGCGCGCCGGCGTTGTTGAGGACGATGTCGAGCCGCCCGAAGTGCCCCGCCGCCTCGGAGACGGCCGCGAACACCGCGTCCCGGTCGGTCACGTCCAGGGCGAGGGGCAGTACCCGCCCCGGATGTGCGGCCGCCATCTCCTCCAGCGGTCCGACGGTACGGGCCGCGAGCGCCACGCGGTCGCCGGCGGCCAGTGCCGCGTCGGCGAAGGCGCGGCCGAGGCCCCGGCTGGCGCCGGTGATGAACCAGACCCGGTCGGCGCTTCCGTCCGAGGTGTGCATGGTGGGTTCCTGCCTTCGGTGTAGTGGGAGGCGGTGCGGTCGGTCAGAAATTGATCATGTGTCCGGCGAGTCCGTGCACGGCCTCCTTGACGGCTTCGCCCAGGGTCGGGTGGGCGTGCACGTTGCGGGCGACCTCGTGCACGGTCAGGTCCCACTGCTGCGCCAGGGTCAGTTCGGGCAGGAGCTCGGTGACGTCCGGCCCGATCAGGTGGGCCCCGATGATCTCGCCGTGCGTGGCGTCGCCGATCAGCTTCACGAAGCCGGCCGTGTCGCCCAGGCCGTGCGCCTTCCCGTTGGCGGTGAAGGGGAACCTGGCCACGGCGACGTCGAACCCCTTCTCCCTCGCCTGCGCCTCGGTCCAGCCGAAGCTGGCGATCTGCGGCTGGGAGTAGGTGGCCCGGGGAATCATCGGGTAGTCCAGTTCCATCGTCTCGGCGTCCGCGATCGTCTCGGCGGCGACCACGCCCATGGCCTCGGCGGTGTGCGCGAGCATCAGCTTGGCCGTGACGTCGCCGATGGCGTACAGGTGCGGCACCGAGGTGCGGCAGCGCCCATCGACCTCGATGGCGCCGCGCTCGGTCAGCCGTACGCCCGTGGCCTCCAGGCCGTAGCCCGTGACGTTCGGCGCGAAGCCGATCGCCTGCAGCACCTTGTCGGCCTCCAGGACCTGCTGGGCGCCGTCCTTCCCGGTGACCGTCACCCGCACCTGCGGGCCCGACTCGTCGATCGACTCGACCCGGGTCGAGGTGAGCACGTCGATGCCGAGCTTGCGGTAGCGCTTGGCCAGTTCGGCCGACACGTCGGCGTCCTCCAGCGGGGCGATCCGGTCGAGGAACTCGACGATGGTGACCTTCACGCCGTAGTTGTGCAGGACGTAGGCGAACTCGATGCCGATGGCGCCGGCGCCCGCGATCACGATCGACCGCGGGACGCCGTCGCTGAGGATCTGCTCCTCGTAGGTGACGACGCGCTCGCTGCGCCGGGTGCCCGGCAGCAGCCGCGGCGTGGCACCGGTCGCGATGATGCAGTTGTCGAAGGAGATGGTGCAGATGGTGCCGTCCGGCTGGGCGACTTCCAAGGTGTTCGCGTCCAGGAAGGTGCCCCGGCCGTCGAACTCCGTGATCCCGTTCTTCTTCATCAGGTAGTGGACGCCCTTGACCCGGCCGTCGGCCACCTGGCGGCTGCGGCGGAACGCCGCGCCGTAGTCGAACGACACGCTGCCCTCCACCTCGATGCCGAAGGTCTTGGCCTCGTGCGTGAAGAGGTGGGCCAGCTCCGCGTTGCGCAGCAGCGCCTTCGTGGGGATGCAGCCGACGTTGAGGCAGACACCGCCCCAGTACTTCTCCTCCACGACCGCCACCCGCCGGCCGAGCTGGGCGGCGCGGATGGCGGCGACGTAACCGCCGGGCCCCGCACCGAGGACGACGACGTCGAAGCGCTTGCACATAAGGAGTTCCTTGAGGGTTGTGGACGAACGGAAATCAGATGGTTGTCCTGGAGGAGAGCCGCCACCGGTGCTCGTACGCCTGACGGGCGGGCGCCGGGAACGAGGCCAGCACGAAGTCGACCGTCCGCTCGTCGGCGCCGTCGAGGAGCCAGGGCAGCAGCTGCGGGGCGTACGGGCCGACCCGCAGGGCGTGCACCTGCCTGAAGTGTCCCCACAGGTCGGCGCCCAAGGCCGACTGCACCAGCGGGAACACGGACTCCTCCTCGCGGTCGAGATGCCCGACGAGGCCGGACAGCAGGGCTTCCGTGAGCTCACCGAACAGGTCCAGTTCGATACCGGGGGCGGTCAGGGCCCCGTTGATGGCCCCCACCAGGGAGATGATCGCGGCGTGTTCGGCCTCCCGTGCCTCCAGCCGCGCCAGATCGAACGGCCTGTCCTCGAGGGCCCGCCGCAGATGCGGCCACAGCGCGTCGTCCTCGGCCGACTGGTGTGCGGACAACGCCCGCCTGAACATCTCCCAGTCGGCGCCCACCCGCAGGATGTACCGGGGATCCGAGTCGAACCGGGCGCTGGCCCGGGTGATGTGGGTCAGTTCCCGTCGCAGTTTGTTGTGCGTCGCGTACATCACGGTCATGTCGAGCCTGTCGCTCACGGCTGTCTTTCTCCTCCCGCGGATGGGCGGCTGCGCATGATCGATTCCTCCAGGGAATAGGGGAGCGGGGGGTGGTGGAGCAGTCCCCGCCGGCGGGCAGGGCATGTGCCGGGCGTCTCTACCCTCCGATGCCGCGACCCCGCGATCAACGTAGAATTCGTGAGTTGATCAATAACCTCGCGGTTATCGCGGTACGGGGGCGGCCATGGAACTGAGGGACATAGAGATCTTCTTGACTCTGGCCGAGGAACTGCACTTCGGCAGGACGGCCGAACGGCTGAGGGTCTCCCCGCCGAGGGTCAGCCAGGCGATCAAGAAGCAGGAGCGTCGCATCGGCGCCGCGCTGTTCGACCGGACCAGCCGCGCGGTGACGCTGACTCCCGTCGGCAAGGTGCTGCGCGCCGAGCTCCAGCAGGCGTACGACCTGATCCAGGGCGGGCTCGCCCGGGCGAGCGAGGCCGCGCTGGGCGTACGGGGGACACTGCGACTGGGTGTGATGGGTGTACTGGGGCAGGAAGTGCGTCCTGTGATCGACGCCTTCCAGGACCGCTACCCCGAATGCGAGGTCGAAGTCCTGGAAATCCACTTCAGTGAACCGTTCGCACCGCTGCGCACCGGCAGGACCGACGTGCAGCTGATGTGGCGGCCCGTCCACGAACCGGACCTGAGCGTCGGTCCGACCCTGCTGACCGAGGACCGGGTGCTCGCGATCGCCGCGGACTCGCCCCTCGTGGAGCGGGGGAGCGTGTCCATGGAGGACCTCGGCGACCTGCGTGTCCTCGACCCGGGCCCGGAGGTGCCCAGGTACTGGTTCGACGCCATGGTGCCGAGCGGCACGCCGCTCGGACGCCGCATCGAGCGAGGGCCGGTCGCCCGTACCTTCCACGAGGTGCTCGCCCTCGTCGTGGCAGGCCAGATCGCCTGTCCCGTCAACGCGCACGTCCCCCGGTACTACACCCCGCCCGGCATCTCCTTCCTGCCGATCCACGACGCCCCGGTCACGGAGTGGGCGTTGGTCTGGCCCACCGCGGACGAGAGCGCGCTGCTGGAGGCCTTCGTCCGGACGGCGGAGGATTTCGAGCCGCGCCACATCACCGATGCCACCCGCTGAGACCGGTGCGGGAGTCCTCCGGGGCGCCGGTGCGGGCGGGTCACGGCGAGGGCCCGACCGCCGGCCCGGCCACCGAGGCCGGTCGGTAGTCCAGGACGATCGCGCCCGAGTCGAAGGTGGTCGTGCCGGCGAGGGTCCACGTCCCGGGATCGCCGTGTTCGGGGAACAGCCGCCGCCCGCCACCCACGACGACGGGGTGGAGGAACAGCTTGAGCTCGTCGACGAGGCCGTGGCCGAGCAGGTGGTTGACGAGCCGGCCGCTGCCGTAGACCAAGAGGTCCCGGCCGGGCTCGCTCTTGAGTCTGGCGACCTCCCCGGCCACGTCCCCCTTCAGGACCGCGGCGTTCCACCGCGGATTCTCCAGGGTCGTCGAAGCGACGTATTTGGGCATGTTGTTGATCCGGGCCGCGCCCTCGTCGGCGTCCCCCATCGTGGGCCACACCTTCGACATCCATTCGAAGGTCTTGCGGCCCAGCACGAGCGCCCGGCTGCGGGCCAGCTGTCCCGCGTGGAACTTGCCGTGATCGTCGTTCCGGAACGGCGCCGTCCACGAGGGTTCCTCCACGACCCCGTCCATCGACAGGTAGATCACCGCCACCAGCTTGCTCATGCCCATGCCTCCAGAAAGGGTTCGTCGGTGTTTTCCGGAAAGCCCTGTCCGCGGAACACCCGTGAATACCTTGCTGGTTGGTTTTCCGAGCATCAAGGAGCGATCATGGAACGCGTCCTTTAGGCAGACTCAACGATGGGAGCGTCGGATGCTGGAACGGTTCGAGCTGGAGACGCTCTTCGCCCTCGCGGACGAATTGCACTTCGGCCGGGCGGCCGCCAGGCTGCACGTCAGCACCGGCCGGGTCAGCCAGACCCTCAAGCAGATCGAGCGGCGTGTCGGGACCCCGCTGTTCACCCGTACGAGCCGTACGGTGACCATCACCGCCGCGGGCCGGCAGCTCCACGACGACCTGCGGCCCGCCTACGACCAGATGAAGGCCGGCCTGGAGAAGGCCATGGCCGCCACGGGCACGGTCAGCGGCCCCCTGCGCGTCGGCTACACCACCCTGTGGTGCGGGGACCTCGTCGTCAGGGCCGCGGACGTCTACCGCATGCGCCACCCCGATGTCGACATCCGGATCCAGGAAGTCCTCATCCACGACCCCATCAGCGCCCTGCGCGCGGGCGAACTCGACCTCCAGCTGTCCGAGTTCCCCATCATCGAGCCGGACATCACCACCGGCCCCGTCGTGCTCAACGAACCCCGGGCCCTCCTGGTCCCCGCGGACCACCCGCTCGCCCGGCAGGAGACCGTCTCCCTGGAGGACTACGCCCTGGCCCCGCTCATCACCATCGAAGGGGCCGTTCCGGACTACTGGCTGGAGGCGCACTTCCCCTCCCGCACGCCCTCGGGCAAGCCGGTCGCGCGGGGTCGCGCCGTCAAGTACTGGCAGGAGGTCCTCCCCGACGTCAGCGCGGGCAAGGGCGTCACCACGGTCTGCGCGCGTGCCGTCCACCATCACATGCACCCCGGAGTCGCCTTCGTCCCCTTCCGGGACGCCCCGCCCGTCCGGTACGGGCTGATGTGGCCCACCGGCAGCGAATCCGCCCGCGCCCAGCTCTTCATGGACACGATCATCGAGGTGGCGGACGCGGCGCGCACGGCCCAGTGACCCGGGGGCCGGCCGGCCTTAGACTCCGGGCATGGACATGATCACCTCTCTCGTCGCCGCCCACGCCGGTGTCTGAGCGCCTGTGGAGCCTGCAGGAGCGGATCCTGGTGGAAGCCACGCCCTCGGACGTCCACCGGATGGTGTCCGACCTGCGGAACATGGGCCGGTGGAGCCCGGAATGCCGCACGGTGTGGGTGCCGCGCCCGCCCGCCGGCGTCGGCAGCCGGTTCGTCGGCATCAACCGGCGCGGGCCGTTCCTCTGGTTCACCGTGGGCCGGATCGTGGCCCTGCGGGCCCCTGAAGGTCCCGCCGGACAGGGCGAGTTCACCTTCGACGTCGGCATCTTCGGGCTGCCGATCGCCCGGTGGGGCTATCGCTTCGAGCCGGAGGGCGACGGCACGCTCGTCACCGAGACCTGGCAGGACCTGCGCCGGGGCCGGGGCGCACGGCTCACCGACCTCCTCGGCTCCGTCTTCGCCGGGACGAACCCGCAGCGCCGGGTCGAGATCAACCGTGAGGGGATGCGCACGACGCTGACCCGGCTGGCCGCCGCATGCGGACCCCGGGCGGACTGAGGACCGGCTCGCCGCGATGCTCGCCGGCGAACCACCTGCCGCGGACCGTTCCACTCACCGTAGTCTCGCGCCGTGGTCTACGAACACAGGGCACCCGACGCCTTCAAGAACCGGTGCGTGAATGCGGCGCTGACGCTGGAATCCTGCGCCGACTACACCATCGATCGCATCTCGGTGGACGAGTCCAACGAGAACCGCAAGGACAACACGCTGGACGTGTGGCTGCTCTCGCCGCTGCCCTGTGAAGGGCCGTGGAGGCCCGATGTGGTGATCTCGCTGGCCAATCTCCACTCGGTCCGCCCGTGGGAACGGGAACTGTGCCCGTCCTTCATCGACGGGATCTCCCTCGTGCACCTGCCGGCGCTGCCGCTGCCCTGGCCCGCCGAGGCGGTCGGCCGACTCGAACGGTCCGAGGACCTGCCCGAACTGGTCTGGCTGAGGGTCGCCGGACCGGTCGAAGTCGACGCCGTGGCCGCGATCGTGACCGTCTACCGGGCCCAGAGCGACGACGCGGCCTCCGTGCTCCGGTGACAGCCTGAATCCGCTCTCATGCGGCGCCGTCCTTGAGGGAGCGGCCGAACTGCTCGTCCAGTACGGACAACCGGCGCCAGTACTCGTCCTCGTCGATCTCGCCGGAGGCGAAGCGGCGGCCCAGGATCGCGATCGGCGACCGCTCGCCGTAGACGGCGCCCCGGCTCTGCCACGGCCCCCGACGGCCGCGCCACACCGTCCTGCGCAGCACGGTGACGACGGTGACCACGACCGCCGCCCAGATCAGCGGGAAGAACAGGATCCACGGGCCGGGGCCGTCGTAGGCGAGGGTGGTGAGGGAATCGAGAGTGTTCACGGTGGTTCAGCTCCTCTGGAAGGGGGACTTCTCGTCCTGCTTCGAGAGTGGCCCCGGGTGGGGGGCCGGGTCGTCGTACGGCCGGCTGCACCGGGGCTGCTTCCGAGGGAGTACGGCGGGGCCCAGGCCCCGGCTAGCCGAGCCAGCCGGGCCGTACCAGCCCCGATTCGTAGGCCAGCACCACCAGCTGCGCGCGGTCACGGGCGCCGAGTTTCACCATCGTCCGGCTGACGTGCGTCTTCGCGGTGAGCGGGCTGACCACCAGCCGGCGGGCGATCTCCTCGTTGGACAGTCCCATGCCCACCAGCGCCATCACCTCCCGCTCCCGGTCGGTGAGCCGCTCCAGCCCGGCTGCCGAGGCGGGCCGCTTGGAACGGGCCGCGAACTCGGAGATCAGCCTGCGCGTGACCCCCGGGGACAGCAGGGCGTCGCCGTCGACCACCGCACGGACCGCGCGCAGCAGCTCCGCCGGCTCCGTGTCCTTGACGAGGAAACCCGAGGCGCCGGAGCGGATGGCCTCGAAGACGTACTCGTCGAGCTCGAAGGTGGTGAGCATGACCACCCGGACGCCGGCCAGCGCCTCGTCCGCGGTGATCCTGCGGGTGGCCGCCAGCCCGTCCAGCACCGGCATGCGGATGTCCATCAGGACGACGTCCGGGCGCAGCTCCCCGACCAGCCGTACGGCCTCTTCCCCGTCGGCGGCCTCGCCGGACACCTCGATGTCCGGCTGGGCGTCGAGCAGCGCCCGGAACCCCGCCCGCACCAGCAACTGGTCGTCGGCGAGCAGTACTCGGATCACGGGTCCTCCTGGATCGAAACGGCCTTCAGCGGGAGTCGCGCCACCACCCGGAATCCGCCGTCCGGACGCGGACCGGCCTCGATGCCGCCACCGAGGGCCGAAGCGCGCTCGCGCATGCCGATCAGACCGTTGCCGCTGCCGCCCGCCGGGTCCCCGGTGGGCGGGCCCTCGTCGTCCACGCACAGTTCGAGCGCGCCCGGCTGCCAGCCGATGCGGACGCGGGCGGTACGCGAACCGGAGTGCCGCACCACATTGGTCAGCGCCTCCTGGAGGATGCGGAAGGCGGCCAGGTCCATGCCGGGCGCGAGCGCCCGCGGGGACCCTTCGACGGCCACGTCGACGGTGAGGCCGGCCGCGGCGGCCTGTTCCACCAGCTCGGGCAGCCGGTCGAGACCGGGGGCCGGGGTGCGCGGGGCGTCCCCGGGGGCGCGCAGGGTGTCGAGGACCTGGCGGACCTCGCCGAGCGCCTCCTTGCTGGCCGCCTTGATGGTGGTGAGCGCCGTACGGGCCTGCTCGGGATCGGTGTCGAGGAGGGCCAGCCCGACCCCCGCCTGGACGTTGATGACCGAGATGCTGTGGGCGAGGACGTCGTGCAGCTCGCGGGCGATCCGCAGCCGCTCCTCCCCGACGCGGCGTCTTTCCGCGGCCGCCCGCTCGGCCCGCTCGCGGGCCCACTGCTCACGGCGCGCGCGGACCACCTCGGCCAGGGCGAGCATCGCCAGGACCCACGCGGTGATGCCCAGTTCCTGGGCCCAGGGCGCCGGTCCGTCCCCGGTGGGCGGGAGCCAACGGTAGAGCCAGTGGGCGATGAGCAGGTGCCCGGCCCACAGGAGCCCGACGGCGCCCCAGGCGGCTCTTCGGCGGCCGGCGATCACGGCGGCGAAGCAGGCCACGGCCAGGCTGATGAAGACCGGGCCGTAGGGATATCCGGCCCCGATGTACACCAGGTCGACGGCGGCGACCGCGTACACCACGAGCACCGGATGGCGGTGCCGTACGACGAGCAGGGCGGGCCCGAGCAGCAGCAGGAGCCGCCCGAACCAGTCCAGCGACACCCGCCCCGTCTGTGTCCGCTCGGCCCATCCGGAGCCGACCTGGGCGGCGACGGCGACGATCAGCGCGGAGCGCCAGGCCGGGCTCCGCCCGGTCCGCTCCACCCATCGCCGCCACGGGGGGCCCGGGCGCCCGTACTGCTCGTCCATGAAGCCACGCTAGATCGCTCCCGCCGTCACCCGCGTCACCCCGGCGTAGCGTTTCCGCCGTACTCCCCAGGTAGTACGAGGTCACGCCCGCCTCACCACGCGGGACCCGTGGGGCGCTTGACGGCCCGGCCGACGAGGAACGTGTCGACGGACGGGATGCCCAGGCCGCCGATGTCCCGGGTCAGGAACCCATAGAGTTCGGCGAGGTTCCTCAGCCACACGGCGACGTGCAGATTGGCGGAGCCGGTGGTCGCCAGCACCCCGTGCACGGCCGGGTGGCCGGCCAGCCGCCGGCCCAGGGCGTCCAGCTCACCCGGCGGAACCCGCATCCGGAGGTTCGCGTCGATGTGCAACCCCAGCCTGCGGGCATCGACGTGGACCTCGGTGAGCAGCAGCCCGCGCTCCCTGAGCGAAGCCAGCCGCCTGCGCACGGTCGACTCCGCACCCCCCGTGCGCCGTGCGACGGCCGATGCCGGTGCCCGCCCGTCCTCGGCGAGGGCGGCGAGGATGTCGAGGTCGGTCCGGTCGGGCCGGCCCGCCGGGCCTTGAGGGTGGAGCGGGGTGAGCGCGGCGCGCTCGGCCGGGGTCAGGACGTCGAGGCGCCAGTCGGCCGCGGTCCCGCCCTCGAAGACGTGCAGGACGGTCTGGGCGTCCACCGACACCACGGAGCTCGTCGCGGGCAGTTGCCGGAAGACCAGCCGGTTCGGCGCCCCGGCATCGGCGAGCAGGACGGCCCCGATCTCGTCGCCGCTCGCCGACAGGTCGACGAACGGGATGTCGTCCCGCCCGGCCAGCGCCGTCGCAACCGTCTCCGCCTTCCCCCGCAGCACTCTGATCCGCAGCAGCATCGCGGGCGGGAAGCCGCCGCCGCCCGCCCGCGCCGTGACGCGCACCGTCCCGCTGCCGAGCAACGCCGCCAGACGGCGGTGCACGACACGGGTGTTCAGCCCCAGCACCTCGGCGGCCCGCTCGGCGGTCAGCCGGCCGTCGCACTGGAGAGCCGAGATCAGCCGCTGGTCCCGTAGGTCGAGTACGTCTTCGATCGCTTCACCGGTCATGGAGGCGAGTTTCGCTCACCCGGGGCCCCGCACCGCTCCCCGAGCGCCGGCCGCGGGCGAAGGTGTGTGCCTGGCCACCCACCTGAACCGAGGAGCCGTTGATGCCCGAGACCTCCGCCCACCCCGCCCACCTCGCTCTCCTGGCCCCCATGGCGTACGCCGCCGAAGAGGCCGGGGCCTGGGTGCACGCCAGGCCCCGCCCCGAAGCCGCCGGCACCATGGACGAACTGCGCACCGCGTTCGCCGCCGTCGACGACCCGGCGACCGACCTGCTGCGCGGCCGGTTGTCGGCGCTGCGGCCGGACGCCGTCTGGGCCGAGGAACTGGACACCGTGCTGCCCGCCGAGGGGGCGGCCTGGGTCGTCGACGCCGTCGACGGCGCGGTCCAGTACCTCCAGGGACTGACCTCCTGGTGCGTCAGCGTCACCCTGGTCGAGGACGGCGAGCCGGTCGCCGCCGTACTGCACTCCCCGGTCCTAGGCGAGACGTACACGGCCGCCCTCGGCCACGGGACCCGGCGCGACGGCCTCTTGGTCTCTCCGTCCCGCAAGCGGGCCCTGGAGGCGGCCGTCCTCGCGCACACGCATCCGCCGTTCCCCGACGGCCGGTCGGAGGCGGTGGAGCTCGCGGGCCGCTCGCTGGCCGCCGTACTGCCCGCCGTCGCCGCGGTCCGCAACCTCGGGCCGACTTCCTGGCAGATCGCGGACGTCGCGGCCGGCCGGCTCGACGCCTTCTGGGAGTACGGCCGTGACGACTCGAACCTGTTGGCCGGGGCCCTGCTCGCCCGCGAGGCGGGGGTCGAGGTCACCGACCCGTCGGGCGCGTACTGGCGGGCGGGGGCCACCGGTTTCGTCGCCGCCCCGGCCGCACTGCACGAGCCGCTGCTGGCCCTGCTGCCCCGCCCGGTGCGAACGGGGTCGTGACGTCAGGCGGCCGCCGGCGCGGCGGGCCGGCGGAAGAGGGCCGTCCAGAGGAACTCCTCGCCGAACCGCGCCGAATCCGCGGGCTCGTCGCGCATCCGGCGCAGCTCGACCTCAGTGAAGTCGGAGAAGATCCAGCGGAGCGACTCGGGGGTGTAGGCGAGGCCGCCCTGGAGGCCGGACGTGCGGTAGAACTCGGCGTCGGGCAGTTCGGATCCCATCCCGCCGGCCGCGAAGCAGGTCAGGGCGAGGTGTCCGCCGGGTGCCAGGGCCCGTTCCAGCATGGCGAGGTAGCCGACACGGCGGTGCGGGGGCAGGTGGTGGAAGCAGCCGGAGTCGTGGATCAGGTCGTACGGGCCGCTCAACTCGGCCCGGGTGAGGGCGAAGGCGTCCCCGCAGTGGAACCGGACGTCGGCCCCCGCCTCGCGGGCGCGTTCCTCGGCCCACGCCACGGCCGTCGGCGACAGGTCCACCGCATCGACCTCGAAACCCCTGGAGGCGAGGTACAGCGCGTTGCGGCCCGGGCCACAGCCGAGGTCCAGGGCGCGTCCGGGGGAGACCAGGCCGTGGTCGAGGTACGAGACGAGGCTCTCGTCCGGCTTCGCGACGAAGAAGGGCACCGGCTTCGAGCGGTCGGCGTAGAAGCCGTCCCACCAGGAGGCGCCACCGGAGGTCCACCGGTCGGCCTCCGGCGCGAACAGGCCGTCGAGAAGGTCGAGTACGTCCTCCATCGTGCGAATGCGGCGGTCCACCGACTGGTCCGAGTACTGGTCCATCAAGTCCCCTTTCCGAGACCGCAATCATATCCCGGAAAGACAAGAAACCCCAGGTCAGAGGCTATGCCCGGGGGCTCTGGGAGCCTCTTGGGCGTCCTGCGGCCGGGGCGCCGGTGCCCGCCCCCCGCCCCGGGGGCGCGAGGCGGCCACCGGCCCCGCGGAAGCCCGCCACGGGCCCGTTCGGGGCCGCCCCGGAGCGGCTTTCCCGGGAACCGTGTGGACCCTGGGCGGCAGGGACCTAGGGTGGGCGGCGTGAGCGCGGACGCGGGTGTGGGCGAGCGGGTGTTGTACGGGTGCATGGGGCTCGGCGGGAGCTGGGGGCCCGAGCCGTACGGTACGGGGGACATCGATGCCGCCGAGGCGGCGGTCGCCGCCGCGCTCGACAGCGGGATCACCGTGTTCGACCACGCCGACATCTACCGCGGCGGCAAGTCCGAGGCCGTCTTCGGCGAGGTCCTGGCCCGGACCCCGGGGTTGCGGGAACGCATCACCCTGCAGACCAAGTGCGGGATCCGGCTGCCCGAAGGGGGCCGCCCGGGCATGTACGACCTGCGCGCGGGGACCATCGCGCGGCGGGTGGAGGAGAGCCTGACCCGGCTGCGGACCGACCACGTCGACGTACTGCTGCTGCACCGCCCCGACCCGCTGGCCGACCCGGACGAGATCGCGTCGGCCCTGGCCTCCCTGCACCGGCAGGGCCTCGTGCGGAACTTCGGCGTGTCCAACATGGGCGCCCCGCAGATTGCCCACCTCCAGGCCCGGCTCGACGTACCGCTGGTCGCGAACCAGCTGGAGATGAGCCTGTACCGGCGCGACTGGGTCGAGGCCGGGGTGCTGCTCAACACGCCCCACCTCGCCGGCAACGGCTTCCCCTTCGGGACGCTGGAGCACTGCCGTGACCACGGCATCCGGCTCCAGGCCTGGGGGGCGTTGGCCAAGGGCCGGTACACCGGCCTCCAGGAGACCCCCGAGGAGCGGGCCACCGCCGCGCTCCTCGCCGAACTCGCCGGGCGCAAGGGCACGACCCCCGAGTCGGTGCTGCTGTGGTGGCTGACCCGGCATCCCGCCGCCATCGCGCCGGTCATCGGCACCACGCGCCCGGAGCGGATCCGAGCCTGCCGCGACGCGGCGACGCGCGAACCGGACCTCACGCACGAGGAGTGGTACGAACTCTGGACCACGGCTCGCGGCGTCCGCCTGCCCTGACTTTGCGTCAGGAGGTTGTACGTCCCTACAGCCTTCAAATCCAAGGTGAATTGATGGTTCCACCCTGCTGAACATCTGTTAGTGTGCCCGCGCTTGGTGTTCATCCATCAATCCGTCCCTCCTCGCACGCCCCCGCGTCCGAGGGTGTTGCGAGGTGTCTCGTACGTGTACAGCACTCCGTTTTCCCCCGTAGAGGCCAGATCCGCGCGTGAGCGCATGGGTCTGACATCCGAACAGGTGGCGCAGTCCATGGCGGCCTGCGGCGTCCCCGTCCACCCCCAGTTCGTCGTGGCCTGGGAGCACGGCTCCCATGTGCCCACGGACGAGCAGCTCTTCGCCCTGGCCGCCGCCCTGTGGTGCGACACGACCACGCTCATGGGCATCCGCCCGCGGACCCTCGCCGAGCACCGGCTGGCCCGGCAGCTCACCGTGGAGCGGCTGGCGTACCGCATAGGCATGGACCCCTTCGAGTACCGCGCGGCCGAGGACGCGCGGCAGTGGCACGGGGACGCCCGGCAGACCAGGGCCCTGGTCGAGGCGCTGGGGCTGTCCCTGCGGGGGCTCGTCGGGATCATGGGACGGGTGGAGGAGCTGGAGGAGTGCCTGCGCGCCGCCGTGGCCGGACGCTGGAAGACCTACGTCGAGCCCGTGGCCGAGATCGTCGTCGTCGACGAGACCAGCGTGGGCGACGCGCTGCGCGCGATGAACGCCGAGTTCTCCGGGTTCTCGGAGCGCTACATGGGCCATCTCGTCGCCCGCAACAACGACGCCCGGCTCAAGGAGATCGCGGCCGAGCGGGCCGCGTTCCTGCGCCGGCTCGTCGACCACTTCTGGGAGCTGATCGGGGAGGCCGGCGACGCCTCGCCCTTCCCCGCGGGCGGCTGACGGCAGCGCGCCGCGCGCCGGGAGGGGGGGTCCCGGCGCGCGGCCGACGGGGTGAGAAGCCTCAGTGGGCGGGTTCCCCGACGTCGTCCCAGTCGATCTCCATCGTGCTGCGGCTGGTGAAGACGTTGAACAGCAGGTTCAGCAGGATGGCGGTGAGGGCGCCCAGGGTGATCCCGCTGTCGAGCACGGCCCGTACGTCGTCCGGCATCCGGTCGAAGAACGACGGGACCGTCGTCGGCAGCAGCGCCGCGCCCAGACTGACCGCCAGGATGAGGGTGTTGCGCTCCTCCCGCAGGTCGACCTTGCCCAGGATCTGGACCCCGACCGCGGCGACGATGCCGAACATGGAGATGGCCGCGCCGCCCAGCACCGGATGCGGGATCGAGGCGACCAGACTGCCCGCCTTCGGCAGCAGTCCCAGCACGACCATGAACAGTCCGGCCACGACGACCACGTACCGGCTCATCACCTTGGACATGCGCACGATGCCGATGTTCTCGGCGAAGGCCACGTAGGGGAACGAGTTGAGGACACCGCCGAGGACCGTCGCCACGCCGTCGGCGCGCAGCGCCCGCGCGACGGTGTCGGCGTCGACCTCCTTGTCGGTGATCTCCCCGATGGCGTACACGTCACCGGTGGTCTCCACCATGGTGATCAGCATGACGACGAGCATCGCGACGATCGGCAGCAGCTCGAAGCGCGGCATGCCGTAGTGGAAGGGCGTGGTGACCCCGAACCAGTCGCTCTCGCCGACCGCCGAGAAGTCGGCGTCGCCGAAGGCCCACGCCACCGCCGTGCCGCCGACGAGCCCGAGTAGGACGGCGAGGCTGGACAGGAACGGCTTGCCGATCCGGACCATCGAGAGGATGAAGAGCAGGGTGCCCAGGGCGTAGGCGAGGTTCTTCGCAGTGCCGTAGGCGGGGGTGCCGATCAGGTGTGCGCCGCCCGCGGCGTCCTGGAGGGCCACCGGTATCAGCGTGATTCCGATGATGGTGAGGATCGTGCCGATGACGACCGGCGGGAAGTACTTGACCAGCTTGCTGAAGACCGGGGCGAACGCGAACGTGGCGATGCCCGCCGTGATCACCGCTCCGTAGACGACGAGCAGGCCGGCCGTGCCGCCGCCCGCGCCCGTCCCGATGGCGATCATGGGGGAGACGGCGGTGAAGGTGACGCCCTGGACCAGGGGCAGCCGGGCCCCGACCTTCCAGACGCCGAAGGCCTGGATGATCGTGGCGATGCCACAGGTCAGGAGGTCGGCGTTGATGAGGTGGACGAGCTCTTGGTGGGAGAGGCCGAGCGCGTTGCCGACCAGGATCGGGACGATGACCGCCGCCGCGTAGAACGCGAGGAGGTGCTGGAAGCCGTAGAGCGCGAGTTGGGGGGCCGGCAGCAGTTCGTCGACAGGGTGGGACTGCTGCGGGGAGGGCCGCCGTGAAGACGGTCGGGTGATGCGTGCCATCTCTGCCTTGCCTTGCGAGGTAGGTGAATGAGAAGACCGCCGCCTCTCGAGCCCTGGGTGGCAGGGCGAGGGCAGGCCGGATCGTACGGAGCCGACGCCGGGCGGTGTTGCCGGCACCACGTCGCTCCGCACGGTACGAATTGCGTCCCGGATTGGCGGGACTTCCTTCGATCATGGCGTCGGATCCGTGTTTGTTCATGGGATCCGAAGGTCGCCTGATCGGCGGGCGCTCACCATAGCCAAAGCCCGTGTTTCCTCGCGAGTAACCGCGGAAGGGTCTACGGGCGTAGGAGCGGGGCCCCGCCGGGGCCGTCATCCGTCAGTTCGCGCCGGGGCGTGGCCAGTTCGGCCGCCGGCGGCGGGCGCGCACTACGGCTGAAATACCGGCTCCTCCCCTTCCTTCTCGGCGCGCCGCAGCCGCGCGTCCTCGTCGGTGCCGGCGTCGTACGAGACCAGCTTCGGCAGCAGCGCCGCGAGCAGCGCCACCGAAGCCACGCAGGCCAGACCGCCGCTCCAGAAGGCCGTACGAGTACCGGTCCAGCCGGCCATGGCGCCGGCCCGGACCGTGCCGAGCTGCGGTCCGACGCTGTACGAGAGCACCTCGATGCCCGCGAGCCGCCCCCGCAGCTCCTCGGGGATCGTCTGGTTCCAGATCGTGCCGCGCCCCAGCCCGCTCAGCATGTCCCCGGCGCCCGCAACCGCCAGGCAGACCAGAACCAGCCAGATGTCCGGCGACCAGCCGGCGGCCGCGACCGCCAGCCCCCACACCGTCGCACCGCACACCACGAGCAGCCCGTGCCGGCGTACCCGCGACAGCCACCCGCTGGTCAGCCCCAGCAGCAGGGAGCCCACCGCGCCCGCCGCGTACATCAGGCCGAGGGCCCACACCGCGTCGAGCTCGTCCGCGAGGAAGGGGTACACGGCGTTCGGGAAGGCGAAGAACATCGCCGCCAGGTCGACGGCGTAGGTGCCGAGCAGCACGGGCCGGCTCCACGCGTACCGCGCTCCCTCCGCGATCCCCCGCAGCGAGGGGCGCGCGGCGCCCGCCACGGGAGGAGCCGGACGCAGCCGCAGGCACAGGAGGACGGAGACGAGGAATCCGACGACGGTGACCGAGTACGCCGCGGGGTAACCGGCGTACGCGACGACCACCCCCGCCAGGGAGGGCCCGGCGATCGCGCCGAACTGGTGGCGCAGCCCGTTCAGAGCGGCGGCGGCCGTCTGCTGGTCGTGCGGCACGATCCGTGCCATCAGCGAGTCCAGGGCGGGCCGCTGCAGCCCGGTCAGCGCGGACACGCCCGCCGCGACCACGTACAGCGGCCACAGCATCGGGTGCGGCAGCAGCGCGTTCACCAGGAGTACGAGCGCGAGCACCCCGAGCCCGGCCTCGGTCAAGAGGATCATCCGCCGCCGGTCGACGGCGTCGGCGAGGGCGCCCCCGTACAGCCCGAACACCACCAGCGGAACCAGCTCGACCGCACCCATGGCCCCCACGGCGAACGGAGAGTCCGTCAGGTGCTTGATCTGGAGCGGCAGCGCGATCATCGCCATGAACGAGCCGAAGTAGGTGACCGTGCCCTGGTGGAACAACAGCCGGAAATCGGGGCTGGACCGCCACGGCGCGAGATCGGGGAGGACGGCGGCCAAACGGGATCTGCTCACGACCGGCCATCCTCGTGGCCCCTCCAGGGGCGGGGCAACGGAATATTCGGTGCGGGCCACGCGCCCGCATCGCCCCGGACGGGCGAATCCGCCGCCCGGTGCGTGGCAACGCGGCTCCGGCGTGGCAGCCATGGACCATGCAGCCGGTGTCACCCCTCCTGCGTACGGCCGCGTCGTACGCCTGGCGCCTGCTGGTCGTCGGCGCCGCGGTCTACGCGGTCTTCGCCGTGCTGGGCCGGTTCCACGAGATCGCCGTGGCCCTCTTCATCGCCCTGGTGGTGTCGGCGCTGCTGACCGCGCCCACACGCCTCCTCGCGCGCGGACTGCCGCGCTCGATCGCCGTCGCCCTCAGCCTCCTCGGCAGCGCGGTGCTGCTGCTGGGCGTGCTGACGCTGGTCGGGGAGGCGGTGGCGGGGGAGAGCACCACCCTGGTCCGCGAATTCCGGGAAGGACTCGACAGCATCCAGAAATGGCTGGGGCGGCCGCCGTTCCGGCTGGACCGGGACGCGCTGTCGAACCTCCAGGAGCGGGTCGGCGAGTACCTGTCGAGCCACCGCTCCATGCTGCTCAGCCGGGCGGTCAGCGGCGCCGGGCAGGTGGTGCGCGTGCTCACCGTTATCGCCCTCGCCGTCTTCTGCTCCGTCCTCTTCCTCTACGGCGGCGATCGGCAGTGGGCGTGGTTCCGCGAGCAGCTCCCCGCACCGGCGCGGGCGCGCGTGGAGATCGCCGGGAGCGTGGCCTGGCGTACCTTCACCGGCTACACCCACGGCATCGTCATCATCGCGGCCACGAACGCCGTCCTGGTCGGGCTTGCCCTGTTCCTCCTCGGCGTCCCGCTCGCCGTTCCGCTGGCCCTGCTGGAGTTCCTCGCGGCCTTCATCCCCCTCGTGGGTTCGCCGGTCGCGCTGGCCGTCGCCGCCGTGGTCGCGCTGGCCGCGAAGGGGCCGCTGATCGCGGGGGTGGTGATCGCGCTGATCGTCGTCATCGGCCAGCTGGAGGGGCACGTACTGCATCCACTGGTGATGAGCCGGGCGGTCCAACTGCACCCGCTGGTGGTGGCGATCTCCGTGGTCGCGGGGACCATCGCGGCCGGAGTGGTCGGCGCCGTGGTCGCCGTCCCCCTCGTCTCGGTGGTCTGGTCGGTGCACACGGCCCTGCGCGAGGACCGCCGCAGGGCCAGGCATCCTGCACAATCGGCGGATGAGTGATGAAGACCCCTACCTCTGGCTGGAGGACGTGTCCGGCGAGGAAGCCCTCGCCTGGGTGCGGGAGCGCAACGCCGAGACCGTCGCCGCACTGACCGGGGAACCCGGGTTCAAGGTGCTGGAACGCGAGATCCGCGAGGTCCTCGACGACGACGGCCGGATCCCCTACGTCGTCCGCCGCGGCGCGCACCTGTACGACTTCCGGCAGGACGCCGGCCGGGTGCGCGGCGTGTGGCGCCGCACCACGCTGGAGGAGTACCGCACGGAGCGGCCGGCCTGGGAGGTGCTCCTGGACCTGGACGCCCTCGCCGAGGCGGAGGGGGAGAAGTGGGCCTGGGCGGGCGCGGCCGTGCTGGCCCCCGAGTACCGGCACGCGCTGGTCATGCTGTCGCGGGACGGCGCGGACGCGTGCGTGGTGCGCGAGTTCGACCTCGAGACCCTGCGGTTCGTCGAGGACGGGTTCACGGTGGCGGAGGCCAAGACCCGGATCGGGTGGATCGACCGGGACCGGATCTGGATCGGCACGGACTTCGGCCCCGGCTCGATGTCCGGGTCCGGCTACCCGCTCCAGGTGCGCCGCTGGCGGCGCGGCACCCCGCTCGCCGAGGCGGAGCTGGTCTACGAGGGGCGGGACTCCGACCTGTCGGCCTCCGGCTGGCACGACGACACCCCCGGCTTCGAACGTGATTTCGTCCACCGTCAGATCGATTTCTGGAAGCAGGAGCTGTTCCTGCTCCCCGAGGACGCCGACGCCCGGCCGGTGAGGATCGACGTACCGGACGACGCGGGCGCGCACGTCCACCGCGACTGGCTGACCGTCACCACAAAGTCTCCGTGGCTGGGCCACCCCGAGGGCACCCTGCTCGCCTTCCGGTTCGAGGCCTTCCTCGCGGGCGGCCGGGAGGCCGAGGTGCTGTTCACCCCGGACGAGCGCACCGCGCTCGCCGGCTACAGCTGGACCGCCAACCACCTCATCCTCAGCACCCGCGCCGACGTCTCCTCCCGGATGGAGCTCCTCACCCCGGGCGCCGACGGCTGGGACCGCGCACCCCTGTCCGGCGTGCCGCCGCTGTCCACGGCCTCGGTCACCTGCACCGACCCGGACGCGGGCGACGAGTACTTCCACCACGTCACCGGCTTCCTCCAGCCCTCCACGCTCTACCGGGGCACCGCGGGCGGCGACAGCGAGAGCCTCAAGCAGGAGCCGGCCCTCTTCGACACCTCCGGCCTCGCGGTGCACCAGTACTTCGCGACCTCCGCGGACGGCACGAGCGTGCCGTACTTCGTCGTCGGCCCCGAGGACCGCCCCGGCCCCGGGCCCACCCTCCTCTACGGGTACGGCGGCTTCGAGATCTCCATGGTCCCGGGCTACAGCGCGGTCACCGGCCGGGCCTGGCTCGCGCGCGGCGGAACGTACGTCGTCGCGGGCATCCGGGGCGGGCACGAGTACGGGCCCGCCTGGCACAAGGCGGCCCTGGGCGCGAACCGGGTCCGGGCCTACGAGGACTTCGCCGCCGTGGCCCGGGACCTCGTCGCCCGCGACATCACCACCCACGCCCAGCTGGGGATCGAGGGCGGCAGCAACGGCGGGCTGCTGATGGGCGCGATGCTGACCCGGGACCCCGGGCTGTTCGGGGCGGTCGTCGCCCACGTGCCGCTGCTGGACATGCTCCGCTTCCACAAACTGCTGGCCGGCGCCAGCTGGATCGCCGAGTACGGGGACCCCGACGACCCGGCCGACCGGGCCCACCTGGAACGGATCTCCCCGTACCACCAGGTCCGGACGGACGGGCCCGCGTACCCGCCGCTGCTCCTGCTGACCTCGACCCGCGACGACCGCGTCCACCCCGGTCACGCCCGGAAGATGGCGGCCCGGCTGCGCGAGCACGGGCATCCGGTGCTCTTCCACGAGCACCTCGGCGGGGGCCATGCGGGTGCCACCGACCACGGGCAGACCGCCTTCAACGAGGCACTCGTCCACACCTTCCTGTGGGAGCGGCTGACCCCGCCGAGGTGACCGGGCGGACCGTGCGTCGCGCGGCGGCCCGGGTCAGATCTGGCTGCTGATCTCGGCCGCGACGCGCTCGCCCGAGGAGACCGCCGCGTTCAGCGTGGCGTTCTCCACGTCCGTGTGCTCGCCCGCGAAGTGGATCCGGCCCTCCTGGAGCGCCTCGCACCCGGCGATCGAGGTGTACTGGCCCACCTTGTAGTAGTGGTAGGCGCCCCGCTGCCAGGGAGCCCGCGACCAGTGGTCCTCGTACGCCCGGCCCGTGAACGCGGCCCTGGTACCCGGGAACACGCGCTCGATCTGGCCCAGGAACCAGTCGACGTCGGCCGCGGGAGCCGGACCGTGGGCGGCGCCGGTGAGCACGTCGCGGGCGGTGTCGCCGCCGGGGAAGTTCACCAGGAGCGCGGGCGTGCCGTTCGGGGCGCCCGCGACCGAGCCGTCCCAGGCCGTCTGGTAGCCGGCCGGGCCGGTGTTGCTGATGCCGTTGTAGCCGAGCTGCGGCCAGGTCTTGGCCGAGAGTTCGACGACGATCTTCCCGTTCTGCCCCATGCCCTGCTGCCGGACCGCGGTGAGCTTGCGGGCGGACAGGCCCGCCCCGGACAGGTCGACGTCGCGCAGCGTGCTGAACGGCAGGGCCAGTACCACGTGGTCGGCGGGCACCGAGACCGTGCTGCCGCCGTGGTCGAAGGTGCACGTGTAGGAGCCGTCGCCGTTCCGGCGCAGGGCGATGAGCCGGTGTCCCAGGCGGACGGTGCCGGCCGGGAGCCGGTCCGCCATGCCGCTGACGAGCTGGTCGTTGCCGCCGACCAGGTGGTACTTCTCGTCGAAGCCGCGGCCGCCGGCGAAGACCGACGAGGAGCCGAGGAAGCCGATCATGCCGAGTGCGGAGGCCTCGGCGGGTTCGCCGCCCGACTGGAGCTGGAGGGCCTGGATCAGCTGGCCGAGCCGGGAGCCGGGGGCCAGTCCGATCTCGTCGAGGTAGTCCAGGCAGGAGAGCCGGTCCAGCCGGTACGCCTCCGGTGTGTAGCCGTCGTACCGGGCGGTGCCGGCGGCCGTGTACGAGGCGCTGAACGCGTCGTAGGCGGCGGCGATCCAGTCGTCCTGCTGCTGGAGTCCGGGGTAGGAGGTCCCGTTGACCCAGCCCGCGTAGTCCCCGGCGTGCAGTTCGCCGCCGTTGGCGATCTCGTGCTGGAGGCCGAGGTCCCGGGCCAGTTGGAGGACGGCCGTGTCGGTGGAGCTGATGAAGGCCCCGCCGTGTTCGTGGACGGCGCCGGCCGCGAAGAAGCCGCGCAGGGACCAGCAGCGGCCGCCGATGCGGGCCGGGTCCGCCTCGTACACGGTCGTGGCGACCGGGTTCGCCCCGTTCCAGAGCCGGTGCGCGCAGCGCAGTCCCGCCAGTCCCGCACCGACGATCACGATGCGCGGAGCGGTGGGGCCGCCGGCCGCCGCTGCCCGGCGCGGTGCGAGCAGTCCGCCGGGGAGGGCGGAGGCGAGGGCCGCCGCGCCCGCAGCGCCGAGCATCCGGCGACGGCTGGGCACGGGGGAACGGCCGGAGTCCGGTTCCCCGGTGCGGCGGGCGCGCTCGCGGCGGGCGCGCTCGGCGTTCTCGCCGGCGACCTCCGCGACGGGCATGCCGCGGCGGCGGGCTTCGGCGTGGAGGGAGAACGCGAGGCGCAGTGGGTCGGGGATGCCGGCGCGATGGGCGGGCTGGGGCACGTGCTGCATGTGATCCCTCTTCTCGGAATCCTGCGGAGACGGGCATGGATTCGGACTGAGGGGAGTGAAGCGGTGGCGCAACGCCGTTGTCAACGGTGTTGCGCCACCAAGGGCGTGCGAAGGCGAGGAAGGGGGGCGGTCGGTGTGCGGGCTACGCTCCGCGCAGCGCGCGTACCCGGGTCTCGATGGAGGTGATCAGCGCCTCGACCCGGGCGTGGAAGATCTGTTCGTCCGTCACCTCGGCCAGCTCGCCGCTCAGTCGGGTGATGTTGGGGAAGCCCTCGGGGTCGACCAGGCGGTACTCGCGGCTCCAGGAGCTCTCGTCGGCCTCCCGGATCTCCGGGGGGAACAGCAGGTAGGCGGCACGCTGGCCGACGTACGCGAGCAGGGAGTCGCCGACCATCCGGTAGTGGACGGCGGCCTCGGCCCCTTCGAGTCCGGCCTCGGTCACGGCGCCGAGAATGAGCTCGACGACCCGGAACTCGTTGGGTCGGCGGGTGGTCCGGCTGGCCATGGTGGAGCCGACGACCGGGTACTTGAGCGCGACTTCGAGGGAGCCGTCGGCCAGCGCTCGCAGTCGGTCCTTCCATCCCAGGCCGTCGGGGATGCTGTCGAGCACCTCGCCGAGCGTGCGGTCGGCGACGGAGAGCAGCAGTTCGTCCTTGTCGCGGAAGTGCCGGTAGATCGCTGTCGGGTCGGCGCCGAGTTCCTCGCCGAGGCGTCGGACGGTGAAGGCGTCCTCGCTGCCGCGGGCGGCGATGCGCAGGCTCGCTTCGATGATCGCGTCGGGTGTGAGCTGGCTGCCCGCGCGCTTTGACCTGGTGGTGGTCTCGGATGACTTCGGCATGGTGCGGCCAGTGTATCGATTTGGAACAGAGCCAGCGCAACACCGTTGACAACATTGTTGCGCTCCCGTTCACTCCTCCTCAACGAACTAGCCGAGCGGGTTTCGACCCGCCGAGCCGGAGGATGTCGATGGGCAAGACCAGTCAGCGGGCCGACACCGTCTTCGTGGGAGGGAAGGTCTTCACCGGCACTTCACCCACCCCGATCGACGCGGCCGTGGCCGTCGGCGGCGGCCGGATCCTCGCCGTGGACGACGAGGCGGCGGTGCGCGCCCTCGCGGACGACGCGACCGAGGTGGTCGATCTCGCCGGAGGGCTCCTGATCCCCGGTTTCCAGGACGCCCACGTGCACCCCGTCGTGGCCGGCGTCCAGATGCTCGGCTGCGACCTGAGCGCCGAACACACCATCGACGGCTACCTGGCGGTGGTCGCCGCCTTCGCCAAGGACCATCCGGACACCGGCTGGATCCGCGGCGGCGGCTGGTCGATGGACGTCTTCCCCGGGGGCACCCCGACCCGGGCCATGCTCGACGCGGTCGTCCCCGACCGGCCCGTGCTCCTCACCAACCGGGACGGCCACGGAGCCTGGGTCAACACCCGGGCGCTCGAACTCGCGGGCGTCGACGCCGCCACCCCCGACCCGGCCGACGGCCGGATCGAGCGCGAGCCGGACGGCAGCCCGGCCGGCACCCTCCAGGAGGGCGCGGTGGAACTGGTCGCCCGCCACGTGCCCCTCGCGACCCCCGACGAGGCACACGCCGGACTGCTCGCCGCGCAGGAGCACCTGTTCTCGCTCGGTGTGACCAGCTGGCAGGACGCCATGATCGGCGCCTTCCCCGGCCACCCCGACAACCACGGCGTCTACCTGAGCGCCGCACGCGAGGGCTCCCTGCGCGCCCGCGTCGTGGGTGCCCTGTGGTGGGACCGGGAACGCGGCCTGGAGCAGATCCCCGACCTGGAGGAACGCCGCCGCACCGGACAGGTCGGCCGCTTCAACGCCACCACCGTGAAGATGATGCAGGACGGCATCGCCGAGAACTTCACCGCCGGAATGCTGGAGCCCTACCTCGACGGCTGCGGCTGCTCCACCGGCAACTCCGGTCTCAGCTTCATCGACCCCGAGGTGCTCACCGAGGCCGTGTCCCGCCTCGACCGCTCGGGATTCCAGATCCACTTCCACGCGCTGGGCGACCGCGCCGTGCGCGAGGTGCTCGACGCGCTGGCCGTGGCCCGCGCGGCCAACGGCGCCAACGACAACCGCCACCACCTCGCCCACCTCCAGGTCGTCCACCCCGACGACATCGGCCGATTCGCGGAACTGGACGCGGCCGCCAACATCCAAGCCCTGTGGGCCGCGCACGAACCGCAGATGGACGAGCTCACCATCCCCTTCCTCGGCCCCGAACGGGCCCGCCTCCAGTACCCGTTCGGCGACCTCCAGCGCGCCGGGGCCCGGCTCGTCGCGGGCAGCGACTGGTCCGTGAGCAGCCCCAACCCGCTGTGGGGCATCCACGTGGCCGTCAACCGCTCCGTACCGGACGAGGCCCCGGGCTCGCCCGAGACCTTCGAACCGGCGCCGCCGTTCTTCCCGGAGCAGGCCCTGACCCTCTCCCAGGCCCTCACCGCCTACACCGCCGGCAGCGCGTGGGTGAACCACCTCGACCACGTCACCGGCACCGTCGAGCCGGGCAAGTACGCGGACCTCGTCGTCCTCGACCGGGACCCCTTCGAGCACCCCCCGCTGGAGATCGCCGACACCCGCGTGCTGCGCACCTACATCGACGGCGAACCGGTCTTCGCCGCCACCGACTGAGCACTCCCAGCTGAACCGACCGCCCCGCCCCGGTCGCGCGTCACCCACCCCGCAGAGCTCATCCCTCAGGGAGTCAGACGATGTCATCAGCCCGTACGAGAACCCCGCTGACCCGCCGCACCCTCAACGCCGCCGCCTTCGCCGCCGCCACGGTGCTCGTGACGAGCGCGTGCAGCGGCACCGCGCACTCCGAGAAGGACCAGGCCACCGCCTACAAGATCACGAACCAGACGCCGGCCGCCGCCGGGAACCTGGACTCCTTCACCTGGTCGACCTTCGCCGAGCCGACCACCATCGACTACGCCTACTCGTTCGACTACCCGCCGAACCAGATCCTCGCCAACGTCTGCGAGAGCCTGCTGCGTTGGAACCCGGACCTGACGACCTCGCCGAACCTGGCGACCTCGTACACCAACCCCACGCCGACCACCTGGGTCTACCAGATCCGCCCCGGCGTGCGCTTCCACGACGGTACGAAGCTCACCGCCGACGACGTCGTCGCCTCCCTGCGCCGCAACCTCGACCCGGAGACGGCCAGCGTATGGGCAAGCCCCTTCCGCAACGTCAAGTCCGTCGACAAGACGGGGCCGCTGGAAGTCACCGTCACCCTCACGCAGCCCGACTCCAAATTCAACAAGTACCTCGCCGCGAGCCCCGGCACCGTCGAGTCCGCCGCCACCCTCGCCAAGTCCGGCAAGAACTACGGCAATCCGCAGACCGGCGTGAACTGCACCGGCCCCTTCGCCTTCGACACCTGGACCGCCGGCCAGTCGCTCACCCTCAAGCGGTTCGACGACTACTGGAACCCCCCGCTGAAGGCCAAGTCCGGCCAGGCCAAGTTCGTCTTCCTCGCCGACCCCACCACCCGCGTCAACGCCTTCCAGAGCGGCGAGGTCGACGGCGGCTGGATGGTCCCGCCGAACGCGTACGCCCAACTGGGCAAGACCCAGGCCGGAACGCTCTACTTCGGCCGCAACACCACCGTCGCCGACGAGATCGTCGGCAACCTCAAGGGCCCCCTCGGTGACCCCCGGGTGCGCCGGGCCCTGCTGATGGCCACCGACCGCAAGGGCATCGTCAAGGCCGGAGCCGGCGGGGTCGGCGAGGTCGCCGACTCGCTCGTCACCGACAACCTGTGGGCCGACGCCCCCGACGCGACCCGCGACAAGCTGCGACAAGACCTGCCGAAGTACCCGTACGATCCGGCCAAGGCCAAGGCGCTCGCCGCCGAGGCCGGAGTGAACGGCCAGAAGGTCGTGATCGCGACGAGCCCGCTCGACTCGCAGACCACCATCATCACCCAGGCGATAGCCCAGGCCGCCACGGCCATCGGCCTCAAGCCGGAGATCAACTCCCTCTCCGCGGAGAAGTACGGCACCCTCTTCACCGACCCGGCCGCACGCGAGGGCATCGACCTGTTCCTCACCTTCTGGTACACGTCGATCACCGACCCGCTCGACATGTACGGGGCCCTCCAGACCGGCGCCTTCAGCAACTACGGCAACTGGTCCAACCCCGCCTTCGACGTGGCCGTCGACAAGGCCATCGCCTCCTACGACCCGGGCCTGCGAGCGGAAGCCAACGCCGAGGCCCAGAAGATCGCCCTGGAGGAACTGCCCTGGCTGCCCCTGTACACCCAGCCCGTCAGCGTCTTCCTCGGCAAGAGGATCACCGGCGTCCAGCCCTCCATCGCCTACCTCTACTACCCGTGGGCGGCCGAGATCGGAGCCAAGGGATGATGGTCCTGGCGACGATCGTCGCCCTGACGCGGGCCGGACGGGCGCTGCGCCGGCTCGCCGGCATGGCGGCGACCCTGCTCGTCACCTCCTTCCTCGTCTTCTCCTCCCTGTTCCTGGCACCCGGGGACCCGGCGAGCTTCCTCACCAAGGGCCGCAGCCCCAGCCCCGAACAACTGGCCGAGATCCGCCGGCAGTACGGCTTCGACGAACCGTTCCTGGTCCGCTACTGGAACTGGCTCGAAGGAGTGCTCCACGGCGACTTCGGCCGCTCCTACCTCTTCCACCAGGACGTGAGCTCGGTCATCTGGTCGCGGCTGCCGTCGTCCCTGCTGCTGATCGGCGTGTCCGCCCTGATGATCGCCGTGTTCGGCATCGGCTCCGGGATCGTCGGCGCGCTGCGCCGCGGATCGCGCACCGACCGCACCCTCATGCTCATGGTGACGGTGGGCGCCGCCGCGCCCGCCTTCGTCGCGGCCCTGCTGCTCAGGTCCGTCCTGGGCGTACGGCTCGGCTGGTTCCCCACGATCGGCAACGGCGCCGGCGTCCTGGACCGGCTGCACCACGTGATCCTCCCGGCCGCCGCCCTGTCCGTGACCTTCACGGCCCTGGTGACCCGGGTGACCCGCTCGGCGATGCTCGACGAACTGCGCCGCGAACACGTGGAGGTCGCACTCAGCCGGGGGACCCCGCGGCGGACCGTCATCAGGCGGCACGTCCTGCGCAACGCGCTGGGACCGATCGTCACCGTCTCCGCGCTGCTCGTCTCGGGGATGCTCGTCAGCACCGCGATCGTGGAAACCGCCTTCGGGATGTCCGGAGTGGGCTCCCTGCTCGTGCAGTGCGTGGATCAGCTGGACTTCCAGGTGGTGCAGGCGATCGTGCTGCTCGTGGTGGCCGCCTTCGTGATCGTCAACGCCCTCGTGGACCTCGTCCAGCCGCTGATCGACCCGCGCTCGGCGGCCGCGGGGAGCGCCCGATGAACACCCTTCACGAAGCGGGCGCCGACACCGACAGCGGAACCCGCACCCCGGACGCCCCGCGCCCCGTACGCACCCGGCCCGACCGGTTCGCCGGGCTCCGCCGCCTCGGCGGTGGCCCACTCCAGCGGACCTGCCTCGTACTGCTCGTCGTGTTCGTGCTGGTCGCGCTGTTCGCCCCCTGGATCGCCCCCCAGGACCCGACCTTCGGCGCGCTCGGCGACACCCTGCTCGGGCCGAGTGCCGAGCACTGGCTGGGCACCGACCAGGGCGGCCACGACACCCTCTCGGCGCTCGTCGTGGGCACCCGCACCAGCCTCGCCGGCCCGCTCGCCGTCGTCCTCTTCTCCACCGTCCTCGGCATCGCCGTCGGCCTGTTCACCGCCTGGCGCGGCGGCTGGATCGACACCGCCGCCGGCCGGGTCCTCGACGTGCTGTTCGCCTTCCCCGCGCTGCTGCTCGCGATCCTCGCGGTGGCCCTGTTCGGCAAGGGGATGACGGCTCCGGTGCTCGCCATGGCGCTCGCCTACATGCCGTACACCGCGCGCCTGGTGCGCGGGCTCGCGGTACAGGAGAAGTCCCGCCCCTACATCGCCGCCTACCGGGTGCAGGGCCACTCCGCCCTGTACGTCACCGTCCGCGGACTGCTGCCCAACATCGCCCCGACCCTGCTCGCGCAGTCGACCGTGAACTTCGGCTACGCGCTGCTCGACCTCGCCGCGCTCTCCTTCCTCGGGCTCGGTGTACAGCCCCCCACCCCCGACTGGGGCGCCATGATCAACCAGGGGCAGGCGGCCGTCCTGCAAGGACAGCCGCTGTCCGCGATCGCGCCGGCCGTGGCCGTCGTCCTGGTCGTCGTCGCCTTCAACATCGTCGGGGAAGACCTCGGCGACCGCCTCGCGGGGAGGGACTCCTGATGACACTGCTCGCATACGACGACCTGCGCGTCACCCTCCCCGCCATGGCCCGCCCGGTCCTCGACGGCGTCGGCCTGCGGGTCGCCGCCGGGGAGGTCGTCGCCCTCGTCGGCGAATCCGGTTCCGGCAAGTCCGTCACCGCCCGCGCCGCCCTCGGCCTGTTCCCGCAGGGCGCCGAAGTCGGCGGCCGGGTCCGGGTGGACGGCACCGACCTGGTCGGAGCCGACCCCGCGAGCCTGCGCGACGTACGCACCAACAAGGCGGCGATGATCTACCAGGATCCCCGCGCCGCCATCAACCCGGTACACCGCGTGGGGGACTTCCTCACCGAGCCGCTGCGCGTCGTCCACGGCTGGACGAAGGCGCGCGCGGCGCGGCGGGCCGCCGAACTGCTCGACGCGGTGGGCCTGCCCGACCCGGTCCGGCACCTGGGGCAGTACCCGCACGAGCTCTCCGGGGGCATGCTCCAGCGCGTCGTCATCGCGGCGGCCCTCACCACCGAACCGAAACTGCTGCTCTGCGACGAGCCGACCACCGCGCTCGACGTCAGCACCCAGGCGGAGATCCTGGCCGTCCTGGGAAGGCTCCAGCGGGAACGCGGCCTCGGGCTCCTGCTCATCACCCACGACATCGAACTGGCGGCCTCCGTCAGCGACCGGATCTACGTGATGTACGCGGGCCGGATCGTGGAGGCGGCGCCCGTGGGGGAGCTCTTCGACTCCCCGCGGCACCCCTACACGGCGGGCCTGCTCGGATCCTCCCCGCCGCTCGCCGGCCCCCTGGCCCGGCTCACGCCCATCCCCGGAGCCCCGATGGGACTGCTGGAATCCGCGCCGGGCTGCGCCTTCGCACCGCGCTGCCGGTTCGCCGAACCGGCGCGCTGCGACCAGTCCCCGCCCGAGCTGCGGCCGCACGGCCCGGCCGAGGTCGCCTGCCACCGGGTCGACGAACTCACCCGCACGGAGGACAGATGAGCAGCGGAGAACTCCTGAAGGTCACCGGCCTGCGCAAGACCTACCGCACGGGCGGCACGGAGGTCGTCGCCGTCGACGACCTCTCCTTCTCCCTGCGCACGGGCGGCGCGCTCGGCATCGTGGGGGAGTCCGGGTCCGGGAAGACCACCACGGCCCGGATGCTGATCGGCCTCGAACGCCCCGACGCCGGCGAGATCCTCGTACAGGGCACACCGCTGGCGGCCTCCGTACGGGGAAGGCCGGCGCGGCTGGCGAGGGCCAAGGCCGTCCAGATCGTCTTCCAGGACCCCTACCTCTCCCTGGACGCGAGGCTGAGCATCGGCGCCACCATCGACGGGGTGCTCCGGCTGCACGGCATGACCGACCGTGCGGCCCGCGCCGTGCGGGTCCGGGAGCTGCTCGGGCAGGTCGGCCTCGGCGACCGCGAGGCCGCCGCCCTGCCCCGCCGCCTCTCGGGAGGCCAGCGCCAACGCGCGGCGATCGCCCGGGCGCTGGCGGTCGAACCCGCCGTCCTGGTGCTCGACGAGGCGGTGTCCGCACTCGACGTGTCCGTGCAGGCGCAGGTGCTGAACCTGCTCTCGGACATCCGCCGGGACACGGGCATCGGCCTGGTCTTCGTCAGCCACGACCTGGCCGTCGTGCGCTACGTCTGCGACGAGGCGCTCGTCATGTACCGGGGCCGCACGATGGAGCACCGCCCGGTCTCCGAGCTCCTCACCGACCCCCACCACCCCTACACGAGGCTGCTGTTGGCCTCCGTACCCCGACCGGGCTGGGACCCCGACTCGATCAGCCGCCGGCGCCGCGAGTCGGACCCCCTCGGCGGCGTTCCGACGGCATGACGCAGGGGCCGGGGCCCGTACCGGGGGCCCCGGCCGGTCTGTTGGCACCGCACCTAAAACGCCGGCCGCGGGCGGAGGCGGGGGATAGGTTCGGGGCGCTCCCGAACCGTTCCCGCTTCCCGAAGGCTGCCAGATGACGTTGATCCGTTCCGCCCGCCCCCACGAACTCCCCGCGCTGGTCGAGTACCCGGACGACCCCGAGCGCAACGCCGCGACCCGCGGCTACCTCGACGGGCTGCTGGAGACGAAGTGCACCCGGCCCGAGTGGTGCCTGGTCGCCGAGGACGGCGAGGGGCGGCTGGTGGGCAGCGTCGTGCTGTGGACCCTGCCGGGGCACGAGGTCCCGTACGCCTTCGTCCTCTTCGAAGCCCCCGCCGGGGAGACTGGGGTGGGGCCCGCGCTGCTCGACGCTGCGGCCCGGACGGCGCGCGAGCTCGGTGCGCAGGAACTGGAGCACGTCCTCGACTCGCCCGCGCAGGCACCGCAGTTCCAGCGGGAGCCGGAGCGCCGCGGCGAGCTGCTGCGGGGCTCCGGCTTCCGCGTGCTCCGCGACGGGCGCAGGTTCGGCCTGCGCGTTCCGGCCGAACTGCCGGCCGACGATCCCCGGCTGACGTTCCGTTCCCTGACGGACCTCGGCCCGGCCCCGTTCGTCGACCTGCTGGAAGCCCTCCTCGCCAAGACCTCGGACGCCCGGCTGGCCGCCGAGGTCCGGACCCGCGGGGCGCGGCGCGCCGCCGAGCAGCTCTTCGAGCAGACGGCGGAGCTGGAGCACGAGCCGGGATGGTGGGAGATCGGCCACGACGCCGACGGCACCCCCGCGGTCATCAGCCTGCCGGCGCGGAACCCGAGCGTGCACGTCATCGGCTTCGTCGGGGTCGCTCCCGCCCACCGGGGCAAGGGCTACGCCACCTCCGCCGTGATCCGCGGCACGCGCGTCCTCGCGGCACACGGCGCCACCGAGATCCGCGGGGACTGCGACGCGGCCAACACGGCCATGGCGAAGGCCTTCACCAGGGCCGGATACGAGAACTTCGCCGACCGGTTGGAGTTCGGCATGGCCCTGTGAGCCACCGGGCCCCGCTCGACGGCAGGCCCTACGCGCCGGCGGGATCGGGCACGAGCCCGTCGGCGATCAGGCCCGTCAGCACGGCCTGGCCCAGGACGTGCACCGCGGACTGGGGGCGGACCATCACCGTGAACTCCTTGATCCGGCCCGCCTCGTCGAACTGCAGCAGGTCGATCCCGTGCACCTGCTTGCCCTGCACCGTGGCCCGGAACGGCAGGATGACCGACGGGGCCTCCTCCCCGTCGCGGCCGGTCTCCGCGGCGCCCTCGAAGTGCCCCACGTAACGGAGGTCCTCGAAGGTGCGCAGCAGCACCCCGAAGAGCCCCAGCACCATCGGCTTGCCCTCGAAGGGCTTGAACTTGACCGGGCTGTACAGCCGGATGTCATCGGTGAACAGATCGTCCAGCACGCTCAGATCGCGCTTCTCCACCGCCTCGCGGAAGCGTTCGGCAGTCTCCACGGCCCCTCCTCGAAGTCATTCCATACTCATGAATATGAGTAATCAATTTCATGAGTAGGATGCAGGGCAGGGCGAGGAAAGGGAAGGGGCTGCTCCCATGGCGTTGAGACATGCCGTGCTGGCTTCGCTGCTGGGCGGAGAGTTCAGCGGCTACCAGTTGGCGAAGGGGTTCGACATCGGCGTCGCCAACTTCTGGCACGCCCTGCCACAGCAGCTCTACGCCGAGCTGGCCAAGCTGGAGCGGGAAGGCCTCGTCGCCGGCCGCGAGGTGGTCCAGGAGAGCAGGCCCAACAAGCGCCTGTTCCACGTCACCGAGGCCGGCCTCGCCGAGCTGGAGGCCTTCGCCGAGGCGGCGTCCAAACCCTCGGTCATCCGCGACGACCTCCTCGTGAAGGTCCAGGCCGCCGACGGCATCGACACGACACCCGTCGTCGCACAGCTCGAAGAACGGGCTGCCGCGGCCGAGGCCAAGATCGAACTCCTCGACGCGCTCCTGCGCCAGATGCGCGGCGAAGCGGACGAGGAGGAGTTCCTGCTCCGCGGCGAGGGGGTCGGCGGGTACCTCACCGCCCTGCGCGGCCGCGCTTTCGAACAGGGCCACCGGGACTGGTGCCTGCGCGCCGCGACCGTACTGAAGGAAAGGCGGACGGCCCGTGCCGGGCGGTGAGTACCTCCGTTACGTCGCCCTCGGCGACAGCCAGACCGAAGGACTCGGCGACGGCGACGACACCGTCGGCCACCGGGGCTTCGCCGACCGGCTCGCCGAGCACCTCGCGGCCGCCGAACCGCGCCTCCGGTACGCCAACCTGGCCGTACGGGGACGCGTCGCGGCTCAGGTGCGCGCCGAGCAGCTGGCACCGGCGCTGGCCATGAAGCCCGATCTCGCCAGCGTGGTCTGCGGGGTCAACGACCTGCTCCGGCCGTCGTTCGACGCCGAGGAGACGGTGGGGCACCTGGAGGAGATGTTCGCCGCGCTCACGGCGGCCGGAGCCCAGGTGGCCACCGTGACCTTCCCCGACATCGGGAAGATCGCCCCACTCGCCCGGCCGCTGCGCCACCGCGTGTCCGACCTGAACGACGGGATCCGGGCCGCGGCCGCCCGGCACGGGGTGGCCGTCGCCGAGACCGGCCGCGAGGCCGTCGGCACCGACCCGCGACTGTGGGCGGTGGACCGGCTCCACGCCAGTCCCCTCGGCCACGAACGCATCGCCGCGGCCCTCGCCCACGCCCTGCGGCTGCCCGGCAGCGACGACACCTGGACCAGGTCGCTGCCGCCCCTGCCGCCCGTCACGGGGCTGCGGACGGCGGTGGACGAAGCGCGCTGGCTGGCGGGCTTCCTCGGCCCCTGGCTCGGCCGCCGCCTGCGCGGCCGCTCCTCCGGCGACGGCCGGACCGCCAAGCGCCCCCGGCTCCTGCCGATGGACGGCTACGAGGCGGGCGCGACGGCGTAGCGCGCGAGGAACAGGTCCACTCCCGAGGCGACCACGCGGCCGAGTTCCGCCTGGTCGATCTCGGAGTCGGGGGCGAAGGTGCGGACCAGCTGGAGGATGCCGACGGTGCTCGCGATGAGCTGCTGGGCGGCGAGTGCGGGATCGGGGGCGTTCAGCCTCCCGAGCCTGCCCAGTTCGGTGATGGCCTCGGTCAGCGGCCCGTTGTTCATGTCGTAGGTGACCTGGTACCAGAGCCGGCCGAGCTGGGGGAAGCGGTCGATCTCGCCGATGACCAGGCGCCGCAGGGTCATGATGTCGGGGCGCAGCAACACGGTCGCGAAGTCACTGGTCAGCCCGATCAGCGCGGCCCGCAGGTCGGGGGCCTGCGCCAGGGCGGAGTTGCAGGGTTCGAGGTCCGCGTACGTCGTGGGCAGTATCCCGGCGATGACGGCGAGGAAGAGCCGCTCCTTGTTGCCGAAGTGCTTGTAGATGGTCGCCTTGGAGACGCCGGAGCGGCTGGTGATCGTATCCATGGAGGCGGCCGAGTAGCCCTCGGCGAGGAACTCCGCCGCGGCCGCGTCGATGATCGCCTGACGCTTGCGCTGAGCGCTGTCGGAGGGGTCCGGGATGATCGGGATGCCGTACGCGTCCGTGGCGCTCGCGGCGTTCTTGCTGTCGGCGTCCATGGGGTCGTCCTTCGAGTCTTGAGGGGGCCTCAGTATATGAACTGAACCGTTTCGTAGAGGCGCCGCCCTCAGGCCGGGGCGCTCCCCATCAGGCCCCGCTCGTAGTCGCGCTGCGCCTGCCGGAGCGCGGCCGCCGTGTTCATGACGACGGAGCCGCTGCGCGCCACGGGCTCGCGGATCGGCCCGCCGGCGCGATCCGGGCGTGGGTGCGGTGGTTTCCGAAGTGGTTTCCATGCGTCGAATGAACTACACCGAACGGTCCAGTGTCAAGACTGAACTGTTCAGTTGACATCGTGAACCGATCGGTTTAGTTTTTGGGCATCGAGATCGTTTCCCTCACTCCCTCGGAGCGCCGGCCATGTCTTCCTCGATTACCGTGACCCACCTCGGCACCGCCACCGTCCTCCTGGAGATCGGCGAGTTGACCGTCCTCACCGACCCGGCCCTCGACCGGACCGCGGCCGATTACCCGGCCGCACGGCCACTGCGCCGCACCGCCGGGGCCGCCCTCGCGGCCGCCGACCTCCCGCCCCTGGACCTCGTACTGCTCTCCCACGACCAGCACGCCGACAACCTCGACATCGCGGGCCGGGAGGTCCTCGCCGGGGCCGGCCTGGTGCTCACCACCCCCGAGGCGGCCGGCAGGCTCGGCGGCGACGCCGAGGGCCTGGAGGCCTGGGAGACCCGCGAGGTCACCGTCGGCGGCACCACCGTGCGGATCACGGCGACCCCCGCCCGTCACGGGCCGGCAGGTACCGAGGCGGTGACGGGGACCGTCACCGGCTTCGTGGTCCGCCACGACGGCGGCACGCTCTACATCTCCGGCGACACCGTCCGCCACGACGCGCTCGACGAGATCGGCGAACGCTTCGACATCGACACGGCCTTCCTGCACCTCGGCGACGCGCACTTCCCCGCCACCGGGGACCTGGCCTTCTCGCTCAGCGCCGCCGAAGGCGCCGAACTCGCCCGCACCCTCGGCGCACGCACCGTGATCCCCCTGCACTTCGAGTCCTGGGAGCACTTCACCGAGGACCCGGCCCGCATCGAGGAGGCCTTCGCCGCCCCCGACCTCGCCGGCCGTCTGCGCCGCCTGACGCCGGGCGTGGCCGAACGGCTCTGACCAGGCCGGCGGCCGTCGCCACGCAACCCACCACTCACTCTTCGGGAGAAACGAATGTCCATCGACACCCTGACCCGGGTACGCCACCACACCGTCGAGATCGAAGGGCTCCCGGTCTTCTACCGGGAGGCCGGCGACCCGGCCAACCCCACCCTCGTCCTGCTGCACGGCTTCCCCAGCAGCTCCGCGATGTTCCGCGACCTGCTGCGCGAACTCGCCGACTCCTACCACCTGATCGCGCCCGACCACGTGGGCTTCGGCCAGTCGGCCACACCGCCGGTCGAGGAGTTCCCGTACAGCTTCGAGAAGCTGACCGAGATCACCCTGGCGCTGCTCGACACGATCGGCGTCGAGCGGTTCGCGCTCTACATCCAGGACTACGGCGCCCCGATCGGCCTGCGCATCGCCAGCCGCAACCCGGAACGGGTGGTCGCGATCATCAGCCAGAGCGGCAACGCCTACACCGAGGGGTTCACCCCCTTCTGGGACGTCCTCTTCGCGCACGCCGAGGACCGGGGCACCCACGAGGCGGACGTCCGTGAACTCCTGACCGCCAAGGCCACCCACTGGCAGTACACGCACGGCGTCCCGGCCGACCGCCTCGAACGGATCAGCCCCGACACCTGGACCCTCGACCAGGCCTACCTCGACCGTCCCGGGAACAAGGAGATCCAGCTCCAGCTCTTCTGGGACTACCAGTTCAACCTCGACGGCTACCCGGCCTTCCAGGAGTACTTCCGCACCCACCGCCCCCCGCTCCTCGTCGCCTGGGGCAAGAACGACGAGATCTTCGGAGCGGCGGGCGCGGAGGCCTTCGCCCGCGACCTGCCCGACGCCGAGATCCACCTGCTCGACGCCGGCCACTTCGCCCTGGAGAGCCACGGTCCCGAGATAGCCGCGCTCATCCGCGAGTTCCTCGGCCGGGTACCGCGCTGACCGTCCATCCCGTGTCGTAACGTGGAATCAATACGGGGGACATGAGGTGTTAACCTCCGCCGCGCGTCCGGAACTGCTCCACGATCGGCGGACGCAACCCGGCCAAGGAGGCCCCATGATCACGCCCTTCGCGTCCGCCGATCCGTACGACGCCCGCCACGGGGCGCCGTACCCGGCGCAGCTCCACGCGCTGCTCGCGGACCGGTTCGCGCTCGACGGTTCGCAGACCGTACTGGAACTGGGCGCGATCGGCGCGGGCCCCGGCCCCGGCGTGCTCGCCCTGTCGTTGACACCGCAGGCCGAGCACGTCTACTCCGTGCACCCGGACCCGGCCGTGCTCGCCGAGGGGAGCCGGCTCGCGGAGGAGCGCGGCCGCGCGAACGTCTCCTGGCTGGAGGGCGACGCGTCCGCGGTCACCCGCCTCTGCCTGCCGCGCATCGACCTGTGCGTCATCGGCGGCGCCTTCCACCGGATGGACGGGGAACGGGTGCTGGCCGACCTCGACACCGTGCTCGCTCCGCGGGGAGGCGTCGCCGTGATCACCTCCCCGGACGGCCTCGAAGACCTGACCGACCTCCTCGCGAAGTCGGTGTTCTCCCGGGTCGAGACCACGAGTTGGGAGCAGCCGGTCGCCGCCGCGGCCGCCCTCGCCACGAGGCCGCGCCGCTGACCGCCGGAGACCCCGGTGCTCTGACCACTGGGTGCCGCTTCCGGATCTCGTAGAGCAGCCCGAGCCGGCAGACTCGACCGCATGCAAGAGGAGAGCCCGCACACCTCGGAGCCCGGTGAGTGGTCCACGGTCGACGGCCTCGGCGACACCATCGAGGAGCGGTGGTTCCGGCTGCGCCGGCGGCTCGGCGTTCGGGACCGGTCCCGCCTCCGGGAACTGGTCGAAGCCGCCTTCGCCGAGCCGCGATTGCGCGCGCTGTCCCCGGGGACCAGTGTCTACTGGCTCCGTTTCAGTCGCCGTGCCACCCCTCCTGTCCTCGGCGACCTGCCGTTGGTGCGGGCGCTGCAGGATGGCCGCTACGAGGTGCGCATGCCCGACGGCCGGCTGCGGGAGGCCGCGAGCACGGCCGAGGCCGTCTCCCTGGTCGTCGCCGCGCTGCCGACCGACCTCCCCACGTCTTAGTCGCCTCCGCCGCAGCCGCCCCCGCAACTGCTCGAACAACTGCTGCCGCAGCTGCTCGAGGAGCCGCAGCCGGAACCGCCGTCCGAACCGGAGCCGCTCGACGCCCGCTGCTCGCGTCGGCGGGCCTGCGCCGCCCGCTCCCGCAGACGGTAGGAGCTGTTGGCCGGGTGCCAGTTGCCCGGCCGGTTCCTGCGCTCGGGAACCAGCGGGACGGCCGTGACATCGGCGGCGACGACGGTGTCGCCGTAGATCGCCCCGTGTTCGAGGACGACTTCGGCGCCCTCGAACGGAACGCCGTACAAGAGCGCCTCGAAGGGCTCCTTGTGCCGGTCGATGTCGTGGTGGTCGATACGCAGCCGGTGACTCATTCCGCCGAGGAGGGACCTGGTCCGGTGCTCGGTGTTCTCGTACCGGTCGCGGAAGGCGATCAGGGCCGGGGCGTTCCTGGTGCGGGCGTCCGGGTACAGCCACAGGTGCTTCGGGCGGCGGGCCCGTACCCCCACGCGCATGACGGGCTGCGGCCCCCTGTGCAGCCGCCGGGCGGCCAGCCGGGCGGTGAAGCCCCGGCCGAGCAGGGGAGTGCCGGGGATCAGGAGGAGCATGGCGAGGCTCTGCCACCCGGCCGCGTCGTACGAGGTCTCCGCGCGCCGGGCGTCGAGGTCCTGGACCAGGCCCCAGCCGATCAGGGCGGCGGCGGCCAGGCAGAGCCCGCCGCCGACGAGCATCGGCCGCAGGCCCCGGCGGCGGTGCGCCTTGGGGAGCGTCATGGGGAGCGGAACGCGGACGTCGCCTGCGGCGGCGAGGGCGAGTTTGCGCTGGTGGTCACGGGACCCGATGCGCCACAGCGCGCCGGTGAAGGCGTAGGCACACCCCCCGATGACCAGGCACGCGCCCACCAGGCCCGCGGTGTCGCCCGCAGGCGCCGCGGACAGGGAGATGCCCGTCCTCACCGCGAGCACCGAAGCCGAGACCATGGCCGCCGCCGGCAGGAAGCGGAACCACAGCGGGAGGCAGAACAGCAGGACCACGTACCAGTAGTTGGCCCAACCGGTCCCCTGGCCGCCGCCCTCCGGCTGGTGCCGCTCGATCAGGATCATCCCGGCGAGCACGAGCGGGGCGAGCGCCCAGCAGCCCGCGGCGGGCGAGAAGAAGCCCGGCGTGCGGGCCGCCCACCAGATCCGGGCATCGGCCACGGCCCAGTCCGCGACGCCCTCCTTGGGTATCGCGGCCGGGGGCAGGTACTTGACGTTGTCGCTCACGGCGCCAGTATGAGGACCGATCCCCGCAGGCCAGAAGGGGCGCAGTGCAACGGAACGGCTACAGCGTCCGGCGCATGCAGACCCTCGGCCAGCGGTCCAGGCCGTGCTCCGCCTCCCTCGCCCGGATCTCCCGCAGTCCCGGAGTGAGCGCGCCGTCGTCCAGGCGCAGGAAGCCGCAGCGCTCGTAGTACGGGGCGTTCCAGGGGACTTCGGCGAAGGTGGTGAGCGTCAGCGCGGGCACCCGTTCGAGCAGGGCGTATTCCGCGAGGTGCTCCAGCAGGGCCCGGCCGATGGCACGGCGCGCGTGGTCCGGGTGCACCGACACCTGCTCGACGTGCAGGGCGCCGTCCACCCGGTCGGCGATCAGGTACGCGACCGGCGGCGCCTCCTCGTCGCCCACGGCCACCCAGGCCAGGCCGGCCTCCGCGTACCGGGCCAGCTCCCCGAGGGGCGGCGGCTCGTCGTCGGCGATCTCCGGCATGCCGATGTCCCGGAAGCACAGCCCGGCGGCCCGCTCGATGTCCTGGAGGGCCGTCAGTTCGTCACGGCGTACAGCTCTGATGTGCATGGGCCGCATTGTTCCACCCCAAGATCCCTTTTCCGTAAGCCAGTTGATCCATTGCGGGGGTGGGTACGATCGCTGCCGAGGGGGGACACATGACCTACAGAGGCGGCTCCGCGCTGCGCGCCTGCGGGTGCGCGGCAGCGGGCCTGTTGGTACTGGCGGGCTGTTCGACCGGGGGCGGGGGGAAGCGCGCCGCCGGCGAGCACACCCCGGCCGCGACGGCCGGCACGGCGAGCGGGAGCCCGAGCGGGACCACCACGTCCGCGAAGCCGACCGCGCCGCCCGCCCCCCTCGTCCCGGAGCTGGACGAGTCCAAGCAGCCCCGGACGGCGGCCGAAGCGCGCGCCCTCCTCGGCCGCATCGTCGTCGGCCAGGAGGCGTTCGGCCCCGAGATGACGCGCAGGACCCCGTTCGAGAGCGATCCGCGCCGCTGGCCCGTCCTCGACGAGGCCTGCGTCTGGCAGACCTCGCCGCTGCCCGACGACGTACTCGCCACCAGCACCCGCTACTTCCAGCTCCCCGCCCGGGAGGGCCGCGGACGGGTGCGGATCAACGTGACCGTCACCGTGCACCGCGACCGCCGGGACTCCGGTTGGGAGACCGCCCACGCCATGGAGGAGGTCCTGCGCTGCCCCGACCAGCGGCTGCGCGAGGGCGAGGAGCTCAAGGGCCTGTGGGGAGCCTCCCTCTACGAGGGTGAGCAGCTGAACGGCTGGACCGAGGACGCCTTCACCGAATCAGGCGAGTACGTCAGCGCGGAGGACGGCGGACCCCACCCCTACCTCTGGTCCCAGGGGCAGTTCGGGCCGGTCACCATCGCCGTGGCCGGCAAGGGCGCGGCGGGCTTCACGGTGGAGGAGCTGAGCGGGCTCGTCGTCCAGGGCACCTCCCGCATGATGCTCCAGGCCAGGCAGCAGCTCGGAAAGGCGGCGGGCTGATGGAAAGGCTCCTCCCCTCGGACCCCTCCCGGATCGCGGACCACCGCCTCCTCGGGCGGCTCGGCGCGGGCGGCATGGGCGTCGTCTACCTCGGCCGCACGGACGACGGAGCGCTCGCCGCCGTGAAGGTGATCCGCGCCGAGTACGCCGACGAGGCCGACTTCCGGGCGCGGTTCCGCCGCGAGGCGGAGATCGCCGCCGAAGTCGACAGCCCCTGGGCCGTCCGGATCACCGGCGCCGACCCGGACGCGCACGAACCGTGGCTGGCCACCGCCTTCGTCGCCGGACCCTCCCTGGCCGAAGCCGTCGCGGCCCACGGTCCGCTCCCGCTGCGCGCCGTACGGGTCCTCGGCAAGGCCATGGCCAAGGCCCTCGGGGTGATGCACCGGCAGGGCCTCGTGCACCGCGACGTCAAGCCCGGCAACGTCCTGCTCGGCATGGACCGGCCCCGGCTCATCGACTTCGGGATCGCGCGCGGCGGCGAACACACCGCCCTGACCTCCGCGGACGCCGTCCTCGGCACCCCCGGCTTCATCCCGCCCGAGCAGGCCGAGGGCCGCCCCGCCGAACCGGCCGGCGACGTCTTCGCGCTCGGCTGCCTCCTCGCCTACGCCGCCACCGGCCGGCTGCCCTTCGGCAACGGCACCGTCGAGGCGGTGCTCTACCGCACCGTCCACGACGAGCCCGAGTTCGGCCCGGAGGTCCTCGCCGACCCCGAACTCACCGCGCTGCTGCGCACCTGCCTCGCCAAGCACCCCGACATCCGCCCCACCGCCGCCGAACTCGACGAGGCGCTCACCGAGGACACTCCGGGCGAGGGCACCGCATGGCTGCCCGACCCGGTCGTCGCCACCATCGCGGAGCGGGCCGCCGCCCTGCTCGCCCTGCCCGGCATCGACGAGACCGCCGCCGACCCGGACGCGGCCCCCGCCCCCGGCGCCGGGCCCGCGCCCTCGCGCAGGCGCTTCCTCGGCTTCGCCGCCGCGGGCGCCGTACTCGCGGCCGGTGGCGGCCTGGCGGCCTGGCTCGCGCTGCGCGACGACGCAGAGCCGAAGAAGACGGCGGCCGCGCCCCGGCCCTGGGTGATCGGTGTGCAGGCCGACCTCTCCGGCCCGCAGAAGGCCCTCGGACAGGCCCAGGAACGCGGCGTACGGCTCGCCGTCGACGCCTTCAACTCCCGCAAGGACAAACCCTTCACGCTCACCGTCGCCACCGCCGACGACGCGGGCCGGGCCGACCGCTCCGCGGACGCCGCCGCCGGTCTCATCGCCAACCGCGACGTCCTCGCCGTCATCGGCCCGACCGGCAACGCCACGGTCACCTCCTGCCTGGAGCTGTACGGCGAGGCCGCGCTGCCGCTGCTCACCGTCTCGGCCCTGGCGACCTCCTTCGGCGTCACGGACCGGCGCAGCTTCTTCCAGACCAGCGCCCTCTCCCTGGGCCAGGGCTCCGCCGTCAACCTCCAGCTGGTCGGCAGCCAGGGAGCGCGCCGCCTCGGTGCGCTCTGCGACCGGGACGGCGACGTCGAGGGCTGGCAGGCGGTCCTGCAGGGCAACCGCACCCTGACCGTCGTCTCCCCGCAGGCCACCTCGTACGGACGGGTCGTGCCGCGCGGAACCGGGGACCTGTCGCCGGTCGTCAAGGACATGCTGGCCCACGGCATCGACTCGTTCTTCTACTCCGGCACCGCGGCGGGCGCGGCCAAGGTGGCCGGGCTGCTCGCCGCCGAGGGCTTCAAGGGGCCCCGGGCCGCCGACTACACCATCGTGGGCCCCGAGTTCCTGACCGCCGCGGGCCCGGCCGCCGAGGGCTGGCAACTCCTCGCCCCGTACACCGGGCCGGAAGCCCCCGGGGTCGCCGACATCGCCCGCGCCCACCGGGCGGCGTACGGCACGGCTCCCGACGCGTGGACGGCCGAGGCCTACGACGCGGCCGGTCTGGTCATCGACCGGCTCGTGACGGCGGCGGGCGGCGGCGCCCGGCCGGCCCGCGCCGAGCTGCTGTCCGCCCTCGCCAAGGGATCCTTCCGCGGCCTGACGAAGGAGTACGTCTTCGACGAGTACCGGCAGGTGAAGGGCAACACGTACTTCGCCCACCGGGTGGAGGGCGGCCGGATCCGCTACACCGGCCCGGCCGGCCAGGCCTCGCCGGCGTAGCGGCGGATGCGCCCCCTGCTGCCCGCCGATCCGGCCGCGATCGGCGGAAACCGTCTGCTGGGCCGCCTCGGCTCGGGCGGCATGGGCACGGTCTACCTCGGCCGTTCCCCCGCCGGGACCCTCGTCGCGGTCAAGGTGATCCGCGCCGACCACGGCGCGGACCCCGCCTTCCGCGCCCGGTTCCGCCGCGAGGCCGAGGCCGCGGCGGGGCTGACCGGGCGGTGGGTGGTCCCGGTGATCGCGGCGGACCCGGAGGCCCGCGAGCCCTGGCTGGCCACCCCGTTCGTCCCCGGGCCGTCCTTGTCGGAGGCCGTGTCCGGGTACGGTCCGCTGCCCGCCCGGAGCGTACGGATCCTCGGGGCGCGGCTCGCCGAGGCCCTGACGGAGGTGCACGCGGCCGGGCTGGTCCACCGCGACGTGAAACCGGGCAACGTACTGCTCGCCCCGGACGGCCCCCGCCTGATCGACTTCGGGATCGCGCGGGCGGCCGGCGCGACCACCCTGACCGCCGCGGACGCGGTCGTCGGCACCCCCGGCTACCTGGCGCCGGAACTGGCCCGCGCGGGCGGCCCGGTGCCCGGCCCGGCCGGCGACGTCTTCTCCCTCGGGTGCGTCCTCGCGTACGCGGCGACCGCGCGGGGTCCCTTCGGCGGCGGGCACGCGGCCGCGGTGGTCTTCCGCACCGTGCACGACGAACCCGAACTGGAGCAACTGCCGGGCGAGTTGCTGGAGGCAGTGCGCGCCTGCCTGGTGAAGGAGCCCGGGGCCCGGCCCACCCTCGCGGAACTCACCGTCCTGCTCACCGGGGGCCGCCCGGAGGAGGACGACGGACGGGACTGGCTGCCGGCCCCGCTGCCCCGGCTGATCGCCGAGCGCTCAACCCGGGCCCTGGACCTCCCCGCCCCCGAGCCCACCCGGATCGACACCCCGGAGGCCGGAGCGGGGAGGTTCACCCGCAGGCGGCTCCTCGCGGCGGGCGGAGCCCTGGTAGCGGTCGGAGCACCGGTCGCCTGGTTCACCACGCGGGGGCGCGGCGGCACCGGCACACCCCCCGCCGGTTCCGGGCGGGACCTGCCCGTGCTCACCCTGGGCCTCCAGGCCGATCTGACGGGCCCGGGCAAGACCACCGGCCAGGCCCATGAACGCGGCATGCGGCTGGCCGTCGACCAGCACAACGCCGCCAAGGACTCCGTGTTCCGCCTGGCGCTGCGCGTCACCGACGACGGCGGCGACCGGGCGCGCGCCGCGCAGGCCGTCAAGGAACTGGCCGCCGACCCCGCGGTGCTCGCGCTCGCCGGGCCCACCTGGGCCGCCGCCGGGCCCGACCTCGCCGAGACGTGCAACACGGCCGGTCTCACCCTGCTGCTGGTGTCGGTCAACTCCCTGGAGGACGCGCAGGTCCGCAGGTGGCGCACGATCTGCCCCACCAGTCCCCCCTGGGACTACGTGTCCAACGCCGTGATCCACTACCTGACCGTCGTGCGGCCCTCGCGCCGGACCGCGGTCGTGGAGGACGCGGCCGGGGGAGACGGGGGCTGGCGGCTCTCCCGCGTGCTCCAGCAGAGCCCCCCGGCCGGGGGATCGGTGAGCGTCCACCGGATTCCCGAGGGCGGCTCCGATTTCGCGGGGGCCGTACGCGACCTGACCGCGGCCGGGGCGGAGGGAGTCGTCTACGCCGGGACCTCGCCACAGCGCGCGGGGCTGCTTGCCCGTGCCCTGGCCGATGCCGGGTTCCAGGGTCCGCGGGCGGGCATCCAGGAGATCATGGAACCGGAGTTCATCGGCGCCGCCGGCCAGGCGGCCGAGGGCTGGGCGATCGGCGCCTTCTTCACCGACCCCGCGGGCGTGCCGGCCGCCGCCGAGTTCGTCGCCGCGTACCGGGCCGCCTACGGGGAGGCGCCCGCCCGCTGGGCCACCGAGGCGTACGACGGCGTGGGCCTGCTGGCCGCCTGCCTGACGGGACTCGGGGAGGACGCCCGGGACAGGGCGGGCCTGGCCCGCCGCTACCCCCGCCAGACGTACCAGGGCCTGGCCAAGCCGCTGGCCTTCAACGCCAACACCCACGAGCTGTCCAGTACGCGGCTGTCGCACCTCTACCGCGTCGAATCCGGTGCGTTCCGCTACCTGGGCCTCTACTCCGAAGTCACCTGAGGCGCAGCCGGCGCCGCCGCCGGATCAGGATCCCGGCGGCCGCCCCGGCGAGGGCGAGCACCGCCACGCCCGCGGTCGTCCACCACAGGCCGGAATCGGCGTCGTCTTCGGCCGGGTCGGGCGCCTGCGCGGTGGCCGGGGCACCGGCGAGGGTGGAAGCGGTCACGGGCGCGGCGGAAGTGGCCGGAGCCGAGGGCTGTGCCGAAGCCGCCACCGAGGGGGCCGGTGCGCCGGTGGCCGGCGCCGGGTCCACCACCGGTACGGCTACGTCGAGTTCTCCGTGCCCGAGGGCCGGGAAGCCCACGTCCACGGTGACCTTCCAGGAACCGGGAGGCAGGGCCTCGGCGGTGGTCCACGCGGCCCGCGAGGTGCCGGCGGCGCGGACGAGGCGCCAGGGCCCGAGCGTGCGCGAGCCGTCGGGGTTCGCCGCGTTCACGGTGGCGGCGACGGCCTCCTCGATGGCGTCCCCGTCGTTCTCCCAGGTGATGTCGGCGGTCACGCGGCCCTCCCGTTGCCCGGTCACCACCACCTTCACGGTGTCCCCGTGGGCGTGGGCCGCGACGGGCGTCAGGAACACGATGCCGAATACGGCGAATACGGCGGCCATGGCCCTTACGGTCCTTGCGGCCGTTGTGGTGGCTCGTACGGCCGGGAAAGCGATCTTGGTGCGCATCGTCGCGTCTCCGCTCGGGAAGAGGGGTCCGGGGGGGGGGGGGGGCCGCCCCCCCCCGCCCCCCCCCGGCGGGCCCCCCCGCCCCCCCCCGCCCCCCCCCCCCCCCCCCGCGCCCCATCGCGGGCAGGAGGGAGGA
>NZ_JBIWFI010000011.1:0-215688 GCF_044762985.1 Streptomyces sp. NPDC096339 | reverse complement strand
ACGGCCCCTCACGTGCGGGCCGCCCCCGGGGGTGCCGCTGCGCGGAGCAGTCCCCTACCCGCCCTTCCACCGTTCCCCGGGCTCCGCCCGGACCCGTCCCGGGGGCTCCGCCCCCAGACCCCCGCGCCTCAAACGCCGGCGAGGCTGAAAGACCCGGGGCTCCGCGCCTCGATGCCGCCGTCCGCCCTCTCCCTGCTGGGCCTCGTCCGGCACATGGCCGAGGTCGAGCGGCACGGTTCCGGCGGGTGTTCGGCGGTGAGGAGCTCCCGCACCTGTGGTCGGAAGACCACGACTCCCAGGCCGCCTACGACGCCTCCGAGGTGGCCCTCGCCCGCCACATCGAGGCCGAGGCCGGGTCCCTCGACGTGACGGCGTACGTACCGAGCTGGAAGGAGGAGGCCTCGCTGCGGCCGCTCGTGCTGCACCTCATCCACGAGTACGCCCGCCACAACGGCCACGCCGCCCTCCTCCGGGAGGCGATCGACGGAGCCACCGGCTCACAACCCCTATAGTTAGGCCAGCCTAACCTAATTCGCGATTGGCCTTGGGGGAGAGTGTGAGCAGCGACAGCGGTGCGTACGAGGTCTTCCGTGACCCTTGGGGCATCCCCCACCTCCGTGCGGCCGATCACCTCGGGCTCGCCTACGCCCAGGGCCGCGCCACCGTCTTCGACCGGGCCTGGCAGCTGGAGGTCGAGCGCCACCGGGCGCAGGGTTCCAGCGCCGCCTTCCTCGGCGCCGAATCCGTCGCCTGGGACCGCTTCGCCCGCCAGTGCCTCCTCGCCGACACCGCCCGGCGGTGTTACGAGGCGCTGGACGCGGAGACCGCCGCCTGGGTCCGCGCCTATGTGGACGGGATCAACGACGGTCTCGCCGCCGGCGCGGCCCGTGACGGGCGTTTCGCCCGTACCGGTCTGACCCCGGCTCCTTGGGAACCATGGGTTCCGCTGGGCATCTGGATCTCCACGCACATCCTGTTCTCCGGCTTCGCCACCAAGCTGTGGCGCGAGCGCGCGGCCCGCGCCCTCGGCGACGAAGCGGCCACCCTGTTCGCCACCGACGGGCCCGGCACCGCCGGCAGCAACGGCTGGCTGGTGCCGGGCGACCGGACCGTCACCGGTGCGGCGATCATCGCGGGCGACCCGCACCGGTTCATCGAGGACCCGGGCGTCTATCAGCAGATACGTCTCTCCTGCCCGGAGTACGACGTCCTCGGCCTCGCCGTCCCCGGCGTTCCCGGACTCGCGCACTTCGGGCACGCCGGCACCGTCGCCTGGGCCATCACCAACGCGATGGCCGACTACCAGGACCTGTACGTCGAGGAGCTGCGCCGAGCCGGCTCCGCCGTGGAAGCACTGGGCCCGGACGGCGAGTGGGAACCGGTGCACCGCCACACGGAGACCGTCCGCGTGGCCGGCGGCGAGGACGTCGAGGTGGAGGTGCTGGAGACCGCCCGAGGCCCGGTGGTCGTCCGGACGCAAGCGCCCGACGAGCAGACGCTCTCGCTCCGCTACCCGCCGCGGGTCCGCGAGGACCTCGGGTTCGCCGCGCTCCCCGCCCTGCTGAGGGCGCGCACCGTCGCCGACGTCGACCGGGCCCTCGACGGCTGGGCCGAACCCGTCAACGTCGTCCACGCCGCCGACTCCGAAGGCGGCCTGCTGCACCGGGTCGCGGGCGCCGTGCCGCTGCGCGACCCCGCGAACCGGCTGCGCCCCGTTCCCGCGCGGGACGCGCGGCATGCCTGGCAGGGCTGGGCCGAGACCCCCGACGAGCCGGTGCAGGGCTTCGCCGTGATGGCGAACGCCCGCGGGATCGCCTCCCCACTCGGCGTGGAGTTCGCTCCCCCGCACCGCGCCAACCGCATCCGCGAGCTGCTCAGCGGCCAGACCCGGTGGTCCCCGAAGGCGATGGCCGACGTACACCGGGACACGTACCTGGGCTCGGCGGCGCCGCTGCTCGACCTGCTGCCCGGCTTCGCGGACCTGACCCCGGCCGCGCGGGAACTGCGTACCCGGCTGCTGGCCTGGGACCGGCACATGGACGCCGACAGCGCCGACGCCACCCTCTTCGCGGCCTTCCGGACCGCGACCGTCCGCCGTCTCGCCGCCGATCCCGTCTTCGCGGACCTGTGGGGCGCGCCCGACGGTCCCGAGGTCTTCCACCCCTGGCTGTATCTGGTCCCCCGGATCGGCTACGCCCTGGAGGGGCTGCTGGCCGCCCCCTTGCTGCCGGAGTTGGACCGTGCGGCGCACGTCCGCGCCGCACTGGAGGAGACCGCGGCGGCCGACGCGCCCGAGACCGCGTGGTCCGAGGTCCACCGACTGGCCCCCTGGTCGGCGCTGCCCGATCCGCAGGCCGAGTGGCCCGGTCTCGGCGGCGACCACGACTGCGTGAACGCGACCTCCTCCGTCCCCGGCTTCACCGACCTCACCGCCCGCGCCTCGGCGGCCCGTTACGTCTGGGACCTCGCCCGCCGGGAGGACAGCCTGTGGGCGGTCCCGCTGGGCGCGGACGGCGTCACCGGATCGCCGCACCACCGCGACCAGCTTCCGCTGTGGGCGCGGTGCGAACTCGTCCCCGTCGTCACCGACTGGGCCCGCCTCACCAAGGAATCGATATGAGCACCGCCTCCACCCGGCAGCCCGTGTACAGCCACCCCGTCGAGGGCTTCGGCACGGTCACCATCACCCCTGTCGACCCGGCCGCCGACTCCGCCCTGATCCACGGCTGGGTGACCGAGGACCGCGCCCGCTTCTGGGGGATGCGCGAGGCCAGTCGCGAGCTCGTCCAGGAGATCTACGAGGACGTCGACCGGCGTACGACGCACCACGCGTTCCTGGCCCGCCGCGACGGGGTGCCGGTCGCGCTGTTCCAGACGTACGACTGCGCCGAGGACCGGGTCGGCGAGTGCTACGAGGTGCGGCCCGGGGACGTGGGCGTGCACCTGCTGCTCGGACCGGCCAGGGGGGCGGCCGAGCACGGTTTCACGGCGGCCCTGATGACGGCCTTCATCGCGTTCGTGTTCTCGGACCCCGCCGCCCGCCGGGTGGTCGCCGAGCCGGACGCCCGCAACGAGAAGGCCGTCTCCCTGCTGGAGCGGACCGGTTTCGTGCTCGGCCCCGAGATCGAACTGCCGGAGATCGACCTGCCCGAGGTGTACCTGCCGGCGAAGCGGGCCCGCCTCGCCTTTCTGAGCGCGCCGGTCTGACGGGTGGTCGTATCGTCACGTCACCCTAACGGGATGCCGATTCCCATTGACCGTGCGCGTCCGCCCACTGGAAGCTGATCCCCCATCACACCATCGGCGGTGGGGGAAAAATGACCAGCCAGAACCTGCACATCGGGCCGGACGCGGCGGCCGACCGCTACCGGTTACTCCGGTCGATCGGGCGCGGCGGGGAGGCCGTGCTCTATCTCGCGGAGATCGAGTTGGCCGGGGGCTCCGAGCCCGTGGTCGTCAAGGTACTCGATTCCAAGACGACCATCACGCCCGAGGTCTTCGACCGGATCAGTCAGAAGTGGAACGAGCAGGCGGAGCTGCTGCGGTTCGTGCACCGGCCCGGTGTGGTGGGCGTACGCGAGCACTTCGAGGGCCCGCCGATCCACCGGCCCGGGGAGTCGGGGACGCTGACCGGGCGGGCGCTCGTCCTCGTCATGAACCACGTCGACGGGCTGGACCTGCGGGACTGGCGGGCCGAACGGACTCTCGCGACGGCCGCCGAGCGGCGCGAGGTGATGCGGACGCTGGAGCAGCTGGCCGACGTACTGGACTGGCTGCACTCGGGGAAGGCCACCCCGTCCGGGCGGCAGGTCATCCACGGTGACCTCTCCCCCGGCAATGTGATGGTCGACGCCCACGGGCAGGCCACGCTGGTGGACTTCGGCCTCAGCAAGCTGACCGCCGACCACCAGACGGCCGAGGTGTGGTTCACCCCGGGCTACGCGGCGCCCGAGGTCTTCGACGGCAAGCGGACCCCGGGCACGGACCGGTACGCCTTCGGGGCCATCGCGTACTTCCTGCTGAGCGGGGAATCCCCGCCCTCGACCCCCGAGCTGCTGGCTCGCGCCCTGGTGGCGCTGCCGCAGTTCGCGGTGCTGGACGCGGAGCAGCGGGCGCGGATCGCCTCGATCTACGCGACCGACCCCGGGCAGCGGCCGGTGAACCTGGCCGGCTGGATGAAGGACATCCGCCACGCGGTGGTGTCCACGACCACGTCGACCTCGCAGCGTGCGGTCCAGGAGGCGGTCCCGGCGAAGCCGGTGCTCCCGCCGCCCCTGCCGGCGGCCCCGCCGCAGCCGGTGACCCCTCTCCCGGCGTACGCGCCGCTCCAGGCCCCGGCGGCCCAGGCACCGCCGCCTCATGCCCCGCATGCCCCGCATGCCGAGGCTCCGGCGACGGCTCCGGTGACGGTCCCCGATCCGGCGCCCGCCCCGGAGTCCGTGCACGTGCCCATCGGGTACGGGCCGGCGTACCACCCGAACCCTGCCGCCACCCCGGCCCCTCCTCCCGCGAAGAAGCGGCGGACGGGCCTGGTCCTCGGCTCTGCGGCGGCGGTCCTCGTACTGGCGACGCTCGCGGTGATCGGCGTTCGGCTCTTGAAGGACGATGACAAGGGCACGCAGGCGGACGGCGCGAAACCGGGCGGGAGCGGCAGCGCCTCCGCAACCCCGACCCCGTCGGCCGGCTCCCCGTCGAGCACGCCGGCCAAGAGCGCCGCCACCAGCCCGACGGATTCGCCGTCGGGCAGCGTGCGGGCGACGGAGCCGGGCACCGCGTCGGAGAGCGACGTCGTGGACCTGACCAACCTCAGTCCCATCGACACGCTGAACGGCTTCTGGGTCCACTCCGTCACGCTGAACACCAAGTCCTTCGGCACCGCGTTCGTCGCGAAATGCTCGCAGAGCTCGTCCACCGAGTTCAACCTCAACCGGGCTTGGTCCACTCTGGAGTTCACGGCCGGGATCGACGACACCTCGCCCGTCGAGTCGGGGCGGATCTCCGTCGCCATCGACGACAAGCCCGCGCTGTTCAACGAGGAGGTCCGGCTGGGCAAGCCGGTCACCAAGACGTTGCAGGTCAAGGACGCGCTGCGGTTGCGCATCCGCGTCGAGGACACCTGCGGCTCCAACGAGGGTTACGTCGTCCTGGGCGCGCCCACGCTCAAGCGCTGACGCGGCAGGGCGCCCCGCTCCGGTACGGAAACCGGTGCGGGGCGCCCTGTACGGCGTACGAGCGGGCTCAGCCCTCCGTTACGCCCAGGCGCTCCAGGATGAGCTCCTTGACGCGCGCCGCGTCGGCCTGGCCGCGGGTGGTCTTCATGACCGCGCCGACCAGGGCGCCGACGGCGGCGACCTTGCCGCCGCGGATCTTGTCCGCGATGGCCGCGTTGCCCGCGATGGCCTCGTCCACGGCCGCGCCCAGCGCGCCCTCGTCCGAGACGACCTTCAGGCCGCGCTTGTCGACGACCTCGTCCGGGGTGCCCTCGCCGGCGAGGACGCCCTCGATGACCTGGCGGGCCAGCTTGTCGTTGAGCGAGCCGTCCGCGACGAGGGCCGCGACCCGGGCCACCTGGGCCGGGGTGATCGGCAGCTCGTCGACCGAGACGCCCTGCTCGTTGGCGTTGCGGGCGAGCTCGCCCATCCACCACTTGCGGGCGGCGGCCGAGTCGGCGCCCTCCTCGATGGTGGCGACGATGGAGTCCACCGCGCCCGCGTTGAGGATCGACTGCATGTCGTGCTCGTTCACGCCCCACTCCTCGCGGAGCCGGTTGCGGCGCACGCGCGGCATCTCGGGCAGACCGGCGCGCAGCTCCTCGACCCACTCACGGGCGGGGGCCACGGGGACCAGGTCGGGCTCCGGGAAGTAGCGGTAGTCCTCGGCGTTGTCCTTGATGCGGCCGGCCGTGGTGGAGCCGTCCTCCTCGTGGAAGTGCCGGGTCTCCTGCACGATCGAGCCGCCGGACTGCAGGACGGCCGCGTGGCGCTGGATCTCGAAGCGCGCCGCACGCTCGACTGAGCGCAGCGAGTTGACGTTCTTCGTCTCCGAACGGGTGCCGAATTCCTTCGTCCCGTTGGGGCGCAGCGACAGGTTCACGTCGCAGCGCATCTGGCCCTTGTCCATGCGGGCCTCGGAGACGCCGAGCGCCTTGATGACCTCGCGCAGCTCGGCGACGTACGCCTTGGCAACCTCGGGGGCCCGCTCGCCCGCGCCCTCGATCGGCTTGGTGACGATCTCGATGAGCGGGATGCCGGCGCGGTTGTAGTCCAGCAGGGAGTGGGACGCGCCGTGGATACGGCCGGTGGCGCCGCCGACGTGCAGCGACTTGCCGGTGTCCTCCTCCATGTGGGCGCGCTCGATCTCCACGCGGAAGATCTCGCCGTCCTCCAGCTGGACGTCCAGGTAGCCGTTGAAGGCGATCGGCTCGTCGTACTGGGAGGTCTGGAAGTTCTTCGGCATGTCCGGATAGAAGTAGTTCTTCCGGGCGAAGCGGCACCACTCGGCGATCTCGCAGTTCAGCGCGAGGCCGATCTTGATGGCGGACTCGATGCCGATCGCGTTGACGACCGGGAGCGCGCCGGGCAGGCCCAGGCAGACCGGGCAGGTCTGCGAGTTGGGGTCGGCGCCCAGCTCGGTCGAGCAGCCGCAGAACATCTTGGTCCTGGTGCCGAGCTCGACATGGACCTCGAGGCCCATGACGGGGTCGTACGTCGCGAGAGCCGCGTCGTACGACAGCAGTTCGGTGAAGGTGGTCACGGTGAAACTTTCCCTCTCAGCCCAGCAGGACGTCGTCGTCGCCCAGGCGCTTCAGCTCGCGGTACAGGATCGCGAGGCCGGTGACGATGGCGGCGGCGGACACCACGGCGTCGACCAGCTTCAGCGTGTCGTGCTCGGTGCGGGCCTTCTTGACCTGCTTGATCACGCTGATGGCGCCGAAGGCGGTGGTGCCCATCGACAGGTAGGTACCGGACTTGGACTTCTTGAAGCCCTTGGCCTTGGACAGTGCACTGGAACTCACAGCGACGGAGCCTCCTCGAGCAGCGGGTGGCCCCAGCGCTCGACGAAGGCGGCCTCGACGGCCGCGCCCACCTTGTAGAGGCGGTCGTCCTTCATCGCCGGGGCAATGATCTGCAGTCCGACCGGGAGACCGTCCTCCGGGGCCAGGCCGCAGGGCAGCGACATGGCGGAGTTGCCGGCCAGGTTGGTCGGGATGGTGCACAGGTCCGCGAGGTACATGGCGAGCGGGTCGTCGGTGCGCTCGCCGATGGGGAAGGCGGTGGTCGGGGTCGTCGGGGAGACGATCACGTCGACCTGCTCGAAGGACTTCTCGAAGTCCTGCGAGATGAGCGTGCGGACCTTCTGGGCGGAGCCGTAGTACGCGTCGTAGTAGCCGGAGCTGAGCGCGTACGTGCCGAGGATGATGCGGCGCTTGACCTCGTCGCCGAAACCGGCTTCGCGGGTCAGGGCCGTGACGTCCTCGGCGGACTTGGTGCCGTCGTCGCCGACGCGCAGGCCGTAGCGCATGGCGTCGAAGCGGGCCAGGTTCGAGGAGCACTCGGACGGCGCGATCAGGTAGTACGCGGCCATCGCGAGGTCGAAGGACGGGCAGTCCAGCTCGACGATCTCGGCGCCGAGCTCCTTGAGGAGCTCCACCGACTCGTTGAAGCGCTGGACGACGCCGGCCTGGTAGCCATCGCCCGCGAACTGCTTGACGACACCGACGCGCATGCCGGCGACGGAGCCGTTGCGGGCCGCCTCGACGACCGGCGGGACCGGGGCGTCGATGGAGGTGGAGTCCATCGGGTCGTGGCCGGCGATGACCTCGTGGAGGAGGGCCGCGTCCAGGACCGTACGGGCGCAGGGACCGCCCTGGTCGAGGGAGGACGAGAAGGCCACCATGCCGTAGCGGGAGACGCCGCCGTAGGTGGGCTTGACGCCGACGGTGCCGGTGACGGCGGCGGGCTGGCGGATGGAACCGCCGGTGTCCGTGCCGATGGCGAGAGGCGCCTGGAAGGCGGCCAGCGCGGCCGCGGAACCGCCGCCGGAGCCGCCGGGGATCCGGGTGAGGTCCCACGGGTTGCCGGTGGGGCCGTAGGCGCTGTTCTCGGTGGAGGACCCCATGGCGAACTCGTCCATGTTGGTCTTGCCGAGGATGACGACGTCGGCTTCCTTGAGCTTGCGCGTCAGGGTGGCGTCGTAGGGCGGGATCCAGCCTTCGAGGATCTTCGAGCCGACGGTGGTCGGGACCCCGACGGTGGTGAAGATGTCCTTGAGGGCGAGCGGTACGCCGGCCAGCGGGCCGAGCTTCTCGCCGCGCTCGCGCTTGGCGTCGACCGCCGCGGCCTGGGCGAGGGCGCCTTCGCGGTCGACGTGGAGGAAGGCGTTGACCTTCTCGTCGGTCGCGTCGATGCGGGCCAGGTGGGCCTCGGTGACCTCGACGGCCGTGAGCTCGCCGGAGGCGATCTTCTCGGCGGTCTGGGCTGCCGTGAGCTTGATGATGTGGTCGGTCATGGCTGTTAGTCCTCCCCCAGGATCTGCGGCACCTTGAAACGCTGCTGCTCCTGGGCGGGAGCGCCGGAGAGCGCCTGCTCGGGGGTGAGCGAAGAACGGACCTCGTCCGCGCGGTAGACGTTCGTCAGCGGCAGCGGGTGGGAGGTCGGCGGTACGTCTCGGTCGGCGACCTCGGAAACGCGGGCGACCGCGCCGATGATGTCGTCGAGCTGTCCGGCGAAGTGGTCCAGCTCTTCGGCCTTGAGCTCCAGACGTGCCAGCCGAGCGAGGTGGGCGACCTCCTCGCGCGTGATGCCAGGCATGCAGCGATCCTCTGGGGGTTTTGAGTGTGTAGGTTTCGGGCCCAATCCTATGGGGCCGGGTGGCTGCGCCGCTAAACGGTTACCCGCCGGTGCCGGTACGGGGCCGGCTGCGGGGCCGCTGCGCGGGGCCTCCCGGGTGCGGGTCAAAGAACCGGGGCTCCGCCCCAGACCCGCTCCTCAAACGCCGGAGGGGCTGGATCGTCGCCCGGCGGGGCTGGATCCGCGCAGCACATCACAGCCTCGCCGGAGGCAAACCAGCCCCGCCGGCGTTTGAGGCGCGGGGTCCGGGGCGGAGCCCCAGCGGCGGAGCCGCACCCGCGGACCCGACGGGGTCAGACGGCGTCGGCCTCGGCGGCGGCCAGTTCGGCCGTGATGTCGGCCGGGCGGCGCCAGCCGCGTTCACCGCGGGCCAGGAGCCAGGCCGTGGCCTCCTGCGGCGGCATCGCGGCCGCCACCAGCCAGCCCTGGACCGCGTCGCAGCCCAGGTCCCGCAGGCGCTCCCACGTCTCGTCGTCCTCCACGCCCTCGGCGACCACCAGGAGGCCGAGGGAGTGGGCCAGGTCCACCGTGCAGCGCACGATCTCCGCGTCCTGGGCGTCCACGGCGAGGCGGCCCACGAAAGACCGGTCGATCTTCAGCTCGCTGACCGGCAGCCGCCGCAGGTGGACCAGGGAGGAGTAGCCGGTGCCGAAGTCGTCCAGGGACATCTTCACGCCGTGCCCGGTCAGGCCCGCCATGGTGTCGGCCGCCCGCTGGGGGTCTTCCAGCAGGACGTGTTCCGTTATTTCCAGCTGGAGGCCGCTCGCGGGTACGCCGTGCCGGGCGAGGCGCGCGGCCACCGCGCCGGCGAAGCCGGGGGTGTGGACGTCGCGCGGCGAGACGTTGACGGCGACGGGGACCTTCAGGCCCTGCGCGCGCCACCGGGCGACCTGGGCGAGGGCCGTCTCCAGGACGTACTCCGTCAGGTGGGGCATCAGACCGGAGGTCTCGGCGATGGCGATGAACTCGTCGGGGGGTACCCGGCCGCGTTCCGGGTGGACCCAGCGGACCAGGGCTTCGAGCCCGGCCACCTGGCCGTCGAAGCGGACCTTCGGCTGGTAGTGGAGTTCCACTTCACCGGCGTCCAGGGCCCGCCGCAGATCGCCGAGGAGGCCGAGGCGGTCGGGCGTGTTGCTGTCCCGCTTGGACTCGTACACCTCCACGCCCGTGCGGTCCCGCTTGGCCTGGTACATCGCCACGTCCGCGCGTCGCAGCAGCCCCTCCGCGTCGAGCGCGTGGTCGGGGAAGACGGCGAGGCCGGCGCTGGCCTCCAGGACGAGGGTGAGGCCGTCCAGGTCGAGGGGGGAACTGAGTTCGGCCACCAGGTGGCGGGCGATCCGCTGGGCGCTGGTGGTGGAGTCGGTCGTGGGGAGCAGGACGGCGAACTCGTCGCCGCCGAGCCGGGCCGCCTCGGCGTCCTCGGGCAGGGCCTGGCGCAGCCGCTCGGCGATCTGGAGGAGCAACCGGTCGCCCGCGAGGTGGCCGAGGGTGTCGTTGACGGCGCGGAAGCGGTCCAGGTCGATCAGCACGAGGGCTGCCCGGGTGCCCAAACGTTCAGCCTCGTCCAGGGCGGTCCAGGCCCGCTCCAGCAGCCACTGCCGGTTCGGCAGCCCGGTCAGCGGGTCGCGCAGTTGCTCCTCGGCGCGCGCCCGGGCGATCCACAGGGTGGAGTCCAGCGCGATCAGCGGTACGGCGAAGAGCGGCAGCAGCACCGGCTGGGTGACGGCGACGGCGCAGATCAGCGGTGCGATCCCGAGCAGCGCGACGGCGACCAGGGCCTGGCGGAGCAGGGCGGTGCGAGCGACGGTGGGCAGGCCGCCACCGCGCGGGGCGAGCGCCGCCCACAGCACGACCCGGGTGACGAGCAGGTAGGCGAGGGCGACGAGGATCACCTCGGGGACGGCGTCCAGCCCCCAGCCCGTGGGCTTCCAGGGGGTTTCGACGGAGGGCCGCTCACCGAAGGCGGAGAGTACGAGGGCTCCCGCGCCGATGCCGAGGACGTCGACCGAGCCGTGCACCAGCCCCTGCCGCCAGCGGTGCCGGCGCGCGGCCCCGACCAGGGAGACCACCGCGAGGGAGACGAGTCCGGCCGGAACCCATCCGTAGAGGAGGAGGACGCCGAGGGTGAGGGCGGCGCCCGATCCGGTGCCGCCCCACCAGCGGTCGCGGCCGAGGGCCACGAGGTGGCCGACGATGATGCCGGTGAGCAGGGCGAGGGCCCAGCCGACCGAGCCACCGGGGAACAGTGCCTGACGGCTGCTCAGCGCGGAGACGATGCCCGCGATGAGGATCACGGCGGACAGGCCCACGACGAGGAAGGGCAGCACGTTGCCCCGTCCCTGCCCGCCCGCACCCGTGTCGAGCGGTCGGGTCTCCGGTGTCCTGGCACCCAGGACACCGAGCCGGCCCGCCCGCATGGACGGGATGTCCCCGCCGAATTCAGGTGACGGGTCGGCGCTTTCGGTGGGTTTCATGCCCGTCCCTCTCACAGCCGGCGATGCCGATGTCACGCGATGGCCCCGATGTCATGCCATCACGGCCGGAATCGCATCCCGCTGCCGTGCACGACTGGCGCACCCCTCAACAGTAGGACGCGGGAGGCTCCCAGGGGCAGCCGTCGGCAGTGGTTGCCCGAATGCGTCCCAGCCATCCTCATCAGTACGGTATCCGCCGAACGGGTGAGTTTGGACCAGGACCCCCTGCTCACCCATCCGATGATCCGACAGGTCACCGCCCTGCGACCAGCCTTGTACCAGCCGTTTACCACCGACGGTCGCGCCTGGCGTGCGCCCGCCCGTACGGCCGCACGCCATGCATCCGTTCGCCTTCGCTACTCCGTCCTTACTCCTCGGCGGCTCCGCCGTCCAGCGGGAGGGCGGCTTCGCGCGCCGCGTCCGGGCCCTGTTCCAGGAGTACCGCGAAACCGGCGTCGTCGAGGATGGAGAGCTTCAACTGCACGGCCTTGTCGTACTTGGAGCCGGGATTGTCCCCGACGACGACGAACGAGGTCTTCTTCGAGACGGATCCGGTGACCTTGGCGCCGAGGTTCTGCAGGGCCTCCTTGGCCCCGTCCCGGGTGTGGCTCTGCAAAGTGCCGGTGACGACGACGGTGAGCCCCTCCAGCGGGCGCGGACCGGTCTCCTCGGCGGAACCTTCCTCCTCCATCCGGACCCCGGCCTCGCGCCACTTGCGCAGGATCTCCCGGTGCCAGTCGACGGCGAACCATTCCTTGAGGGAGGCCGCGATGATCGCGCCGACCCCGTCGGTGGCGGTGAGCTCCTCCTCGGTGGCCTGCTCGATGCGCTCGATCGACCGGAACTCGCGGGCGAGCGCCTCGGCCGCGACCGGGCCGACGTGACGGATCGACAGGCCGTTGATGATCCGGGCGAGCGGGCGGTCCTTGGCCGCCGCGATGTTCTCCAGCATCGCCAGGGCGTTCTTCTTCGGCTCGCCCTTCTGGTTGGCGAAGACCGTGACGATCTTCTCCTCACCGGTCTTCGGATCCCGCTTGGGCAGGCCGCTGTCCTGGTCGAGGACGTACGCCTTGATGGGCAGCAGGTCCTCGATCGTGAGGTCGAAGAGGTCTCCTTCGTCCAGCATCGGCGGCCGGGCCGGCTCCAGCGGGCCGGTCAGGGCTGCCGCCGCCACCATGCCGAAGTTCTCGATGTCCAGGCTCTGCCGGCCGGCCAGGTAGAAGACCCGCTCGCGCAGCTGCGCCGGGCAGGTCTGCGCGTTGGGGCACCGGACGTCGATGTCCCCCTCCTTCATCGGCCGCAGCTCCGTCCCGCACTCGGGGCAGACGGCGGGCATCACGAACTCGCGCTCGCTGCCGTCGCGCAGGTCGACCACCGGGCCCAGGATCTCGGGGATGACGTCGCCCGCCTTGCGCAGGACGACGGTGTCCCCGATGAGGACGCCCTTGGCCTTGACGACCTCCTGGTTGTGCAGGGTCGCGAACTCCACCTCGGAGCCGGCCACCGTCACCGGCTCCACCTGCGCGTACGGCGTCACCCGCCCGGTGCGGCCGACACCGACCCGGATGTTGATCAGCTTGGTGTTGACCTCTTCGGGGGCGTACTTCCAGGCGATCGCCCAGCGCGGGGCGCGCGCGGTGGAGCCGAGCCTGCCCTGGAGGGCGATCTCGTCGAGCTTGACGACCACGCCGTCGATCTCGTGCTCCACCGAGTGCCGGTTCTCGCCGAAGTGGGCGATGAACTCGCGGACTTCGGCGAGCGAGGAGACCACCTTGTTGTGCTGGGCGGTGGGCAGGCCCCACTCGTGGAGCAGTTCGTACGCCTGCGACTGGCGCTCGATCTCGAAGCCCTCGCGGGCGCCGATGCCGTGGACGACCATGTGCAGCGGGCGGCTCGCGGTGACCTTGGGGTCCTTCTGCCGCAGCGAACCGGCCGCGGCGTTGCGCGGGTTGGCGAAGGGCTTGCCCTCGGCCTCCACGAGGCGGGCGTTGAGCTCCTCGAACTTCTCCATGGGGAAGTAGACCTCGCCGCGGATCTCGACGAGGGCCGGGATCCGGTCGCCCTTCAGCCGGTCCGGGATGTCGGCGATGGTGCGGACGTTGGGCGTGATGTCCTCGCCGGTGCGGCCGTCGCCGCGGGTGGCGGCCCGGGTGAGGCGGCCGTGCTCGTAGGTGAGGTTGACGGCGAGGCCGTCCACCTTCAGCTCGCACAGGTAGTGGAAGTCCGGGGTGTTCACGTCCCGCGCGACGCGGTCGGCCCAGGCGGACAGTTCCTCGTCGTCGAAGGCGTTGTCGAGGGAGAGCATGCGCTCCCGGTGCTCGACCGAGGCGAAGTCCGTCTCGTACGCCCCGGCCACCTTCTGGGTGGGCGAGTCGGGCGTGCGCAGCTCGGGGTACTGCTCCTCCAGTGCCTCCAGCGAGCGCAGCAGCTTGTCGAACTCGGCGTCGCTGACGACCGGCTGGTCGTTCACGTAGTACCGGAAGCGGTGCTCCTCGACCTGCTCGGCCAGCAGCTGGTGCTGCTCACGCACCGCCGCCGGTACTGCCGTGTCCTGCTGTTCGGCTGCCATGCCGTGTCCTCCCGTGCCCCGTCTCGACCGTCACTCAGGGTTGTCGGCGAGCGACCTCGCCGCCCTGACGCAATGCGCCTGCGCCGCGCGGGCGTAGGCGGGTGAAGCGCCCGCCAGACCACACGACGGAGTGACCACGACGGACTCCGCCAGAGTCCCCGGGGCCAGTCCCAGCCTGCGCCAGAGCTTCCTGACACCCATGACGCTACCGGCAGGGTCCGACAACGGACCGTCGGTGCCCGGCACCACTCCGGCGAAGAGTTTCGCACCGCCTTCGACGGCCTCCCCGATGGCGTCATCCTCGCGCTCGGTGAGCAGCGAGAAATCGAACGACACGCCCGTGGCGCCGGCCCGGCGCAGCAGCCCGAAGGGCACCTCGGGGGCGCAGGAGTGCACGATCACCTCTCCGTCGTGGACGGCGAAGAGGTCCCGCAGCGCGCCTTCGACGACCTGCCGGTCGACGGCCCGGTAGGTCCGGTACCCGCTCGCGGACCGCACCCGTCCGAGCAGCACGGCCGTCAGCGACGGCTCGTCGACCTGGAGCACGATGTCCGCCCCGGGGATCCGCTTGCGTACGTCGGCCAGGTGCTCGCGCAGTCCCTCGGCCAGCGATCCGGCCAGGTCGCGGCAGGCGCCGGCGTCCTGGAGCATGGCCTCGCCGCCGTGTAGTTCCAGTGCGGCGGCCAGCGTCCACGGCCCCACGGCCTGGACCTTGAGCTTGCCGGTGTACCCCTGGGTGAACTCCTCCAGGGCGTCGAGGTCCTCCCCGAGCCAGGACCGGGCCCGCCGCGTGTCCCGCCCGGGCCGGTCGCTGATCCGCCAGCCACTGGGCTCCACGTGCGCGTACATGTCGACGAGCAGGCCGAGGGAACGGCCGATCATGTCCGCGCCGGGCCCCCGGGCGGGCAGTTCGGGGAGGTACGGGAACTCCTCGAAGGAACCGGTGACGGTCTTGGCGGCCTCGCGGGCGTCGCCGCCGGGCAGCGATCCGACGCCGGTGGCGCTCGCGGTCATCGTCCGGGCCTGACGGTCAGGTCGTTGACCTCCGCGTCGCGGGGCAGGTCGACGGCCATGACGATGGTGGTCGCCACCGACTCGGGGTCGATCCAGCGCTCGGGGTCGTACTCCTTGCCCTCCTGGGAGTGCACCTTGGCCTGCATGGGGCTGGCGGTACGACCCGGGTACACGGAGGTGACGCGGATGCCGTTGGGCTTCTCCTCGGCGCGCAGCGAGTCGGCGAGCGCCTTGAGTCCGTGCTTGGAGGCGGCGTACGCGCTCCAGTCGGCGTGGGCGGTGAGGCCGGCGCCGGAGTTCACGAAGACGACGGTGGCCTTGGAGGCGCGCAGGGTGGGCAGCAGCAGCCGGGTCACCTCGGCGGGGGCGATCAGGTTGACGTTGAGCTGCTGGTGCCAGGTCTTGGGCCGCAGCTCGCCGACGGGGCCGAGGTCGACGATGCCCGCGACGTGCAGGAGGGAGTCGATGCGCTCCGGGATCGGCTGCTTGGAGAAGGCCCAGGAGAGCCGGTCGGGGTCGGAGAGGTCGCCCACGAGCGCCCGCGCGCCGGGGAAACGCTCGACGAGCTGCTTGCCGCGGGCGGCGTCACGGGCGAGCAGGACGAGGTCGTCGCCGCGGGCGTGCAGCCGGGCGGCGACGGCGGCGCCGATGCCGGAACCGGCACCGGTGATCAGGTGAGTAGCCATACCGCCATGCTCGCACCCCGTCAGGGCCGGGCGGTCGCTGCCCGGTACGCCGCCTCGATCGCGGCCCGCGCGGTGGCCGCCCGGTCGGCCGTGACGCCTGGGGCGAAGCCGCTGCCGAGCACCATGTGCGGGTGCGCGGCCGCGAGCCCGGCCCGTACGTCGTGCCGGGGCCCGGACCACCGCTCCAGCGCCTCGTCCCGTACGCAGGCCAGCGCGGCGGCGCGATCCGGCGCGGGCGGGTCGAAGCGGCCGCCGGAGGCCCGCCGGTGCTCTTCCCGGCGGTCCTCCCAGAACTCCACGGTCCAGCCGGGCCAGCGCGCCTCGGCCGGGCGGGACCGGGCCGTGTTCAGCCACCAGCCGACCCTGCGCCGTTCCGGGTCCACGTGGATCCCCGCCTCCGCCCCAAGCCGGTGGCTCCCGTGGTCCGGGGCGTCGCGGAGCCGGTCCAGCAGGGCCGGCCCCTCCTCGACCGGGTGGTCCTCGATGTCGGCCAGGACGTGGCAGCGCCCGTCCTCGGTGGTCACCACGGCCACCATCGGGTCGGGGTCGGCGAGCTCCTCGTCGCCCGGCTCCAGCGCCGGGCCGGGGTACACGGCGGCGGCCTCCTCCCCCGGGTCGAGGCCGAGGTGGGTGCGCAGCCCGCGCTGGCCGTCGTACAGCCAGCGCACCTCCCACCCGGGCCACGCGCACCTCAGCAGCTCCAGGGTGGCGGCCCGGGTGCGCGGGGAGGCGGTCGGCCCCTCCCAGGCGAAGAGCAGCAGGAGCCTTCGGGCCGGGTCGGCGAGTACGCCCGCCTCGACCATGTCGTCGGGGTACCAGCCCTCCTCGACGGCGTGGTCGCGCATGAACGGCAGCGCCGCTTCCGGCCCGCCGAGGAGGTCGAGGACCAGGTCCACCGCCCCGAAGGAGGAGCGGTGGCGGGTGTGCCCCTCGGGCCCGGCGATGACGAAGACGGCGCGGTTGCCCATCGTCAGAGACCGGCGGCTTCGCGCAGGGCCGCGGCCGTCTTCGTGGGGTCGTAGTCGGCCGGGACGCCCTCGACCAGGATGACCTCGCCCGCGATGTGGTCGGTGCGCAGCGGTATGAGGGCCTGGTAGGCGTCCGAGTCGTACCAGGCGCGGGCCTTCTCGATGTCCGGGAAGCCGATGATCACGACCGTGCCGGGCCAGGGTCCCTCCTTGACCTCGACCTCCTTGCCGTGGACGAGGAAGCGGCCGCCGAAGGGGTCCATCGTGGCCTGGATCTCCTCGACGTAGCGCAGGATGTCCTCGTTCATCGTCTCGGGACGGATGTGTCCGATGGCGTACGCGGTCATGGTGCGGCCTCCACAAGTTCCCTGGCTGATCGGCTTGTTGATCCGATCTTGTCAAGGAAGGGCCGCGGTGGCGATGACCTCCGAGGTCATGTCCCGGGCCTGGAAGGTACGCCGGTAGCCGATCGGGGAGACCCCGAAGGCGGTACGCATGTGCTGGCGCAGGGAGTTGCCGGAGCCGAAGCCGGAGCGGTGGGCGACCAGGTCGACGGGGAGGTCGGTGGTCTCCAGCAAGTGGCGGGCGGCTTCGAGGCGTTGCCCGGTGAGCCACTGGACCGGGGTCATGCCGACCTCGTCGCGGAAGCGCCGGGTGAAGGTGCGCAGGCTCATCCGGGCGTGGGCGGCGAGCTCGGCGAGGGTCAGTGGTTCGTCGAGGTGGTCCAGGGCCCAGGCGCGGGTGGCGGTGGTGGTGGCGACGGTGGGCTCGGGGACGGGCCGGTCGATGTACTGGGCCTGGCCGCCGTCGCGCCAGGGCGGTACGACGCACATGCGGGCGGCGCGGTTGGTGACGGCGACGCCGTGGTCGCGGCGGATCAGGTGGAGGCACAGGTCGACTCCGGCGGAGACCCCGGCGGAGGTCAGGACGTCGCCGTCGTCGACGAAGAGGACGTCCTCGTCGACGCGGACCCGGGGGTAGGCCCGGCGGAACTCGGTGGCGAGGTTCCAGTGCGTGGTGGCGGGGCGGCCGTCGAGGAGTCCGGCGGCGGCCAGCACGTAGGAGCCGGAGCAGATCGAGACCAGGCGGGTGCCTGGGCGGATGCCGGCGATGGCCTCGGCCACCTCGGGTGGCAGCGGGCCCCCGTCGGCCAGCTCGGGCATGGCGTGGGTGGGCGGGACGATCACGGTGTCGGCGGTGGCGAGGGCCTCGGGCCCCGCGGCGGGCTGGAGGGTGAACCCGGAGTCGCTGAGCACGGGACGGCCGTCGGCGGTGCAGACGACGACCTCGTAGAGGGCCTCGCCGGCCTCGTCCACGGCGCTGCCGAAGACGCGGGAGGGGATTCCCAGCTCGAACGGGGGGAAGCCGGGCAGGGCGAGCACCGCGATCCGGTGCCGGTCCCGTCCGCCGCTCCCCTGCTCCGCCGCCGCGGGCACAGTGGTCGATTCACTCATTTCGCCCATGGCCAGATCCTGTCACATAGTGGCCATTCGGCCAACACCACCGACTGCCGCGCTGCCCGAATCTGGGACGCGTCGCCGGGGAAAACCCCCGGTACCGAGGTACTCGAACGAAACGAGGAGAACAGACATGCGCGCGATCGTCGTGAGCCAGTGGGGCGGCCCCGAGACCCTGGTCGAGCAGGAGATCGAGCGGCCCGAGCCGGGCCTGAACGAGATCCTGGTGCGCGTCCACGCGGCGGGCGTGAACCCGGTCGACTGGAAGACGCGGGCCAGCGGCGGCCTGATCGCCTGGGGCGAGGTCCCGATCGTCGGCTGGGACGTCTCGGGCACCGTGGAGGCGGTCGGCCCCGGCGTGACCCTCTACTCCCCCGGCGACGAGGTGTACGGGATGCCGAGCTTCCCGCGCCAGGCCGGCGGGTACGCCGAGTACGTGGTGGGCGCGGCTCGGCACTTCGCCCGCAAGCCCGCCTCGCTGAACCACGTGGAGGCGGCCGCGCTGCCGCTGGCGGCGCTGACCGCCTGGCAGGCGCTGGTGGACACGGCCGGGGTCACCGCCGGGCAGCGGGTGCTGGTCCACGCGGCGGCGGGCGGCGTCGGCCACTTCGCGGTGCAGATCGCCAAGGCGCTCGGCGCGTACGTGATCGGCACGGCCAGCGAGGCCAAGCACGGCCTGCTGCGCGAACTGGGTGCCGATGAACTGATCGACTACCGGTCGGCGGACTTCACCGAGGCGGTCTCGGACGTGGACGTGGTGATCGACTCCCTCGGCGGGGACAACGGCGAGCGGTCGCTGAAGGTCCTCAAGCCCGGCGGGCACCTGGTGACCCTGCCCTCCCCGGACGGCGTACCGGCGCAGGCGGAGGGCGTCCGCACCGGCTGGACCCTGGTCGAGCCGGACTTCCGGGGCCTGGTGCAGATCGCGGCCCTGGTGGAGGAGGGCAGGCTGCGCCCGGTCATCGAGACGGTGCTGCCGCTGGCGGAGGCCGGGAAGGCCCACGAGATCGGCGAGCTGGGCCGCACCACCGGCAAGATCGTCCTCAAGGTGGCCTGACGGCCGGGCCGGGCATGCCGGGCGCGCCCGAGGCGCCCGGCGGACCGGGCCGACGCGGTGGCGTCACATGGGCCTGCCGAACATCTGGACGGCTCGGTCGCCGGAGACTCCGACGCCCGTCTCGGTGAAGTTGCAGTTCACGATGTTGCCCTTGTGGCCGCTGCTGTTCATCCATCCGACGACGTGGGCCTTGGAGTCGGGGTAGCCCGGGCCGGAGACGTTCTCGGCCCAGGCGCTCCAGTTGTAGCCGACCCGGTCGAGCCGGGTCTCCTCGTTGGAGCCGTCGGAGCCTGTGTGGCCGGTGAGGTTGTTCTTGGCCATGTCCTCGGCGTGGGCCTGCGCGGCCTGGGTGAGCTGGGCGTTCACGGTCAGCGGCTCGCAGCCGGCCTTGACCCGCTCCGCATTGACCAGCTGGACGATCTCGTCGGCGTTCGAGTCCCGCACGGTGTCGGGCACGGCCGCGACGGCCACGCCCGCCGCGGCCCCGCTGAACAGCAGCGATGCCGCACAGGCGGCCACGGTCAGACGGCGGACGCGGTGGGTTGAGGTGCTCATGTGGTGTCCCCTCGGCGGTACGGCCCGGAGGTTCCTGCCCCTCCCGCCCCCGGGTTCCGCACTTCCGAGTCTGGCCGCGCCGCCCGCCGCCCGCACCAGGGGCTGGTCAGAGCGCGGCGGCCGCTGCCCGCCGCGTCGTGGCGATGGTGGCGGAGCCGACCACGCGCGTGCCGTCGTAGAGCACGATCGCCTGGCCGGGGGCCACGCCGCGGACCGGCTCGGTGAAGGAGACGCGCAGCTCGCCGTCGACGAGCTCGGCGAAGACCTCGGCCTCGCCGCCGTGGGCGCGCAGCTGGGCGGTGTACGTGCCCGGGGCGGCGGCCGTGGAGCCGCACCAGCGGGGGCGGATCGCGGTCAGGGCGATGACGTCGAGGGCCTCGGCGGGGCCGACGGTGACGGTGTTGTTCACCGGGGAGATGTCGAGGACGTAGCGCGGCTTGCCGTCGGGGGCCGGGTGGCCGATGCGCAGGCCCTTGCGCTGGCCGATGGTGAAGCCGTACGCCCCGTCGTGGGTGCCGACCTTCTCGCCGGTCGCCTCGTCGACGATGTCGCCCTCGGCCTTGCCGAGGCGCTTCGCGAGGAAGCCCTGGGTGTCGCCGTCGGCGATGAAGCAGATGTCGTGGCTGTCGGGCTTCTTCGCGACGGCCAGACCGCGGCGCTCGGCCTCGGCCCGGATCTCGTCCTTCGTGGTGATCGTGTCACCGAGCGGGAAGAGGGCGTGGGCCAGCTGCTTCTCGTCGAGGACGCCGAGGACGTACGACTGGTCCTTGGCCATGTCGGAGGCGCGGTGCATCTCGCGCGTGCCGTCCTCCTTCTCCACGATGGTCGCGTAGTGGCCGGTGCAGACGGCGTCGAAGCCGAGGGCGAGGGCCTTGTCGAGCAGCGCCGCGAACTTGATCTTCTCGTTGCAGCGCAGGCAGGGGTTCGGGGTGCGTCCGGCCTCGTACTCGGAGACGAAGTCCTCCACCACGTCCTCGCGGAAGCGCTCGGCGAGGTCCCAGCAGTAGAAGGGGATGCCGATGACGTCGGCCGCGCGGCGGGCGTCGCGGGAGTCCTCGATGGTGCAGCAGCCCCGGGCGCCGGTCCGGAAGGACTGCGGGTTCGCGGAGAGCGCCAGGTGGACGCCGGTCACGTCGTGCCCGGCTTCGACCGCGCGGGCGGCGGCGACGGCGGAGTCCACTCCGCCGGACATGGCGGCCAGGACGCGAAGGGGGCGGGCGGTGCGCGGCAGGTTCTCAGTCATAGCACCGTCCAGGGTACGGGGAACCGCAAGGGGTCACAGCGCGTTATCGGCTGTGGGGGGTGGATCACATGGGGAAGCAGGCGAACGGCGAGGGGAAGAAGCCGCCGGGCAGGAGCCGGACCCGCAGGGCGGTGCTGTTCGGGGGGCTCGGGATCTTCACGGTGGCGGCGATCGCCGGGCGGGACGAGATCCGCCGGGGCTGGTGGCTGGTGCCCGGTGTGGCCAAGCCGCGCAAGGAGGGCGAGCTGGACCACGCGGGCGCGAGCTGGACGGCGGCCTCGCCGGCGAACTGGCGGTTGGCGGACCGGCCGGACGACTACCGGGTGGACCGGATCGTCGTGCACGTCACCCAGGGCGGCTTCGAGTCCTCGGTGGACGCCTTCAAGAACCCTTGGCACAAGGCGTCGGCACACTACATCGTGCGCGGGGACGGTCATGTGGAGCAGATGGTGCGGGAGCTCGACGTGGCCTTCCACTCGGGCAGCCGCTCGATGAACGAGCGCAGCGTCGGGATCGAGCACGTGGGCTACGTGGACCGGCCCAAGGACTTCACGGACACGATGTACGCGGCATCGGCCGTACTGGCGGCGGACGTCTGCCGCCGCTACGGCATACCCGCGGACCGCAAGCACATCCTGGGGCACTCCGAGGTCCCGGGCGCCGACCACACGGATCCCGGCCCGCACTGGGACTGGGACAGGTACATCGCCCTCGTGCGGTCGCACCTGTCGTCATAGGGCCCGGGGGCTCAGCTGAGGCCCGCCGTGCGGGCGCGTTCCACGGCCGGGCCGATGGCCGCGGCCAGGGCCGCCACGTCCTCCTTGGTGGAGGTGTGCCCCAGGGAGAAGCGCAGGGTGCCGCGGGCCAGCTTCGGGTCGGTGCCGGTGGCCAGCAGGACGTGGCTGGGCTGGGCCACACCGGCGGTGCAGGCCGATCCGGTGGAGCACTCGATGCCCTGGGCGTCGAGCAGCAGGAGCAGGGAGTCGCCCTCGCAGCCGGGGAAGCTGAAGTGGGCGTTGGCCGGGAGCCGGTCGTCGGGGTCGCCCCCGAGGACGGCGTCCGGCACGGCCGCGCGGACGGCGGCGACGAGTTCGTCGCGCAGGGCGCCGATCTCGGCGGCGAACCGCTCGCGCCGTTCCGCGGCCAGTACGGCCGCCACCGCGAAGGAGGCGATGGCCGGCACGTCGAGGGTCCCGGAGCGCACGTGCCGCTCCTGGCCGCCGCCGTGCAGGACGGGTACGGGCGTCTGGTCGCGGCCGAGGAGCAGGGCGCCGATGCCGTAGGGGCCGCCGACCTTGTGGCCGCTGACGGTCATCGCGGCGAGGCCGCTGTCGCCGAAGCGGACGTCGAGCTGCCCGAAGGCCTGGACGGCGTCGGAGTGCAGTGGGATCCCGTACTCGCCCGCGACGTCGGCCAGTTCACGGACCGGCATGACGGTGCCGATCTCGTTGTTGGCCCACATGACCGTGGCGAGGGCCACGTCCTCGGGGTTGCGCTCGACGGCTTCGCGGAAGGCCTCGGGGTGCACGCGGCCGTAGTGGTCCACGGGCAGGTACTCGACCTGCGCGCCCTCGTGCTCGGCGAGCCAGTGGACGGCGTCGAGCACGGCGTGGTGCTCGACGGGGCTGGCGAGGACCCGGGTGCGGGCGGGGTCGGCGTCGCGCCGGGCCCAGTACAGGCCCTTGACGGCGAGGTTGTCGGCCTCCGTGCCGCCGGCGGTGAAGACCACCTCGCTCGGGCGCGCGCCGATCGCCTCGGCGAAGGCCTCGCGGGCCTCCTCGACGGTGCGGCGGGCCCGGCGGCCGGCGGCGTGGAGGGAGGACGCGTTCCCCGTCGCGGAGAACTGCGCGGTCATCGCCGCGGCGGCCTCCGGCAGCATGGGGGTGGTTGCGGCGTGGTCGAGGTAGGCCATGATCCCCCGATTCTACGAGTCGCGTCCGGTGCGCTTGCCCCCCGGCGGGACCTTGGCTCTCCCCGGCGGGGGCCTTCGCTCTCCCGGGCCGGGGCCTTGGCTCTCCCGGGCGGGGGGCTTGCGCGTGGGCGGGCGACTGCGCGGGTGGGGCCGCTGCGCGGAGCCGGTCCCCGCCCCGCCCTTTCTCCATCCCCCAGACTCCGTCCGGGGGGGACCCCAGCCGGGACTCCACCCCGAACCCCGGTCCTCAAACGCCGGACGGGCTGAGAGGACCCGGGGCTCCGCCCCGGACCCCGCGCCTCAAACGCCGGCGGGGCTGGTTTACCCGGCGGAGGCCGGGACTGGATTTGCCCGGCGGAGGCCGGGTCAGGACTGGCGGGGGGCGCGGGCCAGTTGGCGGGACTGGGCCACCAGGTGGTTCGCGGAGTCCCAGACCTCGGCGTCCTCCTCCAGGAAGCCACCGGCCAGGTTCCGGGTGGTGATGGACACCCGGAGCGGGCCCGGAGCGGGGCGGCGGCGGATGTGGGTGGTGAGTTCCACCGTCGGGGCCCAGCCGATCAGGCCCAGGTCGAAGACGGTCGGCGGCAGCGCGTCGACCGCGAGGAGCATGGACAGCGGATCGGCGTCGCGGCCGTCGGCCAGCTCGAACCAGGCCCGCATCTCCCCCTTGCCCGAGGGCGCGCCGACGGCCCAGCCCGCGGTCGCCGGGTCCAGACGCAGCCGGAGCCGGTCGACGATCGCGGAGCTGCCGGGGATCGGGGCCGAGCCCGCCTCGGCGCCGAGGCAGTCCTCGTAGGCCGGCATCACGGGCGCGATGGCGGTGGTGCGGACGTCCTCGGGGAGCGAGGCGAGGTCACCGTAGGAGGCGAGGACGCGGATGCGCTCGACCTCGACGCCGTTCTCGTCGTACTGGAACAGCGAGGCCTGGCCGGTGGAGAGGGTGCGGCCGACCCGGACGACCTGCGTGCGGATCACCGCGGGGCCGGGCACCGAGGAGGTCAGGTAGTGCGCTGAGACGGTGAACGGGTCCGGGTGCGGGAGGGCCGCCGACAGGGCCCGGCCCACCAGGGCCAGCAGGTAGCCGCCGTTGACGGCGGTGATGATCGTCCAGCCGGCGGAGAGTTCCGCGTCGTACACCCCGGGCTCGTCCGCACGGGCGGTGACGGTGGTGTCGCGGTCGAACTCGCTGTCGCCGATGGTTGCCTTGGCAGCTGCATGTGACATGTAAACGACGGTACACCGGCTTGCTACTAAGCGGTAGCTTTGCGAGGTCCGGTTTGGTTACGGCTCTTCGGCCACGGACGAGCGTCGGTTCCAGGCCAGCGGAGCCCGCCAGTGGTAGTGCATCGCGAGGAGCCGCAGGACGAACGTGGTGACGATCGCCAGACCGGTGGTGAAGGCGTTGAGGGCGTCGAAGCGGATGCAGAGGGCGACCATCGAGGCCCCGACGACGGCGGGGACGGCGTACATCTCACGGTCGCGCAGCAGCGAGGGCACTTCGTTGACGAGCACGTCGCGCAGGACGCCGCCGCCGACGGCGGTCGCCACGCCCAGCGCGGCGGACGCGGTGAGGCCGAGGCCGAAGCCGTACGCCTTGGTCGTGCCCGTCACGCAGAACAGGCCGAGGCCGGCCGCGTCGAAGACGTTGATGGCCCGGTTGATCCGCTGGACCTCGGGATGCAGGAAGTAGACGATCCCGGCGGCGACGAGCGGGGTGATGAAGAAGCTGAGCTCGCCGAAGGCGGCCGGGGGAACGGCGCCGATGACCAGGTCGCGGAAGAGGCCACCGCCGAGCGCGGTGACCAGGGCGAGGACGGCGATGCCGAAGACGTCGAAGTTCTTGCGGACTGCGAGCAGGGCGCCGGCGGTGGCGAAGACGAAGATGCCGGCGAGGTCCAGGGCATGCTGGATCTCCGCCGGGAAGAGATCGTGGGGCACCGGGCCATTGTCGCCCGTCGGGGGACGCGTGGGGTTGCCGGGGCGCGGCGCGGGGCCGGCGGGGTCGGGCCGGCCGGCCCCGCCGGGTTTCGGGGGCTACTCCGAAATCGTGTCCACCGCGTCCGACGCTCCCGGCAGGGGCTTGTCGCCCGGGGCCTGGTCGGGGGCGTTCTCCGGGTGGTGGCAGGCCACCTGGTGGCCCGTCTTCAGGGCCACCAGCGGCGGCTCCTTCGTCGTGCAGATCTCCGTCGCCTTCCAGCACCGCGTGTGGAAGCGGCAGCCGCTCGGCGGCGAGATCGGCGACGGCACGTCACCCTTGAGCAGGATCCGGCCGCTCTTCGCGCCGCGCCGGCGCGGGTCCGGGACCGGCACCGCCGACATCAGGGCCGTCGTGTACGGGTGCATCGGCGCGTCGTACAGCGACTTGTTGTCGGCCAGCTCGACGATCTTGCCGAGGTACATCACCGCGATGCGGTCCGACACGTGCCGGATGACCGACAGGTCGTGCGCGATGATCACGTACGTGAGGCCGAGCTCCTCCTGGAGGTCGTCCAGCAGGTTGACCACCTGGGCCTGGATGGAGACGTCCAGCGCCGAGACGGGCTCGTCCGCCACCACCAGCTTCGGCTTGAGCGCGAGCGCCCGCGCGATGCCGATGCGCTGCCGCTGGCCGCCGGAGAACTCGTGCGGGTATCGGTTGTAGTGCTCCGGGTTGAGGCCCACCAGGGACAGCAGCCGCTGGACCTCGGCCTTCAGGCCGCCCTCCGGGGTGACCCCCTGGAGCTTGAACGGCGCGCTGATGATGGTGCCCACCGTGTGGCGCGGGTTCAGCGAGCCGTACGGGTCCTGGAAGATCATCTGCACGTCGCGGCGCATCGGGCGCATGCCCGCCACGCCCAGGTGCGTGATGTCCTTGCCCTCGAACTCGACGGTACCGCCGGTCGGTTCGAGCAGCCGCGTGATCAGCCGGCCCATGGTGGACTTGCCGCAGCCGGACTCGCCCACGACCCCGAGGGTCTCCCCGCGCCGGACGTCGAAGTCGATGCCGTCGACGGCCTTGACCGCGCCGGCCTGCCTGCGCAGCAGTCCCTTGGTGATCGGGAAGTGCTTCGTCAGCCCGGTGACCTTGAGGAGTACATCGGGAGCGGCGACGGCGTCGGGAGAGCCGGTGGCCTGCGCCGGGATGGACGCGGTGGCCGTCTTCTTCTTGTCAGGCGTGTCGGTCACAGCTTCGGCGCAATCTCTTCGGTCCAGATCCGGGTCCGCTCCTCCGCCGACATGTGGCAGGCGGACCAGTGGCGGTTGCCGTCCTCCTCGACCAGCTCCGGCCGGACCGTGCGGGTCACGTTGCCCTTGGGTACGTCGGCGTACGGGCATCGGGGGTTGAAGGCGCAGCCGCTCGGGATGTTGATCAGGCTGGGCGGCGAGCCCTTGACCGGGATGAGGCGCTCGGTCTGCTCGCGGTCGATGCGCGGCATCGAGCCCAGCAGGCCCCAGGTGTACGGGTGACGGGGCTCGTAGAAGACCTTCTCGGCGGTGCCCCGCTCGACGCACCGGCCGCCGTACATCACGAGGAGTTCGTCGGCCATCTCGGCGACCACGCCGAGGTCGTGCGTGATCATGATGACCGCGGAGCCGAACTCCTTCTGCAGGTCCCGGATGAGGTCGAGGATCTGGGCCTGGACGGTGACGTCCAGGGCGGTCGTCGGCTCGTCCGCGATGAGCAGTTCGGGGTTGTTGACCAGCGCCATCGCGATCATCGCGCGCTGGCGCATGCCGCCGGAGAACTCGTGCGGGTAGTTGTCGACCCGCTTGTGCGGCTCGGGGATGCCCACGCGGTCGAGGAGCTCGACCGCCCGCGTGCGGGCGACCTTCTTGTCGACCTTGTTGTGCACCCGGTAGGCCTCGGCGATCTGCTTGCCGATGGTGAAGTACGGGTGCATCGCGGACAGCGGGTCCTGGAAGATCATCGCGATCTCCCGGCCGCGCAGCCTGCGCACCTCGTCCTCGTCGGCGGAGAGCAGCTCCTTGCCGTTGAGCCAGATCTCTCCGGAGATCCGGGCCCGCTGGCGGCCGTACTGGCCCACGCGGTGCAGGCCCATGATGCCCAGCGAGGTGACGGACTTGCCGGAGCCGGACTCGCCCACGATGCCGAGGGTCTTGCCCTTCTCCAGCGAGAAGGAGAGTCCGTCGACCGACTTGACCAGGCCGTCCTCGGTCGGGAAGTGCACCTTGAGGTCGCGGACCTCGAGGAAGGAGCCGGAGGGCTCCCCCGGGCCGCCGACGGGCTCGTTGAGAGCTCCGGTCTTGGTCAGTTCGGTCATGACAGCCTCACTCGGGGGTCGATCACCGCGTACATGAGGTCAACGATGAGGTTCGCCGCGACGACGAAGAAGGCGGAGATCAGGGTGATGCCGAGGATGACCGGCAGGTCGTGGTCGCTGATGGCGCGGACGGCGCTGTAGCCGAGGCCGTGCAGCGAGAACGTGGACTCGGTGAGCACCGCGCCGCCCATCAGGGCGCCGAGGTCCAGGCCGAGGACGGTCAGGATCGGGGTCATCGTCGAGCGCATGGCGTGCTTGCCGATGACGACCGGTTCCGTCAGGCCCTTGGCGCGGGCCGTGCGGATGTAGTCCTCGTTGAGGACTTCGAGCATGGTGGCGCGGGTGAGGCGCGCGTACATCGCCGCGTAGAGGAAGGCGAGCGAGACCCACGGCAGGACCATGCCGTTGAACCACTTGCCGGGATCCTCGGCGAAGGTCGCCTCGGGCCTGCCGAACCAGCCGAGCTGGTCGGAGAAGAAGGCGATGAAGAGCATGCCCGTGAAGTAGATGGGGAGGGAGACGCCCGCGAGGGCGACGCCCATCGCCGAACGGTCCAGGACCGTACCGCGCTTGAGGGCGGAGAGGACGCCGGTGGCGACACCGCCGATGACCCAGATGACGACGGCGCCGGCGGCGAGGGAGAGGGTGACCGGCAGCCAGTCCAGCAGCAGCGGCCAGACCTCCTGCTCGGTCTTGAAGGAGTAGCCGAAGCAGGGCGCGGCGCATTGCGTGACGTCGGAGCCGTTGGCGTACGTACGACCCGCCACCAGCCCGACGACGAACTTGCCGAACTGGACGAGGATCGGGTCGTTGAGACCCATCTTCTGCCGGATGCCCTCGATCGCGGCGGGGTCGGACTGCTTCCCGACGAAGTACAGAGCCGGATCGGTCCCGATCAGCTTCGGGAAGAGGAAGAAGATTCCGAAGGTCACCAGCGTGATGACCAACAGCATGACGATGACGGCGAAGATCCGTCGGGTGAGATATGCAAGCACTGCGCTCGGCCTGGCTGCGGCCCGGGGGCGCCCTCTTCTGGAGAGCGCCCCCAAGCCGTAACCGCGGCCATCACCTGCCCTTCGTGCCTAGCGGGTGTGGCACTGGAACACTGGAAACTGGAACTGAGCCTGGTCTGACGGGTGTTACTTGGTGACGCCGAGGGACGCGTAGTCGTAGCGACCGTTGTAGGCGTCCGAGGTGTAGGCGTTCGTCAGCCGGGTGGAGCGCCAGGTGATCGTCTTGTCGTAGACGAAGGGAAGGTAGACCGCGGCCTCGGAGACCTTCTGGTTCATCTGCTTGTAGATGTCGCCGGCCTTGGCCGGGTCGGTCTCCGCGATGGCGTCGTCGAACAGCTTGTTGACCGCCGGGTCGTTCAGCTCGGAGAAGTTGTTGTTACCGCTCTGCAGGATGAAGCGGCCGTCGACCAGCGGCTGGGAGAAGCCCTGACCGGTCGGGAAGTCGGCGCCCCAGCCCATGATGATGATGCCGTAGCCCTTCTCCTTGACCACCTTCGGCGAACCGATGATGCCGGAGGTCTGGGCGCCGTCGAACTGGTCGACGTCGGCCTCGATGCCGACCTGCTTCAGGGCGTTCTGCAGCGAGACGGCGGTCGCGACCTCGACCGGCTTGTTGTTGCGGACCGCGATCGTGGTCTTGAAGCCCGACTCCTTGCCACAGGCCTTCAGCGCGGCCTTGGCCTTCTCCGCGTCCGGCTTGCCGTCGTTCTTCAGGACACCGTACGGGTCGTACGTCGGGTCGGAGCCCTTGATGCCGGCCGGGAGCATGTTCGGGGCGATGTCGCCACCGGCCTGCGGGCCGCCGCGGGCGGTCTGCAGGGACTTGTGGTCGGCCGCGTAGATGACGGCCTTGCGGCACTCGACGTTGTCGAACGGCGCGACGGTGGTCGGCATGACGGCGTACCGGATGAAGCCGGTCTGGCCGTTGTCCAGGTTCTCCTTGTGGTCCTTCAGCGCGGTGGCGCGGGCCGCCTGGCCGATGCCGGTCGCGTTGATGTCCAGGTCGAACTCGCCGTTCATCAGGCGCTTGTCCATGTCGTCCGCGTTCGCCATGAACGTGACCGAGATGGAGTCCGGGAGCGCCTTGCGGATGGTGTCCGACTCGGGCTTCCACTTGTCGTTGCGCGAGAGCTTCATGCTCTTGTTGGGCTCGTACGAGTCGATCTTGTACGGGCCGTTGGAGAAGGGCTTCAGGCCGTACTTGGCCGCCGTGTCCTTCTCCTGCTTGACCGGGCTCGCCGCGGGCATGGCCAGCATCTGCTCGAAGTCACCGTTGGGCGCCGGGAGCTTGAAGATGATGGTCTTCGCGTCCGGGGTCTCGATCGCCTTGAGGCCGAGCTTGTCCGGGGCGGTGTCCTTGTACGGGCCCTGGTACTCGGTCTTCGGGTCGAGGACCTGCATCAGGTAGACCGGGCCGCCGGAGATGACGTCCTGGGCCCAGGTGCGCTCGATGCCGTACTTGACGTCCTGGGCGGTGACGGGGGTGCCGTCCTCCCAGGTCACGTTGTCCTTGAGGGTGTACTTGTAGGTCTTGCCGCCGTCGCTGATCTCGGCCTTCGCGGTGGCGAGGTCGGGCACCAGCTCGGTGCTCTGCTCACCCGGGGCCGCCTTGTAGCTGACCAGCTGACGCGCGTAGTAGCGGGAGAAGTCCCACATGAAGCCGTAGTAACCACGCTGCGGGTCCCACGAGTCGGCTTCCTGGGTACCGACGAACTTGAGCTCGCCGCCCTTCTTGTCCGACGCGTTGGCGATCTTGCCTATGCCCGCGTTGAATCCTGCGGCGCCGGCGGGCTTGTCGTCCTTCTTGTCGCTGCCGCCACAGGCGGTGGCGGTGAGCATGGCCGCGAGCACGACGGCCGTGCCAGCGGCAAGCCTGCGCTTCGACGTGCGATGGGTAGTCACGATGCTCGCAACCCTCCGTTGTAGTTCCGGTGTACTGGTTACTTACGGCTCGAAACTCGAAGCCGGGATCTGGTGTGCGCCCTGCGGCTGCTAGCGGGAACCCTTCGGGTCGAGGGCGTCGCGGACGCCGTCGCCGAAGAGGTTGAAGGCCAGCACGGTGATGAAGATCGCTACGCCGGGGAAGATCATGAAGAGCGGATCGTCCTCGTAGGTCCGCACTGCCGTGGAGAGGGTCTCTCCCCAGGACGGCGTGGGCGGCTTGACGCCGACTCCGAGGAAGCTCAGGGCGGCCTCGGTCAGCACGTTGGTGGGGATCATCAGCGTCGAGTAGACGGTGATGGGCGCCACCAGGTTCGGAAGCAGTTCGCGGAAGAGGATGTACGCGCGGCCGGCGCCGAGGCTCCGGGCCGCTTCGACGTACTCGCGTTCGCGCAGCGACAGGGTCTGCCCGCGGACGATGCGGCCGATGTACGGCCACCCGAAGAAGCCGATGACGAGCACCAGCACCGCGATGCGCAGGCCCGATCCCTCGAAGCCCCACAGCTTGCTGGGGACCACCGAGATCAGCGCGATGATGAAGAGCAGCTGCGGGAAGGCCAGCAGCAGGTCCATGACGCGGCTGATGGCCGCGTCGACCCAACCGCCGAAGTATCCGGCGATGACGCCGAAGACGGTGCCCAGCGAGACCGCCACGAAGGCGGACAGAAAGGCCACCAGCAGCGAGATCCGGGCGCCGTAGACGATCCGGCTGAACACGTCGCGGCCGTTGACCGGCTCGATGCCCAGCAGGAAGTCGCCGTTCATGCCGCCCCAGTCGCCGGCCGGCAAGCCGAGCAGCGGGTCCAGCAGGTCCTCGTGCAGCTCCTCCGGCGGGTGGCCGAAGGCCTTGACGATCAGCGGCGCGAAGATCGCGACGAGGATCAGCAGGAGCACGACGACACCGCCGGCCAGGGCGACCTTGTCGCGCTTGAGGCGCAGCCAGGCGATCCGCCACGGCGAGCGCCCCTCGATCGCCTTCTGCGGAACTTCCGGGGCGGCCACGGCTGCGGGCTCGGCCGCGCTGGTGTCGTGCAGTGGTGCCGTCATCGTGGTGGGGACCCCTCTCGGCCGACTGTGGCCGGCCCATGCCCGCCGCTGTGGCGGCTTGGTTCTTTCGGCGTCGCTGATGGTGCGATTGACGCGAAATGCGTCTGAAGTGCACGTGAAGAGCTGGTGGTTGCGGGACTGACCTGCCTTCGGTGGGGGGAGTCTTCAACGGCGTCTCGATCGGCCGCCAGACCCGTCGGGGATGTGATGCGCAACCGTGATCTGCGGCTACACCTTCCGTTATCCGAACGGCAAGGTCTGTTGAGCGGTGAAACTCCGCCCGTTCGACGCGGAACGGACATCCCACCCAACTGCCATTTCAGGCAAGGATCTTGGGCTGATTCGGCGGATATGGCGAAGGCCGCACCGATGTGATCGGTGCGGCCTTCGAGACGGATGTCTCAATATGCGGATGTCCGGAAGTGCAGGTTTCTACCCGTCAGTAAGCGGGTGCCTGGCCCTCGCGGTCGTAGAACGGGCGGGTCTGCGCGCGCAGCCACATCGCGACGGGGTCGTGCTCGTCCGCGAGCGCCACCGTGCACACGGGTACGCCCTCGGGCACGACGCCGACCGACTGGCGCATCATCTCCCGTACGGACTCCAGCGCGGGCGCGGAGGCGTCGTAGAGGTCGAGCCCCACCGCGAGGTACGGGGACCCGAGCGCGGGCTGCACCCAGGCGCGGCGCAGTGAGCGGACGGCGGGCGTCCGGTGGGCGTGCTGGGTCAGCAGCCCGTAGAACTGCGGCAGCTCGATGGCGGGCTCGGACATCCGCAGCGGGCCGGCCGGCATCCGGTCCAGGCCGGTGGCGATCCGGCGCAGGTCCGCCCACGGGATGCCGACGCCGCCGCCCTGGGCGTGCGGATTGAGCCACAGGCCCCAGCGGTCGGGATAGAGCGCGCGGGCGATGTCCCGGCCGGTGACGACCTCGTAGCCCCGGCCCCAGCCGCTGGCGGCCAGCTCCTGCGGGGAGGTCACGCAGGGCGCGTAACCCAGGCCCTCGACCTCCATGCCGCCGTACTGGGCGTCCGGTGAGCCCGGCTGCCCCTGCCACAGCAGCATCCACAGCCGGCCCTCGGCGAGGGCGTGCAGGAGCGACTCGTAGCTTTCGTAGCGCCCGGGAGTCACCTGGCGCAGCATGTGCTCGACCTGTCCGGCCGCGGCCGTGCCTGACGCACTCACCCGGTACCCCTCTTCGTCTCTTCTTCCGCCCGACGTCAACGCGAGAACAGCTTAAGCGGCCCTACGGGAGGTAGAAGGGGCGTACGCGCTCACGAATCCAGTCCGTGACCGGGTCCTCGGCCGCGTCCAGCAGGATCAACTGCACGGGCCAGGGCGGCGGTACGCGGGTCAGGGCCCGCCCGAGGGCGTCCATCGGGGCGTTCCGGGTCTCGGGCTCCCATCCCACCAGTCGGACACCGATGAACAGTTGCGGCTCGCCTCCCTCGATGCTCGCGAGGCAGCGGTGGGCGGCGGAGACCACCCCGGTCGCCCGGAACTCCTCCGCGGCGGCGGCCAGGAAGTCCACCGGGTCCTCCTGCCAGTCGGGCTCGTAGAGCCGGACCCGGCCGCCGGTGGTGGGACCGTCGAGGGGGGTCCGGCCGCTGCGGCAGAGCTCCGCGACGGCGGGCGGGGGGAGGGGGACGCCGACGGCGCCCTCGGGGTTGAGCGCGATGCCGAGCTGCGGGGGCAGGCCGCGGGCGAACTCGACGGCGGGGGCCACGGTGAAGTCCATGCCGGGGCCGACGCAGGCGAGGAACTGGGCCTCCGAGCTGTAGACCGGGACGTACGCGGCGCCGCCGATGTCCATGGTGGGCAGGGTCAGGCCCTCGGCGCCGCCCTGCTCGGCGCCGGCGCCGGCGGGCAGGGGCACCCACACCTGGCTCCGCCCGAGCACCTCCAGGATCCGCCCGCCGGCGTCCGGCTGCCCGAGCGCCGCCCCGAGCACCTGCTCCAGCTCATTACCCGGCCAGCCGCCGCCGCTGTGCATGTACGTGCCTCCGTGATCCCGCGTTTCGTCGCCCCGCAGGGTACCGGCCCGGTCCGACACGGCTCCGCCGGGGTCGAGCGTTCGTCTGCGGCGCCGCTCCGGGGCTCCGCCCCGGCGGCGTCAGCCGTGGAAGGCGATACGGGTCACCGCGGCGGCGGAGCGGCGGTCCAGGAGGGTGGCCGAGGCGCAGCCCGCCGGCGGGCGGCCGGCTTCCGCTTCGCGCAGGAGGCGGGCCACCGCGCCCCGGTGGCGGGCGAAGGCGTACGCCGAGACCCCGCGGCCCCGGGCCGCCTGCCCGGACAGGGCCTCCTCGGGGCTGGTGTCGAGCAGGAGGAGGTGCAGCGCGCGCCCCCGCCGCCGGGCCGCCGCCGCGAGGAGCCCCCGCACCCAGCTCTGCGTACCGCAGTCGTGGACGACGACGGAGCGCCCGGAGCGCAGGTGCCGCCACAGCCCCCAGTAGTGCGCGGCCCGCACCAGCGGCCGGTACACCGCGTACGGCAGAGCCCCCGGCATCCGGCGCTCCCAGCGCTCGCGGGTGTCCTGGGAGTCGATGGCGCCGCCCTCGGTCCCGCCCTCGGCCGCCGCCCGCTTGATCAGCGTGCTCTTGCCGCCCCCCGGCAGGCCCGACACGACCACGATGTCGCCCTCGGCGAAGCGGAGCCGCTGAGGGCCCCGCACGCCCGGTCCGCGCAGGTCCCGTACGGGCCCGGCCTCGTGCCCGCGCGCCCGGGCCGGAACACCGGCCCGCTGCGTCGGCACCGCACCCACGGTCCCCGCGGCCGCCGCCGCACCTACGAATCTCCGCACAGTGCTCGCCTCCCCCGAATCGGGTCACCAGGACCCTTGCCCACTGAGTGTAAAGAGACGGTAATCCGGCAGCTTCGGTTCCGGTCCACGCCCCGGTCCACGCTCCGGGACGGGTCCGGTCCACGCCCTGGACAGCCGCACGATCTTTCGGGCCCGCCCACCCGATCACCACCACGGCGTGCAATGATGTGCGCCATCTGGACCAACCGCATCACCAACTGCATACCGGCCGCTTGAATCCGCGCGGGAGAGTCCCCGCACGCCGCAAGGCGGTGCGTGGGCGCCGAAGGAGCAAGAACCTCCCTTGAATCTCTCAGGCCCCGTACCGCGTGGATGAGGCAGATCTGAAAAGCGAGCTGCTCGGCAGCTCCACCCAAGGTGCAAGCCGGAGATCCCTGACGCGTCAGGAACTCTCGGCGAACCTCTCAGGTTCCGATGACAGATGGGGAGGACCCCTCCTCGTCATGTCATGCCCTGGGACCCGGGAGCCACACCCATGAGCACTGCCCCCCGCCTGACCGCCCTCGATGCGCTGCACCGTTCCCTCGGTGCGACCATGACCGACTTCGCGGGCTGGGACATGCCCCTGCGGTACGCGAGCGAGCGCGACGAGCACAACGCCGTCCGCACCAAGGCCGGTCTCTTCGACCTCTCCCACATGGGCGAGATCACCCTGACCGGGCCGGAGGCCGTCAAGGCCCTGGACTACGCGCTGGTCGGCAACATCTCCACCGTCGGCGTCGGCCGCGCCCGCTACACGCACATCTGCCGGGAAGACGGCGGCATCGTCGACGACCTGATCGTCTACCGCCTCGGCGAGACCGAGTACATGGTCGTCGCGAACGCCTCCAACGCGCAGGTCGTTCTGGACGCGCTGACCGAGCGCGCGGCCGGCTTCGACACCGAGGTCCGCGACGACCGCGACGCGTACGCGCTGATCGCGGTGCAGGGCCCGGAGTCCCCCGGCATCCTCGCCTCCCTCACCGACGCCGACCTGGACGGGCTGAAGTACTACGCCGGCCTGCCGGGCACCGTGGCCGGCGTGCCCGCGCTCATCGCGCGTACGGGCTACACCGGCGAGGACGGCTTCGAGCTGTTCGTCTCGCCCGAGCACGCCGTGGAGCTGTGGCAGGCGCTGACCAAGGCCGGCGAGGGCGTCGGCCTGGTCCCGGCCGGCCTGTCCTGCCGCGACACCCTGCGCCTGGAGGCGGGCATGCCGCTGTACGGGCACGAGCTGACCACCTCCCTCACCCCGTTCGACGCGGGTCTGGGCCGGGTCGTGAAGTTCGAGAAGGAGGGCGACTTCGTCGGCCGCGCCGCCCTGGAGGCCGCCGCCGAGCGCGCCGCCACCAACCCGCCGCGCAAGCTGGTCGGCCTGGTCGCCGAGGGCCGCCGCGTCCCGCGCGCCGGCTTCCCCGTCGTCGCCGACGGCCAGGTGATCGGCGAGGTCACCTCCGGCGCCCCGTCCCCGACCCTGGGCAAGCCGATCGCCATGGCGTACGTCGACGCGGCGCACGCCGCGCCCGGCACCTCCGGCGTCGGCGTCGACATTCGCGGTACGCATGAGCCGTACGAGGTCGTCGCTCTGCCGTTCTACAAGCGGCAGAAGTAGTCCTTGTAGTCAGGCCTGCCGCCCGGGTGCCCCGTGCGGCGATGTCGCAGTACCCAAGACCACCGTTCGTTTCCACCCCCGCGCATCCAGGAGAATCAGGTCATGAGCACCCCCCAGCAGCTGCGTTACACCAAGGAGCACGAGTGGCTGTCGGACGTCGTTGACGGCGTCGCGACGGTCGGCATCACCGAGTTCGCGGCCAACGCGCTCGGTGACGTCGTCTACGCCCAGCTCCCCGAGGTCGGCCAGACCGTCACCGAGGGCGAGACCTGTGGCGAGCTGGAGTCGACGAAGTCGGTCAGCGACCTGTACTCCCCCGTCTCCGGTGAGGTCGTCGAGGCCAACCAGGACGTCGTCGACGACCCGTCCCTGGTGAACTCCGCCCCGTTCGAGGGCGGCTGGCTGTTCAAGGTGCGCATCTCGGAGGAGCCCAAGGACGTGCTCTCCGCCGAGGAGTACGCCTCCCTCACCGCCGGTAACTGACCCCAGGGGATCCTGATGTCCGTACTGAACACCCCTCTTCACGAACTCGACCCCGACGTCGCCGCAGCCGTCGACGCCGAGCTCGTGCGCCAGCAGTCGACCCTGGAAATGATCGCGTCGGAGAACTTCGCTCCGGTCGCCGTCATGGAGGCCCAGGGCTCCGTCCTCACCAACAAGTACGCCGAGGGCTACCCGGGCCGCCGCTACTACGGTGGCTGCGAGCACGTCGACGTCGTCGAGCAGATCGCGATCGACCGGATCAAGGCGCTGTTCGGCGCCGAGGCCGCGAACGTGCAGCCGCACTCCGGTGCGCAGGCCAACGCCGCCGCGATGTTCGCGCTGCTGAAGCCGGGCGACACGATCATGGGCCTGAACCTGGCCCACGGCGGTCACCTGACCCACGGCATGAAGATCAACTTCTCCGGCAAGCTCTACAACGTGGTCCCGTACCACGTCGACGAGACCGGCGAGGTCGACATGGCCGAGGTCGAGCGCCTCGCCAAGGAGTCCAAGCCGCAGCTGATCGTCGCGGGCTGGTCCGCCTACCCGCGCCAGCTGGACTTCGCCGCCTTCCGCCGCATCGCGGACGAGGTCGGCGCGTACCTGATGGTCGACATGGCGCACTTCGCCGGTCTGGTCGCCGCGGGTCTGCACCCGAACCCGGTGCCGCACGCCCACGTCGTCACCACCACCACGCACAAGACCCTCGGCGGTCCGCGCGGCGGTGTCATCCTGTCGACGCAGGAGCTGGCCAAGAAGATCAACTCCGCGGTCTTCCCGGGTCAGCAGGGCGGTCCGCTGGAGCACGTGATCGCGGCCAAGGCCGTCTCCTTCAAGGTCGCGGCCTCGCCGGAGTTCAAGGAGCGCCAGGAGCGCACCCTGGAGGGCGCGAAGATCCTCGCCGCCCGCCTGGTCCAGGAAGACGTCAAGGCCGTGGGCGTGGACGTCCTCACCGGCGGCACCGACGTGCACCTGGTCCTGGTCGACCTGCGCAACTCCGAGCTGGACGGCCAGCAGGCCGAGGACCGCCTCCACGAGGTCGGCATCACGGTCAACCGCAACGCCATCCCGAACGACCCGCGGCCGCCGATGGTCACCTCGGGTCTGCGGATCGGTACGCCGGCCCTGGCCACCCGCGGTTTCGACGCCGAGGCCTTCACCGAGGTCGCCGAGATCATCGCGCAGGCGCTGAAGCCCGCCTACGACGCCGAGGCCCTCAAGGCGCGCGTCTCCGCGCTCGCCGCGAAGTTCCCGCTGTACCCGTCGCTCTAGGCGCCGGCCCGGAGGGGGCCCGGCCTTGTTTTGCACAGGGTCGGGCCCTTTTCATGACCAAAGCCCCAGGTGGATGCGGCCCATTGCCACTGAAAGAACAAAAAAACGGCAAATAGGCTCGAAATAAAGGCATCCCCCTCAGGACGGACACCCCCATGGACATGAGCGCAGCCAACAAGAAGGGACTCAGTCTCTTCGCGCTGGTCATGATCGGCATCGGCTCGATCTTCGGATCGGGCTGGCTCTTCGGCGCCGGTACGGCCGCCCAGGTCGCCGGCCCCGCGGCGCTCGTGGCCTGGGTCATCGGCGCGGTCTTCATCGGCATGATCGCCATGTCCTACGCGGAGGTGGGCGCGGCCTACCCGATCCCCGGCGGCATGGCCCGGTACGGATCCATCTCGCACGGCCCGGTGCTCGGCTTCATCACGGGCTGGGCGGTGTGGATCGCGGTCGCCTCGCTGATCCCGATCGAGTCGATCGCGGCCACGCAGTACATGTCCTCCTGGAGCTTCGGCTGGGCCAAGGAGCTGGTGGACGCGCAGTCCCACCAGCTGACCGTCTTCGGCATGGCGGTGGCGCTGGTCCTGACCGTGCTGCTGTGGCTGTCCTGCTACTGGTCGGTCCAGCTGCTGGCGAAGATCAACTCGCTCCTCACCCTGGTCAAGTTCGCGATCCCGGTGCTCGCCGTCGTCGCGCTGATCGCCTCCGGCTTCCACACCGACAACTTCACCGCCCACGGCGGCTTCGCCCCGAACGGCTGGACCGCCGTCCTGACCGCGGTCACCACCTGCGGCGTGGTCTTCGCCTTCAACGGCTTCCAGGCCGTCGTGAACCTGGGCGGCGCCGCCAAGAACCCCGGCCGCGCCATCCCGATCGCCCTGGTCGGCGCGCTCGCGCTGGGCCTGGTCATCTACCTCGCCCTCCAGGCCGCCTTCCTGGGCTCCGTGCCGCCGGAGCACCTGGCGCAGGCCGGCGGCTGGTCGGGCGTGAACTTCAACTCGCCCTTCGCCGACCTCGCCAAGCTGCTGATGATCCACTGGGTCGTGGTGATGCTCCAGTTCGGCGCCTTCATCTCCCCCGCCGGCTCCAACATCGCCAATGTGGCCTCGGCCGCGTACATGGTTCAGAACCTCTCCGAGACCGGCTTCTTCCCGAAGAAGCTGGCCCAGACCCACCCCGTCTACGGAACCGCGCGCCCGGCGATGTGGATGAACCTCGGCTTCTCGGTCCTGTTGCTGGTCACCGTCGGCCACAGCTGGAAGACCCTGGCTCCGATCATCTCGGCCGCCATGGTGATCTCGTACCTGATCGGTCCGGTCGCGGTGGGCGTCTTCCGCCGTACGAAGCCCGGTCTGCCCCGTCCGTTCCGCCTCCCGGCGGCGAGGATCCTGTGCCCGCTGACCTTCGTCTTCGCGGCCTGCGCGCTGTACTGGTCGAAGTGGCCGAACACCGGCATCGTCACCGCCCTGACCCTGCTGGCCGCCCCGATCGCCGCGCTGGTGCTCTCCCGCAAGGGCGAGCGGAACCTCGCGCGGCAGTTCGCCCCCGCCTGGTGGATCGTCTTCTTCCTCGGCGCCCTGTCCCTGCTCTCCTGGCTCGGCTCCGCCGACTTCGGCGGCCGCGGCGCCATCCCGGGCGGCGTGGACATCGCCCTGGTGGCGGTCATGGCCCTCGGTACGTACTTCTGGGCCGTGCGGGCGGGGGTGAAGGCCCACCACGCGGGCCTGCCCGGCCCCGACCCGGTCCTCGACGCCGACACGGCCGCACGCGGCGACGTACCGGCTCCGGAGCGTGAGCTGACACCCGCCTGACCCGTCCGCGTAACGCACACCACCTCGTCCGGCAGACGAGCCGTTCACGTCACCGCGATAAGCTCGCCTGCCGGACAAAATCCGCAATACACCTCTCCTGCCCCCTCCCACCCCACGAGCAGACAAGGGAGTCCGCCAGTGGCCATCTCCGTCTTCGACCTCTTCTCCATCGGCATCGGCCCGTCCTCCTCCCACACGGTCGGTCCGATGCGCGCGGCGCGCATGTTCGTGACGCGGCTGAAGAAGGACGGCGTACTCGCCCAGACGGCGTCCGTACGGGCCGAGCTGTTCGGCTCCCTCGGCGCCACCGGCCACGGCCACGGCACCCCCAAGGCGGTGCTGCTGGGCCTGGAGGGCCACTCCCCCCGCACGGTCAACGTGGAGACGGCGGACGACGAGGTCGAGCGCATCCGCAAGACCGGCCGGCTGCGGCTGCTGGGCACGGAGATAGGTGCCGGCCACGAGATCGACTTCGACGAGCCGAACCAGCTGATCCTGCACCGCCGGCGCTCGCTGCCGTACCACGCGAACGGCATGACCCTCTTCGCGTACGACGCGGCCGGCGCCCCGCTGCTGGAGAAGACGTACTACTCGGTCGGCGGCGGTTTCGTCGTGGACGAGGACGCGGTCGGCGAGGACCGGATCAAGCTCGACGACACGGTGCTGAAGTACCCCTTCCGCTCCGGCGACGAGATGCTGCGCCTCGCGAACGAGACCGGCCTGTCGATCTCGTCCCTGATGCTGGAGAACGAGAAGGCCTGGCGCACCGAGGAGGAGATCCGCGAGGGCCTCCTGGAGATCTGGCGCGTCATGCAGGCCTGTGTCGCGCGCGGCATGTCCCGCGAGGGCATCCTGCCGGGCGGCCTGCGGGTCAAGCGCCGGGCCGCCTCCACCGCGCGCCAGCTGCGCACCGAGGGCGACCCGATGATGCACCGCAGCGAGTGGACCACGATCTACGCGATGGCGGTCAACGAGGAGAACGCGGCGGGCGGCCGGGTCGTCACCGCGCCCACCAACGGCGCGGCCGGGGTCCTGCCCGCGGTCCTGCACTACTACATGAACTTCGTGCCCGGCGCGGACGAGGACGGCGTGGTCCGCTTCCTCCTCGCGGCCGGTGCGATCGGCATGCTGTTCAAGGAGAACGCCTCCATCTCCGGCGCCGAGGTCGGCTGCCAGGGCGAGGTGGGCTCGGCCTGCTCGATGGCGGCGGGCGCCCTCGCCGAGGTGCTGGGCGGCACCCCGGAGCAGGTGGAGAACGCGGCCGAGATCGGCATGGAGCACAACCTGGGCCTGACCTGCGACCCGGTCGGCGGCCTGGTGCAGATCCCGTGCATCGAGCGCAACGGCATGGCGGCGGTCAAGGCCGTCACCGCGGCGAAGATGGCGATGCGCGGCGACGGCAGCCACAAGGTCTCCCTCGACAAGGTCATCAAGACCATGAAGGAGACCGGCGCCGACATGAAGATCAAGTACAAGGAGACGGCCCGCGGCGGCCTCGCGGTCAACGTCATCGAGTGCTGAGGTTCCAGGACCGCTGAGGTTCCAGGACCGCTGAGGTTCCGGGCCCCGTCCGGCCGTCGCATCCCGCGACGCCGGCCGGGGCCTTTTCCCCGTCGTGTCCCCGTTCCGCGGTCGCTACCCCCGCAGAGTGACTCCGTATGCCGCGCGCAGTCGGCTGATCTCCCACCACGCCACCGCCGACACCGATGCCGGGCCGCAGATCAGAGCGCAGATCTCGATGATCAGCGGGCCCGGCGGCATTCCGGTCATGACCAGGTTGATGACCGCGAGCTCCCACACCAGCACACCCGTCAGCAGGGCCGGAAGCGCGGCGTGCACCTCCGCGGTACCGAACGAGGAGCGGACCAGCGTGGCGGACGCGAAGCAGACGAAGAACAGCATCCACACCGCCGGCGCGAGCGCGGGAAGCGCGAGGAACGTGCCGTAGAAAGAGGACTGCAAGCTCCGGACGACGAGGTTCGTGCCCATGAACAGCAACGGCACGGCCGTGAACGCGGCGAAGTACAGGAGGGCCGAGCGCACGGCGGGCCGGAGGCGGGCGCGCATCCCCGGCCTCGCGGCCTCGGGTGCGAGCCGTAGCAGGACCAGGATCACCGCGGGTGCGGTGAGAAGCAGCAGCCACGGCGTGATGGCGAGCCTGAGCAGGTACTGCCCCTGCATCTCGGCAAGGTCCGACTCGGTGCCGTAGAGCACGAGGATCAGGAGCGACGCGGCCAGCGCGACCACGGCCCTGATCTTCTGTACGCGCACCACCTGCGGATCCGACATGCTGCGGTAGACGTGCGGAGGGAACGTCACCCGCGCCTGCCGGCGGGCCGAGCGAGCCAGCGGATAGGCCAAGGCCGGGATGAGGATCGGCCACAGGCAGAACACGACCGCGACCCACGCGCAGCCGTTCATGGGCGCCCGCTTCAGCAGCTCCCGGAACGGGGGCCAGTCACCCTCGCGAAACTGCTGCCAGAGCGGGCGGTGCTCCACGTACGGGGCGTAGGGCGGCACGTGCGGGTACGGACGTGAGGCGGGGTACGGAGGGGCGCCGGGCTGCGGCGGCACGCTCGGCCGTGGCGGCGCCTGACGTCCGTTCGGCTGCCCTGTCGGGCCGTACGGGTTTTGTCCCCCGAATGTCACGCCGGTTTCCTTCCATGTGATGCGGGACGAGTACGCAGCGAAGGGTCCCGTGGGCATCCGCCGCCACCGACACAGTCAACTGTCAACACGGCCTGCGGAGATGGGGTTGCGAGCACCTGCCCGGCAATCGCCCCGGAAGCACCCTGACCGGGCCCGACCCTTCCTGGCAAGATCATCACATGCGAACCGGCGAGGAACCGGCGAAGCGTCCGGTGCCGCCCTCGCCGCGAAGCCTGGCAGCCCCATCGGCCCGGAAGCCCGTAGAGCACCGCCCACACCGCCCGGTGCGCGCCGGGGTCGACAACCGCCCGAGCCTGTTCCGGTCGCGCCGACCGGCCCCGGTGCGGGTGCAACCGATGCCGTGCGTCCGATGTCTTCACATTTGACGCATTTGTCCCCAGTCTCTGGAGAATCGAGGGGACGTCATGATCCACCGACAGTTCCGCCGGATCGTGGCCCTGGCCTCCGGTGTCCTGCTCACCGCGGGGCTCTCGCTCGCCGCTCCGGCCGCCTCCGCCACCGCCACCGCCACCGCCACCGCCACCCGGGCGCAGTCCGGCAGCCCGCTCGTGGTCAACGCCCGCTGGGCCGGGCACCCCACCTATGACCGGATCGTCATCGACGTCCGGGGGTACGTCCCCACCGCGACCGTCACCCCCGTCCGGCAACTGGTCCACGACGGGTCCGGCACGCCCGTGCCGCTGCCCGGGAGGTACTTCCTGGAGATCCGCCTCCATCCCGCCGCCGCCCACGACGACGCGGGCGGGAACGTCTACCTCGGGCCCCGGCTGCAGAGGATCGACCTGCCCAAGCTCAAGGGCATCGCGCTCACCGGGGACTTCGAGGGGTACGTGACCTTCGGCGCCGCCTTCGACACGCTGCCCTACTACCGCGCCTTCCCCCTGCACTCACCCGAGCGGTTCGTCGTCGACATCGCCCGCTGAGCCCTGCGCTAGCGGTGCTCGGGGTTCGGGAAGTCGAAGCGGCAGCCGGCGTCCCACAAGGAGCGCTGGTTGCCGTGCGCGGGGATACCGCCCGCGCCCTTGATGAGGGCGGCCAGGTGCATCAGGTTCCAGGACATGAAGGCGGTGTTGCGGTTGGTGAAGTCGTTCTCGGGGCCGCCGGAGCCCGGGTCCAGGTAGGACGGCCCGGGTCCGGCCTCGCCGATCCAGCCCGCGTCGGCCTGCGGCGGGATCGTGTAGCCCAGGTGCTGGAGGCTGTAGAGGACGTTCATGGCGCAGTGCTTGACGCCGTCCTCGTTGCCGGTGATGAGCGCGCCGCCGACCCGCCCGTAATAGGCGTACTGGCCCTGCTCGTTCAGGATCGAGGAGCAGGCGTAGAGCCGCTCGATGACCTGCTTCATCACCGAGCTGTTGTCACCGAGCCAGATCGGGCCGCAGAGCACGAGGATGTCGGCGTCCATGACCTGGCTGTAGAGCACCGGCCACTGGTCGGTCTCCCAGCCGTGCTCGGTCATGTCCGGCCAGACCCCGGTCGCGATGTCGTGGTCGACGGCGCGGATGAGCGACGTGCGGGCTCCGGCCGATTCCATGACGGCCCGGCTCTTGTCGATCAGGCCCTCGGTGTTGCTGACCTCGGGCGATCGCTTGAGCGTGCAGTTCACGAAGAGGGCGGAGAGGTTCGAGTAGTCGAGTTCGGCAGCCACTCCCCCACCCTGGCCGGAGCCGGGAGGCGCCGCCACCCGGCCGCGCCCGGACGGGGCCGGCGGGCCCCGGTCTTCGGGCTCCGGCCCCGGGGGCCTTCGTCGCGGGCCTGGTCGCCCACGACCCGGCCTCGGGGACCTGGCGATCCGCTCGCCCCCCGAACTCCGGAGGCGGCGCCCCCCCTGCCAGTAGGCAGGTTCGCCGCTCATGAGGACGCCCTACGCCGCGAGCGGTGAGCGGCTGACCTGCGGGCCGCGCGGGCCCCGCGACTTCTTCCACTCCCGGCTCGCCGTGAGCCCGGACGGACAGCACCTGCTGTCCGCCGGCTGGGCGTGGAGCCCGCTCGGCCTCGTGAGCGCCCACGACCTGGAGGCGGCAACGCCGAACCCCTCACTGCACGTCCCCAACCCCGTGACGGCCCTCCACGGCGACGGCACCCGCGTGGCGGTGGCCGTGGAGAAGGGGATCGCGGTCCTGGAGCTGCCGCGGGCCCGGCAGGACCGGCATATCTAGGATGGCGGCATGTCCCTCCCGCACGCCATCCTCACCGCCCTGCTCGAAAAGCCCTCGTCCGGGCTGGAGCTGACCCGGCGGTTCGACAGGTCGATCGGGTACTTCTGGTCGGCGACCCACCAGCAGATCTACCGGGAGCTGGGCCGGCTGGAGGAGGCGGGGCTGATCCGGGAGCTGCCCAGCGAAGTGCCGCTGCGGGGGCAGAAGAAGGAGTACGAGGTCCTCCCGGCGGGCGGTGCGGAGCTCGCGCGGTGGGTCGGCGAGAGCCAGGACCCCAAGCCGATGCGGGACCCGCTGCTGCTGCGGATCCGCGCGGCGGGCGTCGTGGGGCCGCAGGGGCTCGGACCGGAGCTGCGGCGCCATCTGGAGCTGCACCAGCGACAGTTGGCGCAGTACGAGGCCATCGAGGAGAAGGACTTCCCACCCGGGCGGGACGCCGTGGAGGACCGGCTGCGCCGGCTCGTGCTGCACGGCGGGATCGCCCTGGAGACGTTCTGGCTGCACTGGCTGGAGGAGGCGCTGGGCGAGGTCGAGGACATGACCTTCGAGGACATGACCTTCGAGGACACGACCGTCGAGGACGCGACCGGGCCACGGGCCCCCGGGGCATGACCGCGCCCCCGCTCGGCCGGGGCCGGGCGGGGGCTGCGGGTACGGCTACTTGTTCAGGGAGGCCCAGAACTCGTCGAAGCTGAGCAGGCCGTCGCCGTTCTCGTCCTTCGCCGCGATCACGGCGTCCGCGACCGACGCGGTGACGAACGGGTCGCCCATGGCCGCCATGGCCGCCTTGAACTCCTCGGCCGTGACGAAGCCGTCACCGTTCACGTCGAACTTGCCGAACGTAGCCCGTGCGCTCTCGATGTCCGCCACTGGGTCCACCCCTTCTTGGTGCTTGTTGACCGGCCCAGGGTAGCCCCCGCCCGGGGCGGGGGCCGCCGCGGGTCCCGGTCAAGCGGCAGAAAGAAATTCAATTAACTCCCGGGTAGGCGGAATCTATAATTCCACCCAACAATTGCGGCACCCCCTTGTCACGCTCCGGGATCAACGCATAACGTAACGGCATTGCCGCCACACCAGGAGCGCAGGGCTCCCCGGGACTAGTGGCATAAAGGGCGATCACTCAAATGACGATCACAGACGACGCATCATTCGAAGTTCTGCCCTTCACCCGTACCTGCCGACACATCTGGGAAGACGGCGACCATGTGCTCATCGGGGTGAGCCCCGGAAACAGCTACTTCAGTTCCGAGCGCATCGCCGACCTCGCCCAGTGGGCCGTGACCCGCTTCGCGCAGGTCGACTTCGTCTACGCGGACCTCCACGTGGACCGGATGTTCGCCGCCTTCGGCTACACCCGGGAGCACGCGGAGAAGCGCGCGACGAAGGAGATCAAGGCGGTCCGGCGCAGGATCGTCAAAGGCGTGTCGGAGTTGACCGCTCCGCAGGTGGAAATCCGAGTGAGGGCGCTTTCCGAGTTCCAGTCGAACCCTGTTTACCAGCTGCTGCACCGACGGGTTCTGCATTTCCTGGAAACCGACGATGAATTCCGCAAGGGCTGCGAGGAGATGGCCCTTCACTTTGTCGGGTCGAAGTTGCCGGAAGGTAAATCGATCACCGACGAGCAGTTGCGCGTCTGTTTCGACTACATGGCAGCCGAGCTGCCGTTCTTCGTGGACACCCCGAGCATCCTCGACGTCCCGTCCTCCGTGGCCGCGTACCACGTGAAGATGCCGCTGACGGACGTCCTCTTCGCGCGCGGCGGGGGTCTGCGCGCGACCCGCAACCAGGCGTACGCCGTCGTCAGGCCCGAGAACACCACGACCGGAGGGGACCTCGATGAGTGTCGAGCAGCTTGACCCGAACACCCCGGAAGGGCAGCCGCTCCTCGACTTCCCGCTCTCGCGCCGCGGCGACGTCCTGCCGGAGGAGTGCTCCTGGCTGCGCGAGAAGGCCCCGGTCGCCAGGGTCCGCACCCTCACCGGGGACCCGGCCTGGCTGGTGAGCAGCTACGCGCCGGCCAGGCAGGTACTGGAGGACGAACGCTTCAGCCTGAAGGACACGGCGAACGCCGGGGTCCCGCGCCAGTACGCGCTGACGATCCCGCCCGAGGTCGTCAACAACATGGGCAACATCAACAGCGCGGGGCTGCGGAGCGCCGTGATGAAGGCCCTGAACCCGCGCCAGGCAGGGCTTCAGGACCGGCTGCGCGCCAAGGCCGGCGAGCTCCTCGACGCCCTCGTCGCCGAAGGGGGCCCTGCCGACCTCCGGGCCGGTTTCGCCGACCCCTTCTCGGCGGCCATGCACTGCGAGGTGCTCGGGGTGCCCTTCGAGGACTGGCGCCGGCTGATGTCGGGGCTGGACGTCGCGTTCATGACCGCACGCGAACCGTTCGCCGACTCGGCCCTCAACTGGTACAAGGACGTGGGCTACTTCGCCGGGCAGTTGAAGGCGCAGCTCGCACTGGACCCCGAGGAGCGTACGGGGCTCCTCGGGAAGTTCGCCGAGCTGCGGGAGGCTGACCCGGAGTCTGCGCACCTGACCGACGAGATGTTCGCCACCGTCGCCGTCTCCCTCTTCGGGGCGGGCGCGGTGTCCACCTCCGCCTTCCTGACGCTCGCGGTGCTCGCGCTGCTCCAGAAGCCCGAGCTCATCGGGTACCTGCGCGCCCACCCGGAGCGCATGGGCCGGGCCGTGGAGGAGCTGCTGCGCTGGAACCTGTCCGTCGGGGACGGCCTGCCGCGCATCGCGCTGGCGGACGTGCAGGTCGGCGAGGTGCTGATCAGGGAGGGCGAACTGGTGCTCGTCCTGCTGGAGGGGGCCAACTTCGACCCGGCGGCCTTCGAGAACCCGGACGAGCTGGACCTGGAGCGCGACAGCGCGAACGCCAACCTCGCCTTCGGCGCCGGCCGGCACTTCTGCCCGGCCTCCGCGCTGGGCCGGGCGCACGCCGAGATCGCGCTGGAGGTGCTGGTCGAGCGGCTGCCCGGGCTGCGCCTCGCGGTCCCCGCGGAGAACCTGGTCTGGCGTACGGGCTTCATCAAGCGTCTGCCGGAGCGGCTGCCCGTCGCCTGGTAGTACCGGACCGGGGTCCCGGGAGCAGTGCGAGCTCCCGGGGCCCCTCCCGCCTGCCCGCTACCGGAAGATGCCGGTGTGGCCGAGCGAGTAGCGGCCGGGCTGCGGGTACACGGCGAGGCCGTGCGGGCCGCTGCCGACCGGGATCCGCGCGAGCTCCTTGCCGGTGACGGTGTCGATGGCGTAGACCTCGGAGTTGTAGCGGCCGGACAGCCACAGCACCTTGCCGTCGGCCGAGACGCCGCCCATGTCGGGGCTGCCGCCGTCGGGCAGCTCCCACTTCTTGGTGAGCTTGTTCTTCGGGAAGTCGAAGATCGAGATGGTGCCCTCGCCGCGGTTCGAGACGTACATCTCCTTGGAGTCGCGGCTGACGTACAGGCCGTGGCAGCCCTTGCCCGTGGGCAGCAGCTTGGGCGTCTCGAACTTGTCGCCGCTGAGCACCCACATGCCGTCCGCCATCATGTCGGCGACGTAGAAGGTCTTCCCGTCCGGCGAGACCTTCACGTCCTGCGGCATCGCGCCCTCGAACGGCAGCTTCTGCTGCCCGATGACCTCCATCTTCTCGGTGTCGACCTTGAGGAGTTCGCCGGAGAACTCGCAGCTCACGATGAAGTAGCGGCCGTCGAGCGAGAAGTCCGCGTGGTTGACGCCGTAGCAGCTCACCGGGACCGTCTTGACCCGGTCCATGGTGTGCGGGTCGCGGAAGACCAGTTCCTTGTCCAGCGAGGCCATGACGATGGCGTACTTGCCGTTGGGCGTGAAGTAGAGGTTGTACGGGTCGTGCACCTCCACCGGCTTGCCCGCCTCGCCGGTGGCCGGGTTGATCGGGGTGAGCGTGTGGCCCCGGTTGTTGTTGACCCACAGGGTCTTCATGTCCCAGGACGGGACCACGTGCTGGGGCTGCACGCCGACCGGGATGGTGTCGATGACCTGGTACGTCGCCGGGTCGATGACGGACACCGTGTTGGAGTTGGTGTTCGGCACGTAGACGCGGGACGGGAAGTCCTTGACCACCGGGGAGAGTTTGTTCGGCCGGTCCGCCGCGTAGACGTCATTGGGGTCGAGGACGGGCGGCATGCCGGGCAGTCCGGGCGGGATGGCGGGCACGGCCTTGACGGGCTTGGCCGGGCCCTTGGTGCCCATGGCCTCGGCGGGACCCTTGTCGGCTGATCCGCAGCCGGCCAGGGCGGCGAGGACCAGACCGGCGAGCAGCACGGTGGCCTTCCGGGGAAGGCGGATGGTCGTCATGGGGTCAGCAGCTCCGTGGTGGTCACCGCGCGCAGCTTGCGGCGCGCGAGTTCTTCGAGGAGGGGAGGCATCGCGTCGACCGTGTCCGCGTAGCCGAAGTGCAGGCTCACCACCGATCCGCCGTGGATCGTGCCGGTGACGGTGCGGATGACGGCCGCGGCACCGGGCGAGGTGAAGTCGAGGGAGTCCACGTCGTAGGAGAGGACGTGCGGGTACCCGGCCCGCTGGGCGAGCCCCCGGACGAGCGGGGTGGCGTACTGGGTCTGCGAGGGCCGGAACCAGGTGCCGATGGAGCCCGTGAGGCGCTTGAGCCGCTGGGCGCAGCCGGTGATCTCGGCGTACGCCTCCGCCTCGGGCAGCTCGTTGATCGCGAGGTGGCGCTGGGTGTGGTTGCCGAGTTCGTGGCCGCCGTCGAGGACGCGGCGGGCCATGTCCGGGTGCTCGTCGAGCCAGGTCCCGATGGCCAGTACGGTCACCCGCGCGCCCGCCCGTTCGGCCTCGGCGAGCACCGCGCGGGCGATGGCGGGGTCCCCGTTGCCGTGGAAGGTGAGGGCGACCCGGGGGCGGTCGCGCGGACCGTGGCCGATCTCGACGGGCTGCCCCGCGAACCGGCGCGGGGAGGCGGCGACGGCCGGCACGGGCCGGGGGGATGGTCTGGCCGGGCCCGGGGGCGGGGCGGAGGGCGCGGTGGCGGGGCGGCCCGATCCGCAGGCGGCGGTGAGGCCGGCCGTCGCCGCGCCGGCCATCCCGAGAGTGGCCGCGCGCAGGGCCGCCCGGCGGCCTGGATGTGAGAGCACCTGCCCATTTAAGGGGCGAATGACCCGGAAGGTAATGATTGACCCAATTCAGGACGTTCGCCGGAAGTCCCTTCAGGGGCTTCCGTTCGCTATCCGGGCAACGATTCACACGTATCGTTCGATACTTATTCATCGATTGCGAGGTGAGTGGCCCACCTCACCTAGGATTCAACGCGCACGCCTTCTGATTTGCACACTTATGTCCGAGTAAGGACTTTTGGCGTTTGAGCCCTCGTCTGCCATAGTCGGAACCACGGCTTCCCCATTGACCCGAGCGAAGTCGCCCTGCCGAGGATCACACCCCATTCGATCCTCGGCACCCTCATGAAGCCCCCGCACCAGCCCCACCACGGCGACCCGGGGGCTTCAGGCGTTCTGGCGGTCGGCCACGCGCATCTCGAACCAGGTGATCTTGCCGCGCGGCAGCAGATCGGCGCCCCAGCGGTCGGAGAGCTTGTCCACGAGGAAGAGGCCCCGGCCGGTGGTGTCCAACTCGTGGACCGGCATCAGGCAGGGCAGCCCGCGCGAGGGGTCGCGCACCTCGACGCGGATCCAGCCGCGCCGGCGCAGCATGCGTAAGCCGAAGGAGCGGGCTCCGGTGTGCCGGACCGCGTTGCCGACGAGCTCCGAGACCAGCAGGACGGCATGCTCGGCGGTCTGCGGCGAGAGGCCCCAGAGGCGGATCACCACGCACTGGGTGAGTCGGCGAGCCGTGCTCGCCGACTCCGGCATGGACGGCAGCGTCACCTCGGCCTCGGCCGGATTCCCGTACGACTCCATCGCCTTGAGGCCCTGTTCGTCCTCAAGAGCCGCCGTGAGCCGCACGACCGAAGCGCCACTGCGCTGCCGCGGCTGTTCCACACCCTCCAGGCCCGCCATGCACCCATCATGGACGGCCGCACCGCCCCTCCGGGCCGTTCCACGGGAAAACACCCCCCGGATTCAACGAATCCAAGGGGGTGTCCTGTCATATGCGGGAGGCATGAAGAGGGCCGCAAAACCCGCTCTGACCTGCCGTTACACACCGCACGGAGGCGATCACGGTGAGTGGATCACCGATTCCCCTTAAGGCTGCCTTAAGGCCTGGCTAATCCACCCCCAGGGAGGATCTAGACGAACTTCGCCTTGCCCGGGCCCTCTTCGACGAAGCTGCGCATGCCGCGCTCGCGGTCCTCGGTGGCGAACAGGCCCGCGAACCAGTTGCGTTCGATGGTGAGCCCGGTGTCGATGTCGGCCTCCAGACCCGCGTCCACGCACTCCTTGGCGGCGCGCAGCGCGAGCGCCGGACCCTGGGCCAGCTTCGCGGCCCAGGCGTGCGCCTGCTCGTACACCTCGGCGGCGGGCACGACCCGGTCGACGAGGCCGAGGGTGAGCGCCTCGTCGGCCTTGACCATCCGCCCGGTGAAGATCAGGTCCTTGGCCTTGGACGGGCCGACCAGACGGGACAGCCGCTGGGTGCCGCCCGCGCCCGGGATCAGGCCGAGCAGGATCTCGGGCTGGCCGAGCTTGGCGTTGTCGGCGGCGATCCGGTAGTCGGCGCACAGCGCGAGCTCGCAACCGCCGCCCAGCGCGTAGCCGGTGACGGCCGCGACGACGGGCTTGGGGATGCGCGCCACCGCGGTGAAGGCGTCCTGCAGACCGCGGGACCGGGCGACCATCGCCGCGTGGTCCATCAGCTGCATCTCCTTGATGTCCGCGCCCGCCGCGAACACCTTCTCGCCGCCGTAGAGGATGACCGCGCGGACGTCCGCCCGGTCGGTGGCCTCCACCGCGAGCTCGCGCAGCCGGTCCTGGGTCGCGATGTCCAGGGCGTTCATGGGCGGCCGGTCCAGGCGGATGGTGCCGACGCCTTCGGAGACTTCGAGAGAGATGGTCATACGGGTCAGGTTAGCGCCGGTTAACGCGAAGTGGCCCGGTGCTGTGGGTCACAGCACCGGGCCACCGGACTACGTACGGATCGCGCTTACTTGATCCACTCCGCCCAGTCCATGTTCCAGCCGTTGAGGCCGTTGTCGGGGGCGATCTGCTTGTCCTTGGAGTTCTTCACGACGACGACGTCGCCGATCAGGGACTCGTTGAAGAACCAGGCCGCGGGCTGCTTGTCGTCGCCGGCGCCGCGGACGTCCTTCAGGCCGACGCAGCCGTGGCTGACGTTCTCCGAACCGAAGGTGCCGGAGGAGGCCCAGTAGTTGCCGTGGACGAAGGTGCCCGAGTTCGACAGCCGCATCGCGTGCGGGACGTCGGAGATGTCGTACTCGCCGCCGAAGCCGACGGTCGCGCCGTTCATCCGGGTCACCTTGTACTTCTCGCTGATGACCATCTGCCCGTTGTAGGTGGTCGTCGACGGGGCGCCCGCGGTGATCGGGAGGTTCTTGATCACCTGGCCGTCGCGCACGACCTCCATGGTGTGCTCGCCGGCGTCGACCGTGGAGACCTGGGAACGACCGATCTTGAAGGTGACCGTGCGGGTCTGCTTGCCGTAGACGCCGGGGCGGCCTTCGACTCCGTCGAGGGCGAGCTTCACGGTGACCTTGGTGCCGGCCGCCCAGTACTTCTCGGGGCGGAAGTCGAGACGGTCGTTGCCGAACCAGTGGCCCTCGATCTGCACGGCGGGCTCGGCCGTGACCGTGATGGCCTTCTCGACCGCCTCCGTGTTGGTGATGCCGCGCGTGAAGTTGATGGAGACCGGCATGCCCACGCCGACCTCCGCGCCGTCCTCGGGCGTGTAGTGGCCGACGAAGGTGTTCTGCGGGGTCAGGGTGGTGAAGGTGGTGTCCTTGGCCGACTCCCGGCCGGCTTCGTCCTTGGCGACCGCGTGCACCTTGTACTCGGTGGCCGCGGCCAGGTTGCGGGCCGGCTCCCAACTCGCACCGTCGGCGGCCAGCTTGCCCTCGACGGCGTTGCCCTTGGTGTCGGCGACGGTCACGGTGGTGAGCTTGCCACCGGTGCTGGATATCTTCAGGACGCCGCTGGTGGCGACCTCCTTGGCCCCGTCGTCGGGCTGGACGCTGACGACGGCCTTGGAGGCCTCCGTACCGGTCTTGCCTCCGCCGCCACCGGCGTTGTCCCCGCCCGTGCCCGCGTTGTTGCCCCCGCCCCCGCCGCTGCACGCGGTGGTGAACAGCAGGGCCGCCCCCAGCAGAAGGGCCGGCAGGCCGGTGCGGGCGCGACCGCGAATCGGCTGCAGGTTCACTCGTGTTCTCCCCATGTCCCCCGCGCGCGGACAGTCGCGCGCATGTCGACAGGAAATCACATGGGGGGATCACGAAGAGAAACGGTCATGTCACCGTTCCGTCCCAAGAAGCCGTGGCCGCGGCCGTTCCCCGGTCGCGATCCGGTCAGTCGTCGGTGCCCGGCTTGGTGCCCCAGACGTAGACGGTGTCGCCCTCGGTGAGCAGGTTCCACAGCTTCACGGCGTCCGGCTCGGCGAGGTTGACGCAGCCGCCGGAGCCGCCGTGGGCGTAGAGGTAGTCGGACCGGGCGTGGATGGCCTGCCCTCCGTCGAAGAACTGGGCGTACGGCATGGGGGCGTTGTTGTAGAGCGTGGACTTGTGGTCCTTGCTGCGCCAGTAGATCTCGTGCCGGCCCCGGCGGGTCTCGTCCCCGTCCCGGCCGGTGCGGATGGGCACGACGGGGAAGACGATCCGGTCGTCCTCCTGGACCCAGAGCAACTGCCGGTCCAGGTCCACGCAGGTCACCCGCTCCTCCTCGACGGGACAGTCGCCGGCGGCGTTGGGGTTCGGGCGGGCCGCCACGACGAGCATCATGCGGTACGTGTCCACGCCCGCGTAGCCGTCGGCCGGGCGGACCCCGTTCTTCCACTGGAAGGAACGGATGGCGAGGCAGTCCGCCACGGACTCCGTGCCGTCGACCGGGCGGTGCAGATGGGCCTCCAGCTCACGCTGGTAGGGGCCGGTGTTGGACCAGCACGCGGTGACCGGCTCCGGGCCGGGCGCCGCCTGCGCCTGGGCCGCCGTCGCCGGGGTCGTTCCCGCCAGGGCGAGTACGGCGGCGAGCGCGCCCGCGCGGACCGTCACGGCTGTCGTCCGGGCTGCGGCCATCGGAGCCTCCTCGGGCCCGCCGGCCGGGCCCCGCTGCCCCCAGCCAACCCGGCCGGGCGGGGTGGCGGCGCCCGGGGCCGGCCCATCGGGGTGAACGCTGTCACCCCGACGGCTCAGCGGGCCCGCGTGTCGGGGAGCTTGCCGTAGTAGTCGCGCGCGTTCTTGACGGTGACCACGAGGCGGCGGCCCGGGGTCGCGGCGCCCAGGGCGAGCGGGCCGGTCACCGGTCGCTCCGGCATCACGTACCCCTCGGGGAGGTCCCGCTCGGTCAGGTAGTACGAGCCGTCCGAGAGGCCGGTGAAGTCACTGATGCCGCCCGCGTCGGAAACCAGGCCGGGTCCGCCCGTCGGCTGGTCGGCAGCGATGCCGTGGTCCTGGAGGCCCTTGGTGCCGTTGGTCTCCTTCCAGACCTCGAACACCGTGCCGCGCAGCGGCCGGCCCGTCTTGGCGTCCTTGCTCAGGACGCGGATCGAGCCGCGGTGCACCGCGCCCTTCCTGCGCTGCGGGACGTTGAGGACGATGCCCTCCGGCAGGTCCTCCTCCTCCAGGTCGAAGGGGGTGACCGGGTCCGCGGTCCCCTCGTAGCCCACGGCGGCCGCGGTCTGGCGCCAGTAGTACGTCTCGCCGACCGGCGGGGTGGCCGTGCACGTGCCCTTGGCGTCGGTCACGCAGCCGCTGCCGCGCAGCCGGTCGGCGTTCGCGCCGGTGGTCTGCAGTCCGGCCCGGCCGTTCGCCTCCCGCCAGAGCTCGAACCGGGCGCCGCGCAGGGGAGCCCCGGTGTCCACGTCGGTCTGCCGCAGCACCACCTTCGCCGACTCGGGTGCCGGCGCCGCGGCGAGCACCGCCACGGCCGCGAGGCCGAGCGACCACGCCTTCGCCCTCGCCGCTGTCCGTGCTGTCCTGCCTGTCATGGCACTCCGTCCGTGGGGCGGGCCTGTCCGCCCTGACAGGCTGCGCGGAGCCTCGTACGGGAGTGCGGGAGGACACTCGTCCGGTACGGCATTCCGATCACACGGATCACCCGCACGGCTCAGGCGATGGCGGAGCCGGCCACCCAGTCCGCCCAGGACATGTTCCAGCCGCCCAGGCCGTTGTCGGGAGCCACCGTCTTGTCCTGCGAGTTGACGACCTCCACCACGTCCCCGACCAGGGTCCGGTCGAAGAACCAGCCCGCCGGGGTGTCCGAGCCGCCGCCCTTGTCGTCGCGCAGGCCCACGCAGCCGTGGCTCATGTTGCTGGAGCCGAAGGTGTCGGGGCTGAGCCAGTAGTTCCCGTGCAGGAAGGTCCCCGAGGAGGTGAGCCGCATGGCGTGGGGGACGTCGGGGATGTCGTACTCGCCGCCGAAGCCGACGGTCTGGCCGTTCATGCGGGTGACGTCGAACATCTCCATCACCACCATCTTCCCGTTGTAGGTGGTGGTCTTGGGTGCTCCGGCGCTGATCGGCACGGTCGACAGCAGCTGCCCGTCCCGGCGCACCTCCATGGTGTGCGCGGCCGCGTCCACCAGCGAGGTCTGGGAGCGGCCCACCGTGAAGGTGATCGTCTTGTCCTGGATGCCGTAGGAGCCGGGGGCGCCCTCGACGTCGCGCAGGTTCACCTTCACCGTGACGCGGGTGCCGGGCTTCCAGTACTCCTTGGGCCGGAAGTCGAGCCGTTCCTTGCCGAACCAGTGGCCCACGACCGGTACCGGCGGTTCGGAGGTGACGGTGATGGCCCGTTCCACCTCCACCTTGCGCTCGATGGGGTGGCTGAAGCCGAAGGAGACGATCATGCCGGTGCCCACGGTGGAGCGGTTCTCGGGCTTGAAGTAGCCGATGAACCGTTCCTCGGGGACGTAGGTGGTGAACGTGGTGTGGCGGGCCTGGCGGCGGTCGTGCCCGTCGAGGGCGACGGCGTCCACGGTGTACTTGGCGGCGAGCGCGAGCCGGGCGGAGCCCGGGTCGGGGCTCCAGCTGAGCCCGTCCTCGGCGATGGAGCCGGGGACCTGCTCCTCCTGCGCGTCCTCCACCTTGGTGACCACGACCCGCTCCAGCCGGCCCTCCGGCACGGCGACCACGAGCCGCCCGTCGGCCGGCACGTCCTTGGCGTTGTCCTCGGGGGTGATGCGGATGGCCTCGTCCGGCGAGCGGGGTTTGCCCGGGAGCGCGATCTCGACCGGGGAGCGGCCGTCCTCGGTGCATCCCGTCAGGCCGCCGAGCAGGCCCGCCCAAGCCGCCACGGCGGCCAAGCCCGCCCCTGCCCGCCTCGTCAGAAGTGTCACGTTCCCTCCAACGACCGGGCCCCTCCGGGGGAAACGTGAGCGCGGTCGACGTTCCGGGTACGGCAGTCCGGGCAGAACAGTGTGAAGGACCAGACGGGGGCGGGCCTGGCCGGGACGCCGGGGCCGCACCTCCGCCGGTACCCAGGAGCCGTGGAGGCGTGCAGTGTCGAGCGCAGCCGAGCAAGAGGCGGTGGAAGCCGTCATGAACGCCGTACCGGCGGTGCGGAGCGGCGCCGCCGCGCCCGCACCGCGGGCCGACGGCGCCGGGATCCAGCCGAACGGCCTGGTCGGGGGCCAGGTGGCGAGGGCGTCCGCGCGCCCCGGGCCACCGGTGTGGCCGGGGTCCTCGCATCCCCTGGGAGCCCGGTTCCGACCGGGCTCCGACGCCGCCGACGGGACGGCGGGCACCAACTTCGCGCTCTGGGCGCAGGGCGCGGAGGCGGTGGAGGTGTGCCTCTTCGACGCCGACGGCACGGAGACCCGGTGTCCGCTCGGCGAGCTCACGCACGAGATCTGGCACGGTTTCCTGCCCGGCGTGCGCCCCGGGCAGCGGTACGGGTTCCGGGTGCACGGCCGCTGGGACCCCTGGACGGGCGCCCGGTTCAATCCGGCGAAGCTGCTCCTGGATCCGTACGCGCGGGCCGTGGACGGCGACTTCCGCCTCCCGCCGGAGGTGTACGGGCACGTCCGCGACTGGCCGCAGCAGTACATCGCGGACACCGTGCGCGACGACCGGGACTCGGCGCCGTTCGTCCCCAAGGGGGTCGTGGTCCACGATGACGACGACTGGGCGGACGACGTCCGGCCGAAGACCCCCTGGGCCGATTCGGTGATCTACGAACTGCACGTGCGCGGCTTCACCATGCGCCATCCGGGTGTTCCCGAGGAGCTGCGCGGCACCTACGCCGGGCTCGCCCATCCGGCGGCGATCGAGCACCTGACGCGGCTCGGCGTGACGGCGGTGGAGCTGCTGCCGGTGCACCAGTTCGCGCACGAGGACCACCTGCTGCGGCGGGGCCTGCGCAACTACTGGGGCTACAACTCCATCGGCTACTTCGCGCCGCACGCGGGCTACTCCTCCAGCGGGACGGCCGGCGGGCAGGTCGGGGAGTTCAAGCGGATGGTGAAGGCCCTGCACGCGGCCGGGATCGAGGTCATCCTCGACGTGGTCTACAACCACACGGCGGAGGCGGGCGAGCTCGGTCCGACGTTGTCGCTGCGCGGGGTCGACAACCGCGGCTACTACCGGCTCCAGTCCGACCAGCGGCGGTACTCCGACTACACGGGCTGCGGGAACACCCTGCACGCGGGCCGGCCGCACGTGCTGCGGCTGATCACGGACTCCCTGCGCTACTGGGTGACGGAGATGGGGGTGGACGGCTTCCGCTTCGACCTGGCGGCGGCGCTGGCCCGCTCGATGCACGACGTGGACATGCTGTCCCCGTTCCTCGCGGTGATCGCCCAGGACCCGGTGCTGCGGCGGGTGAAGCTGATCGCCGAGCCGTGGGACGTGGGCTCGGGCGGGTACCAGGTGGGCGCGTTCCCCCCGCTGTGGACGGAGTGGAACGACCGCTACCGGGACGCCGTGCGGGACTTCTGGCGGGGTGCGCTGCCCGACGTACGGGACCTGGGGTACCGCCTGTCGGGGTCGAGCGACCTGTACGCGTGGGGCGGACGGCGGCCGTACGCCTCGGTCAACTTCATCACCGCGCACGACGGTTTCACGCTGCGGGACCTGGTGTCGTACGAGCGCAAGCACAACCAGGCCAACGGCGAGGACAACCGGGACGGGACGCACGACAACCGGTCGTGGAACTGCGGAGTGGAGGGGGAACCCGCCGAGGGCGTCGATCCCCGGATCGGTGCGCTGCGCCGCCGCCAACTGCGCAACCTGCTGACGACGCTCCTGCTCTCCACCGGGGTGCCGATGCTGGTGGCGGGGGACGAGTTCGGGCGCACGCAGGGCGGCAACAACAACGCGTACTGCCAGGACAACGAGACGGGTTGGGTGGACTGGTCACTGCTGGAGGACCCGGCCTGGCAGTCGCTGTTCACGCTGGCCTCTCGGCTGATCTCGCTGCGGCACGCGCATCCGGTGCTGCGGCGGCGGGCGTTCTTCTCCGGGCGGCCACAGGGAGCGGACGGCCTGCGGGACCTGGCCTGGTTCACCCCGGCGGGGGTGGAGATGACGGAGCGGGACTGGTACGCGCCGACCGCCGCGCTCGGGATGTACCTGTCGGGGCGGGACATCCCGGGCCGTGACGAGCGTGGCCTTCCGGTGACGGACGACAGCTTCCTGGTCCTGCTGCACACCGGGGACCGGCCGCTGGCCTGGGTGCTGCCGGGGGCGCCGTGGGCGGAGGCGTACGAGGTCGTCCTCGACACCTCCCGGGAGGACCAGGCCGCGCCTGCGGGCACCCGGCACCGGGGCGGGGAGACGGTGACGGTCCCGGCGCGCGCGGTGCTCCTGCTCCGGGTCGGCGGCTTCCGGCCAGGAGGAGCCGCCGACTGAGGGGCTCCGCGCCGCCCTGCGATGATGTGTTCGATCGACATCGTCATCGAGGGGGTCGCCGAATGGGCAGAGTCGGAACCGCGCTGCGAGAGCTGCGCGGGGCGCAGAAGTCGGCGAAGGGGGTGTCGCTCTACTCACGGTTCGTCAACCGGCCCGTGGGGCGGTACCTGGCGGCCGGGTCGTATGCGCTCGGGCTCACCCCGAACCAGGTGACGCTGATCAGCGCCGCCCTCAGTTTCGCCGCCGTGGCCCTGGTCGCCGTGGCCGCGCCGTCGTGGGGGCTGGGGCTCGCCGTGTGGGCGGCCCTCGCCCTCGGGTTCGCCTTCGACTCCGCCGACGGCCAGCTCGCGCGGCTGCGCGGGGGCGGCAGCGCGGCGGGCGAGTGGCTCGACCACGTCGTGGACGCCGCCAAACTCACCGGCCTGCACAGCTGCGTACTGATCGCCTTCTACCGTTTCCCCGACGCGTACGGGACGGGAGCGGCCGGCTGGCTGCTGGTGCCGCTGGGCTTCCAGCTCGCCGCGGTGGTCACCTTCTTCGGCGGCCTGCTGACCGAGAAGCTCAAGGCCAAGCCGGCCCCGGGCAGCCCCGCCGAGGCTCCGTCGACGCTGCGCGCGGTGGCGTTGCTGCCCGTGGACTACGGGGTGTTCTGCCTGGTCTTCCTGCTGCTCGGCGGCGGGGAGCTGTTCCCTTACGTCTACGCGGCCTTCGGTGCGGTCGCCGCGCTGTTCCTGGCGGCGTTCCTCACGAAGTGGTTCCGGGAGCTCAGCGCAGTTCGGCGGTGAGCTGGCCCGGAGCGGCCGGGGCCTCGGCGAGCGCGTCCAGTGCCCGGCGCAGCTGGGTGCTCGAAGTGTGCACGGTGTAGGGGAAGTAGACGACGTCGACGCCGTGGGCGGCGAAGTCCTGTTCCAGCTTGTCGCCCTTGGCGGTCCCCCGCCAGTCGTCGCCCTTGAAGATGACGTCGAAGCGGACCTGCTTCCAGGTCTCCACCTTGTCCGGGACGGTCTCCACGAAGGCAGCGTCCACGTACTTCACGCTGCGGACGATCTCCAGGCGCTCGACGAGCGGGATCATCGGCCGCCGTCCCTTGGCGAGTTCGGCCATCTCGTCGGAGACCACGCCGGCCACCAGGTAGTCGCACTGACTGCGGGCGTGCCGAAGGATGTTGAGGTGCCCTATGTGGAACAGGTCGTAGGCACCTGGTGCGTATCCGACTCGGTAGGGCCTGGCGTGGTCTCGCCGCGCGGGCGCGCCAAAGTCCGACATTTCCCGCTCCGTCATCTCTTACCCCCAGGGCCGCGCCCCCCGGCGCGGCGGATTAGCAGACAATAGCGTGCACGTTCCGTACCACGCGGGTGAACGAATAGGGTGGCCTGCGCATCATCCAGGGGCGGAAGGAACGTTCAGTGTCGAGATCCGGCAACCGGCGCCTGCTGCTGGTTTCCACGAATTACGCTCCCGAGCACGCGGGGATTGGGCCGTACGCCACCCAGATCGCGGAGCACTGGGCAGATCTCGGCCACGAGACGCACGTCCTGGCCGGCATGCCACACTACCCGGCCTGGTCGGTCGAGCCGGAGTACAAGGGGGCGCTCCGGCGCACGGAACGGCGCGCGGGGGTCACCGTGCACCGGCGCGCGCACACGGTGCCGCCGCGTCAGACCGCCGTGAAGCGGGCCCTGTTCGAAGGATCGATCCTGCTGCACGGCACCGTGGCCCCGCCCCGGATGCAGAGGCCCGATGCCGTCCTGGCCCAGATGCCCAGCCTGGCCGGCGGGGTGCTCGCCGCCCGCCTGGCGGCCCGGTGGAAGGTCCCGTACGTACCCGTGGTCCAGGACCTGATGGGCGCCGCCGCCGAGCAGAGCGGGATCAGCGGCGGAGACAAGGCCGCCGCGATCGCGGGCCGCGCCGAGGCGTACGCCCTCAAGCGGGCCACTCTGGTCGGCGTCATCCACGAGACCTTCGTGGACCGGGTCGTCGGCATGGGCGTGGACCCGGACAAGATCCGACTGGTCCCCAACTGGTCACACGTGGCGCAGCCCACCAAGCCGCGCGACGAGACCCGCCACCACCTGGGCTGGGCCCCCGGCCAGACCGTCGTACTGCACTCCGGGAACATGGGGCTCAAGCAGGGACTCGAAGTCCTCGTGGGCGCCGCCCGCCTCGATCCCGGCGTCCGGTTCGTCCTGATGGGGGACGGAAGCCAGCGCTCGGCGCTCGCCGAACTCGCGGCCGACGTCCCCAACCTGGACATCATCCCCCCTGCCGCCGACGGCGAGTTCCCCGATATCCTCGCGGCGGCGGACGTGCTCGCGGTCACGCAGCACGCCGCCGTCATGGACATGAGCGTGCCGTCGAAACTCACCTCCTACTTCCAGGCCGGCCGGCCCGTCGTCGCCTCCGTGGCGGCGGAAGGCGGAACGGCCCAGGAAGTGGAACGCTCGGGCGCGGGGGTGCTCGTACCACCGGAGGACCCGGAGGCCCTGCTGAAGGCCGTGCGGATCCTCGCCGAGGACCCGGACGGCGCGGACGTACTGGGGGCGGCCGGACCGCGCCACGTGGCGGCCCACCTGAGCCGTGAAGCGGGCCTGGCCCGGATCGACGCATTGATGGACGAAGCACTTGGGGGTCCCCGGCCGTGATCGAGACGAACCGCCCTGCAGCGGCCCCGGCCGAGGACGAACCAGACCTCCTCCGGGACCAGTTCCGACAACTCCTGCGCTACCGCCGGCTCATCGGGGCGGGCATCGGGGTCGGTCTGCTGGGCGGTGTCTACCTCGGTGTCTCCACGGCCGACACCTACGTCGCGACCGCCGACGTGGTGCTGCGCGCGCCCACCGACGACCCGTTCAACCCGAGCCTCGCCCCCGACAAGGCGATCAACATCGGCTCGGAGCGCCAGGTCGCGCTCAGCTCCTCCATAGCCAACGAGGCGGCGAAGAAGCTCGGCGTGGGCGCCTCCGGCTTCGCGGCCCTGCGCAGCGGGCTCCAGGTGACCAACCCGCCGCAGACGATGGTGCTCCGCTTCACCTACACCGCGTCCTCCCCCCAGGAGGCCGCCAAGCGGGCCAACGTGATGACGGAGGCGTACCTGACCAAGCGGCAGGAAGCCCTCGACGTCACCCGCGACAAGATGGTCAAGAGCTACCAGGAGCAGCGCGACCCGGTCGCCAAGCAGCTCGACGACCTCGTCAAACAGGTCAACACGATGCCGGCGGGCGCCGCACGCGACGCCGCCTACGCGTCCAAGACCGACCTTCAGGGCAAGGTCAACACCCTCAACAGCAACATCACCAAGCTCGAGGCCCTCGACATGACCCCGGGGCGGGTCACCAGTGCGGCGACCCCGCCGCCCGGCTCCGACGGACCCGGCATCGTGATGTCCCTCGCGCTCGGCGCGGCCGTGGGCCTGGCCCTCGGTCTGCTCGCCGCCTGGGTCCGACTCGTCTTCGACCCGGCGCCCCGCTCCGAGGGCGACGTGGCCCGGGCCCTGCGGGCCCCCGTGCTCGGCTACCTGCCCCGGGACCGAACCGGCGGCGGACCGCTGCTCGCCGCGGGCGAGGCCGATCCCAAACTCGCCGAGGAGTACCGCTCGGTCGCCTTCCGGCTGGCCTACGACGCCCGCTTCGCCGACCGGCGCCGGCTGCTCGTCGTCGCCCCGCGCGGCAGCAGCGAGACGGCCGCCGCGGTGGCCGTGAACCTCGCCGCGTCCTTCGCGGAGACCGGCAAGGACGTGCTGCTCATCGAGGCCGACCTGCGCACCCCCTTGCTGGCCAGCCAGCTGCCCACCGACGCGGGCGGACGGCCGCGGTGGAGCCAGGCGGCGGGCGGCCCGGGCGCGGGGCAGCCGCCCGCGCAGCACGGGGACACGGAGTGGCCCGACGGGCGCCAGCTGGTCGTGGACGCCGGCGAGTCCGGCGCCTTCGACCTGATCCCGGGTCGTCCGGTGCGCAACGTCGCGCGCTCGCTGACCTCGCCGCGCGCCACCCGGCTGATCTCCGAGGCCGACTCCCCCAACTCCACCGTCGTCGTGCTCGCCCCGCCCGTGCTGTCCTACGCCGACGCCCTCGCGCTCGTGGACCGCGTCGACGGCGTCCTCGTCGTCTGCGACCCGCGCGCCGTCCACCGCTCCGACCTGTCCCGGATCCGCGAGCTCATCAGCGGCGCCGGCGGCACCGTGCTGGGCGCGGTGCTGCACGCTCCGCTGCCCGGCGAGAAGCGCGGCCGCGGCAAGGACCGCGGCCGGTCCGCCGCCCCCGCCGAACCGGTCGCGGCCCCCGCGCGGCAGGCCCAGCCGCTGCGCTACGAGGTCGGGGAGAGCGAGCAGCACATCCCGGGCGACGGTACGGACACGGTCGCCCTGCGTACGGTCCGCCCGGGCCGGCGGTGAGGCGGCGCGGCCTCGCGGCGATCGCGTCGGTCCTGGACCAGGCGGCCTCCAGCGCCACGAACATCCTGGTGCTGGTGCTGGCCGCCCGGCTGTCCTCGGCCTCCGGCTTCGCCGACTTCTCGATGGTGTACGTCGCCTTCAGCGTGCTCCTCGGGCTGAACATGGCCTACGTCGGCCAGAGCCTCGTCCTGGAGAAGGGCGACCGGGTCGGCGACCTCGCCCGGTCGGCCGCCGGTTTCACCGGGGCCTCGTCGGCCGCGGTGGGCGCTGTGCTCGCGCTCGTGGGTCTGGTACTGCCCGGGTCGACCGGGCGGGCCTTCGTCGCGCTGGGCCTCGTACTGCCGCTGGTGCTGCTGCAGGACGGGCTGCGGTACTGCTTCTCCGCGCTGCGCACGCCCGAGCGGGCGCTGGCGGCCGACGCGCTGCGGCTGGTGTGCGTGGTCGCGGCGCTGGGCGCCCAGCCCGAAGGGGCGTCCGCGGGGCGGCTGGTGCTGGTGTGGGGCGTCTCCGCGCTGCCCGCGCTGGCGCTCGGGCTGTTCCTGCTGCGGCCGTACGTACGCGGGCGGCGCGCGGACCTGCGGCCGTACCTGCGCCGCGGTCACCTCGGGCAGCGGTTCGTGGTCGAGTTCGCGGTGGGCAACGGCTCCAGCCAGCTCGCCGTCCTGGGCCTCGGCGTCTTCGCGACCCCCCTCGCCGTGGGCGCGCTCCGGGGCGCCACCACCCTCTTCGGCCCGCTCAACGTCCTGTTCAACTCCGCGAACGCCTTCGCGCCCCCCTTCCTCGGGCGGCTGCGCGGCAAGCGGGCCACCGTCCGGGCCACGGCCCTGCTGGGCCTGGCGCTGGCCGCGATCGGCGCCGGCTGGGGGGCCGTGCTGTACGCGCTGCCCGACCGGGTGGGCTCCTCGCTGCTCGGCGACACCTGGGCGGCCGCGTCCGCGCTGCTGCCCGCGACCGGCGCGCAGTACGCGGTGATGGGGCTGGGCACCTGCGCGCTGCTCACCCTGCGCGTGCTCGCCCCGAAGGCCACGCTGTCGCTCCAGGTGGTCTACTCCCTGCTCGCGGTGGCCCTGCTGCTGGGCGGCTACGCGCTGTGGGGCGTGGCGGGCGCCGCGTGGGGTCTGGCGGCCGGCTCGGCGGCGAAGGCGACCGCCGGCTGGTTGCGCGTGAGCCGCCTGCGACCGGATCCCGCACCGACCCTCGCGCCCGCGGCGTAGGCCTCCTCCCCCGGATCGGACCGGATCAGCCGGCGGTGGCGGGCGGCGCGGGCCGGCCCCGGTCCGCCGGCGGCTCCGGCCGGACGGTTTGCACGGTGCCCGTCAGCCGGGCGCGTTCGGCGGCCAGTACGGTCAGGTGGCTGGTCAGGGACTCCTGGGGGCCGGACTTCACCAGGCCGGGGTCTCCGGTGGCGACGGCTGCGACGAAGGCGTCCATCAGCCCGGCGTCGCCGCCCCCGTGGCCACCGCCCGCGTCCATCGACCCCTCGGCGGCGAGCCCGACCGGCTCCTGGGTGCGCGTGAGGAAGTCGTAGAGCGTCAGGCTCTGGCCATCGCCGCGCAGTTCGCCCCGGGTGCCGAAGACGCGGGTCTGGCGGTCCGCCGATTCGGTGAAGGCGGTCATGGTGAAGGTGGCCGTCGCTCCGGACGCGAATTCCATGGCCACCACCTGGTGGTCGACCACGTCGTTGTCGCAGGCGTACACGCACCGCCCGTACGGGCCCTCGCGCAGGGCGGTCTCCAGGGCCCGCGGGTCGAACTCGTCGACCACCACGCGCAGCGGCCATCCGTGCTCGCCGCGGGCGAGTCGTTCCCCGTACTCGCGCTTGGCGGAGTACGCGCACGTCGTCTCCACCGCGCAGTCCAGGCAGCGGTCGGCGGCGCCGGCCGGTTTGTTCTCCGGCCGGAAGTGGGAGAGGCGGCCGAAGCTGGAGACGCGGACCGGTGGCTGCCCGAGCACGTACTGCAGCCAGTCCAGGTCGTGGCAGGACTTGGCCATCAGCATGGTGGTGGCCTGGTCCTCGCGCCGCCAGTTGCCCCGTACGAACGAATGGGCCTGGTGCCAGAAGCCGACCGGCTCCAAGTGCTGGACGCTGACGACCTCCCCGAGCCGGCCGGAGTCGACGACGGCCTTCAGCGCCTGCGTATAGGGCGTGTAGCGCAGGACGTGGCCGACCGCGAGGGTCACCCCGGCGCGCTCCACCGCCGACACGATCCGCCGGCACTCCTCCTCGGTGAGCGCCATCGGCTTCTCCAGCAGGATGTGGCAGCCGAGTCCGGCGAAGGCCAGGGCCGGTTCCAGGTGGTCCCGGTCGAGGGTGCAGATCAGGACCGCGTCGGCGATCCGGCCGCGGGCCGCCAGCTCACGCCAGTCCTCCACCACCGCCCCGGGGTCCAGGCCGTGATCGGCGGCGAACCGGTCACGCCGGACCGGGCGCGGCTCGGCGACCGCGACGACCCGCGCCCGGTCCGGGTGGGCCAGGGCCCAGCGGGCGTAACCGGTGCCCCGGTCGCCGGCGCCGACGACCGCGAGAGTCACGAGGGAGGACATCCGACCCGCTTTCCGTCGATTGTGTGCGGTGGCCGGCGTGCGGCCGCGTGCGCGGCCGGTCAGCGCAGTGTCGTGGCCCGGTCCTGCCGGTGGGTGGCCACCAGCGCGAGGCACATCGCCGCGATCGCGACCCGGCCCGACGCCTGGAGCAGCGGTCCGCGCAGCAGGATGAAGGAATACCCCGCCACGAGCGGGACCACCACCGAGATCAGGCTGCCCGGCGGGGATCTGCGGGTGGCGCGCTTGGCGTACCGGCGGTCCACGCGGGCGGAGGCGTACCCGATGCCGAGCAGCCCCGCCCCCATGCCCAGCGGGCCGAAGTCGAGCCAGAGTTCCGCCCAGATCGGGGAGGAGAGGTTCGTGTTGACCGTGCCCATCCACTGGCCGACCATCACGCCCGTGTCGCGCGGCTTGCCCGGCCACACCGCGCGCGGCACCGCGAAGAACACCGATCCCGCGAGTTGGCGTCCGTAGAAATGGCCGGGGCCGGAGTTGGAGAAGGTGATGGTGTTGGCGAACATGCCGATCTGGTCGTAGTCCTTGAGCGCCATCGGCTCCAGGAAGGAGGTGGTCTCGACCGGCTTGTAGTTCTTCTCGTCGTAGCGGAAGCGGTCCGCGAACGGGAAGACGAGCAGGGCGACGACCACCGCCATCGAGAGCGCCACCCGGTACATCGCGGCGCTCACCGGGAAGACGGTGAACAGCAGGGCGAACATGACCGTCAGGAACCAGTAGCGCGGGTTCGAGATCGGGTTGTTGACCACCAGGTTGAGGAGGGCGAGCGCCCCCCAGGTGACGATGACCGACACCTTGCGGCGGGCGAACTTCGAGGTGATCAGCCAGCGCGTGTACAGCAGCAGCGCGAGCAGCGCCGGTACGGTGCCGAAGCCGCGCAGCAGCGCCTGTCCGGCCTGGCCGTCGCCGTCGGAGATGCCCGCCTCCTCGATGCCCGCGATGATCTCCTGGCGGCTGGAGAAGAAGACGGCCGGGCCGCCGAGCTTCACGATGAAGGCGGCGCTGCACAAGAAGGAGATCACGGTGAGCAGTTGGAGGCGCCGCCGGTGCGCCATGACCGGCCGCGACTCCTTCTGGGAGCCGCCCGCACGGCCGGCCGGCCGGTGCCTGGCCAGCAGGGCGCCCACGTCGAAGGCGAGGCAGCCGAGCAGCACCAGCCCGATGGCGACGGTCAGGTCGGAACGGGGGCCGACGACGGGGGTCGGAACCCTGCCCAGGACGGCCTGCGCGAGCGGGGCCACGCCCATGGCCATGTAGACGAACAGCCAGAAGGAGCCCTGCAACAGCTTGCGGCGGCTGGTCAGCACCATCGCGGAGAGCCGGGCGCCCGCGTACATGGTGAGCAGGAGCTGGAGCCAGAAGGCCGCGTCGCGCCGGCCCTCACCGGCCTGCACGGCCACGAAGAGCGGCAGGAAGACGGTGAACCCGAGGGCGAGGGGGACCGACAGCGCCCGTGAGAGCAGGGTGCGCGGGGTGGTGACCCTGCCCCACTTCGACTCGTCCTCGACCTCGTCGTGCGGTCCGGGTGCGATCGGGGGCTTGCGTATGTCCGTTGCCACTGCCGCCCCCACCCCATGTGCCTGGTCCGCGCGCAGTCTAGTCTGAGCGCGCGGCGCCAGGGGAGGCGCCGGCGGCGGTCCCCCCGGACGGAATCCGGGGGCGGACACGATCGGGGCTTCAGTTGCGTGACCTTCCTGCCTTCACGCTGGCCGGATACGACAAGGGGCGCGGTCTGCTGACGCAGGCGCTCTGGTTCGCGGTGATGAACACGCTGTTCATGAGCTGGTTCTGCCCGGCGCGGCTGCGGGTCTCGCTGCTGCGGGCGTTCGGGGCGGAGATCGGCGAGGGCGTGCTGATCCGGCACCGGGTGCGGGTGCTGTGGCCGTGGAAGCTCACCGTCGGGGACCACACCTGGATCGGTGAGGGCGCCTGGCTGTTGAACCTGGAGCCGGTCGTGATCGGCTCGAACGTGTGCCTCTCGCAGGAGGCCCTGCTGTGCACCGGCTCGCACGACCACCGGGCCGCCGACTTCCGCTACGCCAACGCGCCCATCACCGTCGAGGACGGCGCGTGGGTCGCGGTACGGGCGACCGTGCTGGCCGGAGTGACCGTGGGCCGCTGCGCGGTCGCGGGCGCGGGCTCGGTCGTGCACCGGGACCTGCCGGAGCTGACCCTCCAGACCCAGGACGGGCGGCGCCGCCCGGTCGAGGAGCCGAAGTGAGCATGTCGGGTACGGGTCTGAGGGTTCTGCACGCGGTCACGCTGCACTCCCCCTCGCACGCCTTCGGCGGACCGGTCCGGGTCGCGCTGAACCTGGCCAAGGGGCTGCGGGCGCGCGGCCACGAGGCGCGGCTGGTGGCGCTCGGCGAGGGGTTCGGCGAGCCGTGGCCCGATTCCGTGGAGGGGGTGCCCGCCAGGCTGTTCCCGGCGCGCCGGCTCCTCCCCCTCGGCTTCAGCGGGATGACCTCGCCCGCGCTGCTGGCCTCGGCCGGACGTCTGGTGCGCGAGGCCGATGTGGTCCACGTGCACCTGGCGCGGGACCTGGTGACCCTGCCGGTGGCGCTCGCCGCGCTGCGGGCGGGCAGGCCGCTGGTGTTGCAGACCCACGGGATGGTGGACCCGAGCGAGAAGCCGCTGGCGAAGGTACTGGACGCGGTGGCGGTACGCCGGGTGCTGCGCGGCGCCGACGCCGCGCTGTACCTGACCCCGTACGAACGGGAGGGCCTGGAGGCGGTCGTGGGCGCGCCGCTGACCCGTGCGGTACGGCTGGTGAACGGGACCCCGGCGCAGGAGGCGCGGCCGGCGCCGAGCGGGCCGCCGCGGATCCTGTACTCGGCGCGGCTACAGGCCCGCAAACGGCCCGTGGACTTCGTGGACGCGGCGCCGGCGGTGCTGGCCGTGCACCCGGACGCCCATTTCGTGGTCGCGGGCCCGGACGAGGGCGAACTGGCGGCCGTCCGCGCGCGGATCGCCGCGCTCGGCCTGTCGGAGCGGTTCACGGTGCCGGGGGCGCTGTCCGCGGAGGAGGTCCTGGCGGAGCTGCGCCGGGCGCACGTGTACGTACTGCCGTCCGTGGACGAGCCGTTCCCGATGTCGGTGCTGGAGGCGCTGGCGGTGGGCGTGCCGGTGGTGGTGACCCACTCCAACGGGCTGGCGCGGGATGTCGCCGGGGCGGGAGCGGGGCGGGCCGTGGATCCGGGGGCCTCGGGGGTCTCCGCGGCGGTCCTGTCCCTGCTCGACCCCGCGGTCAACGCCGAGGCGTCGCGCGCCGCGCGCAAGCTGGCTGCGGAGTCCTTCTCGATGGACGGGGTCCTGGACACGCTGCTGTCGGTGTACGGGGACGCCGTGCGTCACTAGCCGCCGGGCCGCTGCGCGGAGCCGTCCCCTACCCGCCCTTCCCCCGTTCCCCGGGCTCCGCCCGGGACCCGCTCCTGGGGGCTCCGCCCCCAGACCCCCGCGCCTCAAACGCCGGCGGGGCTGGAGTTGCCGCTGCCGTCCGGCAAGCGCGGCTGGATTGCCCGCAGGGCAAATCAAGCCCGTCCGGCGTTTGAGGACCGGGGTCCGGGGCGGAGCCCCGGGGAGGGCCGGTGGGGCCTTACGCGGGGATCCAGGCGTAGCAGCCCGTGGAGGTGAACTCGGCGGTGCCGGCCGGGATCGTGGCGGTGATCTTGTCGCCCGGCTTCGGCGTCGCCTCGGGCCCCGCGGCCAGGGTCGCGCCGTCCTTGCCCTTCGCCTCCCACTTGCAGGTGGTGGCCTGGGTCAGCGCCCGGTAGTTGCCCGCCGCGGGCGACTGGCGGGTGCCGTCCGGGAAGCCCTTCTCCGCCGCGGCGAGGATCGGCTTGTGCTCCGGGCACAGCAGCGGGATGGCGTCCTTCGCCTCCGGGATCTCCCCGGCGATGATCGACCCGGTCGCCGCGTCCTTGTCGTGCTTCGCCGTGCGCGAGACCCGCTGGCAGGCCTCCTGGCCTCCCTGGAGGACGGCGGCCGGGTCCATCTTCTCCGGGACGCGGCCGCTCAGGTACTGCTTCTCCTGCGCGGTGAAGCTGCCCGTCTTCGGGGTGAGCTTCGCGTCGGGCACGACGGGGCCCGTCGGCTTCGCGTTGGGGTCGGTCGACGGGGCGGGGGTGTCCGCGGGGTCGGGGACCGGCGAGGAGGCCGGGGGCTTCGCCTTGGCGTCCGCGCCGGAGTCGGCCTTGCCGCCGTCCGAACTGCAGGCGGTCAGCGTCAGGGCCGCGGCCAGCAGAACAGCAGCCACTGCGGGGCGTCGGTACATCGGATGGCTCCCGTACGTGCGTACTTGCTGAAGGGGGGTGCGGGGCCCGGCCACAGCGGCCGGGCCCCGCTCCTGCGGCTACTTCGCGCCGAAGGTGAGCACCAGCTGCGGGGCGCCCTCCGCCGCGGTGGACTCCGAGGACCAGAGCCACAGCGGGTCGGTGCCCGTGCTGGTCAGGCCCAAGCTGTAGCTGCTGCCCAGCGCGGCCGACAGAGCTGCGGTGTCGAGCGGGACGTTCTGGACGGCCGAGCCGTCCGGCACGCTCGCGATGCTGCCGAGCGGGGTGGTGCCCAGGGTGGGCTTGGTGTTGAAGGTGGTGCCCGCGCCGCTCCAGGTACCGGTGACCGGGACCACGGACACCTTGTCGGCGGTGCCCGCACCCGTCTGCGTCGTGGTCTTGAACTGGAGGGACGCCGACTTCAGGACCTGACCGGCCGGGGCGGCCGGGAGGGTGAAGCGCAGGTACGTCTCGTACGCCGAGGTGCCGCGCACCGCGAGCGAGGCGGACGTGCCGTAGGCGGTGCTCGGGGCGCCCTGGTTGATGTAGGTGTCCTCGGACGCCTTCACCGTGGAGACGGTGTCGATCGGGGCGCTGGCCAGGTCGAAGTGGTTCTTGACCTGGGCCGCGGTGAGCGTCGACGGGTAAACGGCCGTCTCGTCGATCTGCCCGGCGAAGAAGTTGCTCGTCGGGCGGTTCGGCCAGTTGGCCAGGTTGTCGCCGCCGACGTGCCAGTAGCCCGGGTAGGTCAGGTCGCTGGTGGTGTTCAGCGTGTCCTTGAGCTTGCCGTCGACGTACAGGGCCAAGCCGGTGGGCCCCTGAGTGCCGACCACGTGGTGCCACTTGTTGTCGTTGTACGTGTCGAGGAGACCGGTGGTGATGGCCTTCGTCCCGCCGTTGTACACACCGAACGCCAGGCGCCCCGTGTTGGTCATGTAGATCTGCTTGTCGTACGAACCGCTGCTGCGGCTCTGGTTGTCACCGAAGCCGATCAGCTTCCCGCCGCGGGTGGTGTTCGTCTTGAACCAGGTCTCGATGGTGAAGGCCTTGCCGACCGTCTGGCGGCGGTCGCCGTACACCTGCTGGCTCGTGCCGTTGAAGCCCATCGCGGTGCCGGCCCCCGAGACGGCTCCGGGCGACTGGCGCAGGGCCGGGGTGTTCAGCTGGAGGCCGCTCATGTTGCCGCTGACCGAGGAGTCGGCGACGTACGGGCTGACCGAGTCGTCGTAGCGCCAGTACAGCTGGGCGCCGTCGGCGCGGACCTGGTTGGGGTAGCCCTGGACGGCGGTCGGGACGGTCACCGAGGCGGTGGCCGACAGGGCGCTGGTGTTGCCCGCGCCGTCGGTCGCGGTCACGCGGTAGGTGTACGTCTGGCCGGCCTTGACCGTGGTGTCGGTCCAGGAGGCCTGGGGACGCTCCCACTCCAGGGAGTTCGCGGCGACGGTGGCGATCGGGGTGCCCGAGCCGTTGCGGTAGATGCGGTACGTCAGCTTGCTGTCGTCCGCGTCGTAGCTGGTGCGCCAGCGGACCTGGGCCTCACCGGGCTTGACGCTGCCCGCGCTGACCACCGGAGTGGTCGGGGCGCCGCGGTCGCCGGTGGAGGCGAAACGGGTCAGACCCCACTGGGTCTTGCCGTTGATGAGGGTGAACTCACCGCCGACCCACATGTACTTGACGTCGTTCTTCTCGGCCACGGCCATGACGCGCGGGCCGATGCCCTCGGTGCCCTCCATGCCGTCGTTGGCCGTGGGGTGCCAGCCGAGCTTGCCGGGGCTGCGCACGAAGCCGTACGTGGGCTCCGGGGCGGCGCCTTCCCAGTTGGTCTTCTGGGCCAGCAGGAAGTTCCGCTTCCCGTCGGGGAACTCCTGCTCGGTGGAGCAGTTGTGCGCGTGCGAGGAGCTGTACAGGACGCCCTCGTACGGCAGCACGAACTGGGTCGCGCCGAGGCAGCGGTCGCGCCACTTCTCGTTGAAGTCGGCCAGGCCCAGGGCGATGCGGCCGTCGAAGACGCCTCCGCCGGAGCCCTCGTTGCCCGTGTAGAAGTTGGTGCCGTCGGTGGCGATGTCCTTGACGACCGAGTTCGACGGGATGGTGGTGTAGGTCTTCTTGACCGCGCCCGTGCCGGCGTCGACCACGGCCAGGGCGTGGCTGGTCTTGCCGTTGACGGTGAAGAAGTCGCCGCCGAGCAGCACGCTCTTGCCGTCGGGGGTGACCTCGACGGCGCGGCCCGGCTCGTCGACGTTGGCGACGAACGGCTTGAGCGCTCCGGAGCCGGCGTCGACCGCGGCGAACCGCTCGCGGGTCTGGCCCTCGACGGAGTTGAAGTCGCCACCCGCGTACAGGGTGTCGTCGGTGACGGCGAGCGCGCGCACGGTGGCGGGGAAGCTCGGGTGGAACGAGGGCTTGGGAGTGCAGCTCGCGATGTCGATCGCGGCGAGGCTGGACACCGGGGTCCCGTTGACGGCGCCGAAGGAACCGCCCGCGTAGAGGGTCTTGTTGTCCTTCGACACGACCAGCGTGCGCACCGTCGCGGTGCCCTCGCCGATGGTGAAGGCCAGCTTGCACGAGGTGGGGTTGCCCGTCGCGGCGTCGAGCGCCACGAAGTTCACGGCCTCCTGCTCGGTGCCGGCGGTGCCCTCGGGCGGGCGCACGGCGGAGAACGTGCCGCCCGCGAAGACGGTGCCGTTCGCCTGGGCCATCGCCCAGACCACGCCGTTCGTCTGCCAGGTGGGCAGTTCGTCGGCGGTGAACGCCACCGGAGGCGTGATGGCGGACGCCTCGGGCATCAGCACCAGGCCTATGCCCGTGCCGGCACCGGCCAGTGACAGGACGAGGGCAGCGGTCAGCCCTCTGGATCTACGCATGAGCCCCCCAGGGCAAGTGCCCGGTGTTGATGGCTGGAACGGTCCGAACAGCCATATGTACCTGCGCAGACTAGGGCTCGCGAAAGGGCCCGGTCCCCTTGCTTGACCCATTGCTACCAACTTGGAATCAACAGGTTCCGCTTGGAGGGCGCACTGCGGACATACGGCAGGTTTGACCCGGTCGTACCTGACGGACTGACCGGGACACGGCAAATCGTAGGCGAAATATAAGGCTTCAGCGGTCGATGCGGACCGTTGCACCCGCCAGTTGGTCCTCGACCTGGCGGATGTCGGCGTCGACCATGATCCGGGCCAGTTCGGCGACCAGGACCGTCGGCTTCCAGCCAAGCAGCGACTCGGCCTTGGAAGCGTCCCCGATCAGCGCGTCGACCTCGCTGGGGCGCTCGTACTTGGGGTCGTAGCGCACGTGCTCGTTCCAGTCGAGGCCGGCGTGACCGAAGGAGGCCTCGACGAACTCCCGGACGGTGGCGGCCACTCCGGTGGCGACCACGTAGTCGGTGGGCTCGTCCTGCTGGAGCATCCGCCACATGGCGTCCACGTACTCGGGGGCGTAGCCCCAGTCGCGGACGGCGTCGAGGTTGCCGAGGTACAGCTTCTCCTGCAGGCCGGCCTTGATCCGGGCCACCGCGCGGGTGATCTTGCGGGTCACGAAGGTCTCGCCGCGGCGCGGGGACTCGTGGTTGAAGAGGATCCCGTTGACGGCGAACATGTCGTACGCCTCGCGGTAGTTCACCGTGGTCCAGTACGCGAACACCTTCGCGGCGCCGTAGGGGCTGCGGGGGTGGAACGGGGTCCCCTCGTTCTGCGGGGGCGGGGTCGCGCCGAACATCTCGGAGGAAGAGGCCTGGTAGATACGGGTGTCGACACCACTGGCCCGGATGGCCTCCAGCAGGCGCAGGGCGCCGAGCCCCGTCACGTCACCGGTGTACATCGGCGCGTCGAAGGAGACGCGGACGTGCGACTGCGCGCCGAGGTTGTAGACCTCGTCGGGACGTATCTCGCGGAGCAGGTTCACCAGGGCCACGCCGTCGGAGAGGTCCGCGTGGTGCAGGACGAAGGAGCGGTTCGCCGTCTGCGGGTCCTGGTAGATGTGGTCGATGCGCTCCGTGTTGAAGCTGGAGGACCGCCGCACGAGCCCGTGCACCGTGTAGCCCTTGGAGAGCAACAGCTCGGAGAGGTACGAGCCGTCCTGTCCGGTGACTCCGGTGATCAGTGCGGTCTTGCCCATGCGGTCCCCCTGGGGTGCGTTGCCGTTCGTTGCAGTTGGTCGTGTCCTACGGGTTCCCGTGGCCCGGCGGTCGCGCCCCCGCGCGGCGCCCCCCGGATCGACGCTGTCCGGAACCTGGACTGGATGCGTACCGTACACGCCGCCCCCGGTTTCGACGGGGCCGGGTGTGCGGCGGGGGTGCCCCCGCAGGGCGCCGAACGCAACGACCCTCTCCCTCTTGCCCCCTGGAAGCGTTCGACGCCCGAGGAGGTGCCCCGGCGCGCGCCCGGCCCCGGCGGAACCGCCCTCGGCGGTGTGCCCCCCGTCCCGCCACCCCCGCGGGAGCGGACTGGCATCATCGGCCGTATGACAAGCACGCCTCTTCTGCCCCCGAACGCCCGTGTCTTCGTCGCGGGGCACCGCGGCCTCGTGGGGTCCGCGGTCGCCCGGCGGCTGACCGCCGACGGCCACGAGGTGCTCACCCGCGCCCGCGCCGACCTCGACCTGCGCGATGCCACCGCGACCGGGGCGTACCTGAAGGACGTCCGCCCGGACGCCGTCGTGCTGGCCGCCGCGAAGGTCGGCGGGATCATGGCGAACAGCACCTACCCGGTGCAGTTCCTGGAGGAGAACCTCCGGATCCAGCTCAGCGTGATCGCCGGCGCGCACGCCGCCGGCGTCGGTCGGCTGCTGTTCCTCGGATCGTCCTGCATCTACCCCAAGCTGGCCCCGCAGCCCATCCACGAGGACGCCCTGCTGACCGGCCCCCTGGAGCCGACCAACGAGGCCTACGCCCTCGCGAAGATCGCCGGCATCGTCCAGGTCCAGTCGTACCGCAAGCAGTACGGCGCCTCGTACATCTCGGCCATGCCCACGAACCTCTACGGCCCGGGCGACAACTTCGACCTGCAGTCCTCGCACGTCCTGCCGGCCCTGATCCGCCGGTTCCACGAGGCCGCGGCGGAGGGGCGCGAGGAGGTCGCGCTGTGGGGATCCGGCACCCCGCGTCGGGAGTTCCTGCACGTCGACGACCTCGCCGCGGCCTGCGCCGTGCTGCTGGAGTCGTACGACGGCGACGAGCCCGTCAACATCGGCTGCGGCGAGGACCTGACCATCCGGGAACTCGCCGAGACCGTCGCCGAGGTGACCGGCTTCCAGGGCCGCCTCGCGTGGGACACCTCCAAGCCGGACGGAACCCCCCGCAAGCTGCTGGACGTCGCCCGTCTGACCTCGCTCGGCTGGAAGCCCGGCATCCCGCTGCGCGACGGCATCGCAGCCACCTACCGGTGGTGGCTGCGAGAGCAGAGCGACGACAGCGGACGGAACGGCTGACCCCTCCCCGGTTGCCTCAGTACGCTCCGCGACCGTCCACGACCGCGCGGAGCGTACGGCCCATCACGTCGACGTCACTGGTGAAGGACCAGTTGTCGACGTACTGCAGGTCGAGCTGGATCGTCTCGTCCCACGACAGGTCCGACCGCCCGCTGATCTGCCACAGCCCGGTCATGCCGGGCCGCACGGTGAGCCGGCGCAGCTCGACCTCGTCGTACTGCGCCACCTCCTCCGGCAGCGGCGGGCGCGGGCCGACCAGCGACATGTGACCCGTCAACACGTTGATCAGCTGCGGAAGTTCGTCCATCGAGGTGCGACGCAGCAGCCGGCCCACCCGGGTCACCCGGGGGTCGCGGCGCATCTTGAACATCAGGCCGTCGTTCTCGTTGGCCCCGGACAGCTCGGCCTTGCGCGCCTCGGCGTCCACGACCATCGTGCGGAACTTCCACATGGTGAACGGGGCCCCGTCGCGGCCGATGCGCTCCTGCCGGTAGAAGGCCGGGCCTCGCGAGCCGAAGCGGATGGCGAGGACGATCGCGAGGAAGACCGGTGCGAGCAGCACCAGCCCGCCCGCGGCGCCCGCCCGGTCCAGGGCGGACTTGAGGAAGGTCTGCACGCCCCGGCTGACCGGCGGCGCGACCCGCAGTACGGCGAGCCCGCCCGCGGACAGGGTCTCCAGCCGCTTGACGGAGACCTCCACGAGCCCGGGGAAGACGGCGAGTTCGAGCCCGGCGTCGTGCAGGGCCCAGGCGATCCGGCGCAGTCGCTCCCCCGCGATCCGCGCGCCCGGCGCCACCAGCACCAGGTCGACGTTGAGGCTGCCGACGGCTCCGAGGACGGCGGCGGAGTCCCCGTTCGGGGCCCCCGGCATGTCGGTGGCGAGCCGGGCGGCCTCGGGTACACCGCTGCCGAGCGGGCCGTCGCCGACCGGTACCACCCCGACGACCACGTACGGGTGGTCGGTGCGCGAGGCGAGGTGCGCGATGACGTCCTCGGCGGCGTCGGGCTCGCCCACGACCAGGACCCGGCTGACGGCCTGGGCCTCGCGCCGGGCGGCCGAAAGGTGCCGGTAGGTCAGCTTGTGGTGGGCGATGGTGATGAGGAGGGCGGGCACGAGGGCGCCCAGCGCGGACAGCCGGGGCGTGTCCTCCTCGGTCACCACACGGGCCACGGCCAGGACGCCGATCAGAATGAGCCAGTCGTGCAGGACGGGCAGCACGCCCCGGGATTCTCCGAGCGCGCGGGCCGTGTAGCGCCGGCGCAGCGCCTGCACGCCGGTCCACGCGAGCGCGGCGGCGAGGGCGCAGTAGAGGGGTCGTACCTGCTGGGCCGCGTGGAAGACGAGGCCCACGGGTACGGCGGCCCCGAAGAAGTCCGCGGCGAGTGCGGCGGGCAGGTACCAACGGGCCTTGTCACCGAGGCTCCTTGCGGGCACCAGGGTGTCCCGGGCAGCCCTGGCCAACCTTTGCGCAGGAATATGGACATGCCTCATGGGCCCCCCTGGCACGTGGTCAATGACAGCGGCGACTGTCCACGGCTTCCCCAGGCAACGGACAACGGTCGCACCGAGAAACAGTACGACAAACGCCAGTACGGCAAATGCCGTTTCGGGCAACGCGGTCTCCCGTTGCCCAAGTGTTAGCAAGCGGTGCCGGACGCTCCGAATGCCGGACTCCACCCCTTGCACGCAAAAGTGAACAGTCCGGATACCGGATATGTCGCATCGAACAACGAACCGTTTTTGGCCAATCATTTGACGCGGTCCTGACATTGCCTGCTGTGGGTGGCACTCTTCGACCGTTCATCGCACCAGCCCTGATCTGCCCGGCGGCCCACCCAGCCGTCCGGAACCCCCCTTGCAGAAGGAGTCTGCGTTGAGGTCCACCCCCCAGAGGCGTGCCACTGCGGCCGGCGCGCTCGTTGCCGCGGCGGCCATGCTCGCCGTCGGCATTCAGGCCGGTACCGCATCAGCCGACGCCACCGCGTCGCAGGCCCGCACGGCCGCCCAGCCCAACCCGGGCGCGGCCCCCGCCAAACTCAGCGCTTCGGAGCGTGCGACGCTCCTCGCCGAGGCCAACTCGACCACCGCTCAGGCCGCCAAGGCACTCGGCCTCGGCAGTGGCGAGAAGCTCGTCGTCCGCGATGTGGTCAAGGACGCGGACGGCACCACGCACACCACCTACGAGCGCACCTACGACGGCCTCCCGGTCCTCGGCGGCGACCTCACCGTCCACGCCAAGGGTGGCGTCACCAAGTCCGTCACCAAGGCGACCAACCACGAGATCAAGGTGGACACCTCCGCCACGGTCACCGCGTCCGCCGCCGAGGGCCAGGCGATATCCGCCGCCAACGCCGCGGGTGCCAAGGAGGCCAAGGCCTCCCAGAACGCCCGCAAGGTGGTCTGGGCCGCCGAGGGCGCTCCGGTCCTCGCGTACGAGACCGTCGTCGGCGGCCTCCAGCACGACGGCACCCCGAGCCGGCTCCACGTGGTCACCGACGCCAAGACCGGCGCCAAGATCACCGATTGGCAGGCCATCGAGACCGGCACCGGCAACACCATGTACAGCGGTCAGGTGACCCTCGGCAGCACGCAGTCGGGCAGCACCTACAACCTGACCGACGCCGGGCGCGGCGGCCACAAGACCTACAACCTCAACCACGGCACCTCGGGCACCGGCACCCTGTTCTCCGGTCCGGACGACATCTGGGGCAACAACCTCGCGTCCAACCTGGAGACGGCCGGCGCCGACGCCCACTACGGCGCCGCGGTCACGTGGGACTACTACAAGAACGTGCACGGCCGCAACGGTCTGCGCAACGACGGTGTCGCCCCGTACAGCCGGGTCCACTACGGCAACAACTACGTGAACGCCTTCTGGGACGACTCCTGCTTCTGCATGACCTACGGCGACGGCGAGGGCAACGCCAAGCCGCTCACCTCCACCGACGTGGCCGCGCACGAGATGACCCACGGTCTGACCTCGGTCACCGGCAACATGACCTACAGCGGAGAGCCCGGCGGTCTGAACGAGGCCACCTCCGACATCATGGCGGCCGCGGTCGAGTTCTACGCCAACAACCCGACCGACGTCGGCGACTACCTCGTCGGCGAGAAGATCGACATCAACGGCGACGGCACCCCGCTGCGCTACATGGACAAGCCGAGCAAGGACGGCGCGTCCAAGGACTCGTGGTACTCGGGCATCGGCTCCATCGACGTCCACTACTCCTCCGGTCCGGCCAACCACTGGTACTACCTGGCCTCCGAGGGCTCGGGCGCCAAGGTCATCAACGGCGTGAGCTACAACTCGCCGACCTCCGACGGCCTCCCGGTCACCGGCATCGGCCGTGACGCCGCCTCGAAGATCTGGTTCCGCGCCCTGACCACCGGTCTGTTCAAGTCGAACACCAACTACGCGGCGGCCCGTACGGCCACCCTGCAGGCGGCGGCCGACCTGTACGGCGCCGGTTCGGCGACCTACAACAACACGGCCAACGCGTGGGCGGGCATCGGCGTCGGCGCCCGCATCGTGAACGGCGTCTCGGTCACCAACCCCGGTAACCAGACCACCATCACGGGCAGCGCCGTGAGCCTCCAGATCCAGGCCACCAGCACCAACGCCGGCGCGCTGACCTACTCGGCGACCGGGCTCCCGGCCGGCCTGTCGATCAACGCCTCGACCGGTCTGATCTCCGGTACGGCGAGCACCGCGGGCACGTCCAACGTGACCGTGACGGTGAAGGACTCCGCGAACCAGACCGGTACGGCGGCGTTCACCTGGACGGTCGGCACCCAGCAGCAGACCGTGTTCGAGAACACCACGGACTACGCGATCAACGACAACTCCACCGTCGAGTCGCCGATCACCGTGAACCGCACCGGCAACGCGCCGAGCACGCTGAAGGTGGACGTCAACATCCTCCACACCTGGATCGGTGACCTGAAGGTCGACCTGGTCGCCCCCGACGGCAGCGTGTACAACCTGCACAACCGCACCGGCAGCAGCGCGGACAACATCATCAAGTCCTACACGGTCAACGCCTCCTCCGAGGTGGCCCAGGGCGTCTGGAAGCTGCGCGTCAGCGACAACGCGTCGGCCGACACCGGCAAGATCGACAGCTGGAAGCTCACCTTCTGACCCCCACCGGGGCCGGATGAGCACCTGCTGAACCGCTGAACACGGGGCCGCCCGGGAGGAAGACCTCCCCGGGCGGCCCTGTCCCATGGGGCCGTGGCCGCCGGGACCACCGCCCCCGCAGGGGGGCACCTCCCAGCGGTAGCCGGGGGCGCTCGGCGCGATCCTGGCAGGTGTCGACCACGTGCTCGTGGGCGCGGGAGTACCCGGTCGGATCCCTGCCCTCGCCGACCGGCCGGCGCGCTGCGAACCCTGCGTGACGAAGATCGCCGTCGAGGGCGACGCACAGCCACTGGACCACGTCTTCGACCCGGCCGCCCTGCTCGGCGGACACCTGCCGGGCCCCCTGCGCCGCCCGGACGTGCCGGCCATCGTGTCGCTGCCCGTCATGGCCGCCTACCTCCCGCGCGACGAGGCGACCCGCCCCGACGGCTTCGTGATCGAGACCAGCGGGGCGGGCGGGCACAGCGCCCCGCCGCGCGGGCCGATGAGGCTCGACGAGGACGGCGAGCCGGTGTACGGGCCGCGCGACCCGTCCCGACCTCGCCAGGATGGCGGCGCTCGGGCTGCCGTTCTGGCCGGCCGGCGGGCAGGCCGGCCCGGAGGCGCCGGCCGCCGCCCGGGCCCAGGGGGCGGCCGGGGTGCAGGTCGGCAGCGCCTTCGCGCTGTGCGAGGAGTCGGGGATGGCCGCCGGTCTGCGCGCGGAGCTGCGCGGCCGGGCCTGCGCGGGCGCCCTCACCGTGCGCAACGACCCCGACGCCTCGCCGACCTCGTTCCCCTTCAAGGCGGCCGAACCGCCGGGCACCGTCTCCGAGCCGGAGGTGGCCGCGGCCCGGCGCCGGGTGTGCGACCTGGGCTTCCTGCGCACGCCGGTACGCGGCCCGCGCGGTCTGGTCTACCGGTGTGCGGCCGAGCCGGTGGCCGCGTACGTCCGCAAGGGCGGGGACGCGGCCGACGCGTCGGGCCGCCGGTGCCTGTGCAACGGTCTGCCGGCCACCATCGGCCTGGCCCAGCGGCGTCCCGGTGGCCGGGTGGAGCCGCCGCTGGTGACGATCGGCAAGGACCTGTCGTTCCTGTCGGCCCTCTCCCCGGACGCCGGGCCGTACGCGGCGGCGGACGTGGTGCGCTGGATGGCGGCCGGGGTCACGGCCTAGTGCCGCGGGGTCAGGTACCCGCTGAAGCGGCGGAGGAGTTCCTCGCCGCCGCCGTTCCAGTCGCCCCGGCCGTCACCGCCACCGCCGTTCCAGTCCCAGCGGCCGCCGCCGTCACCGCCGCCGCCGTTCCAGTCGCCGCGGCCGTCACCGTCGCCTCCGCCGCCGTGCCAGTCGTGACGTCCGTCGGCGGGCTTGAAGAAGACGGAGACGACGTCCACGTTCCGGGCCCGCTCCCCCGGGTCCAGCACCCGTTCCGCGTGGCCGTCGCAGCTGCGGTTGCCGAAGAGCACGGCCAGCGACTCCGTGTCGTTCCAGATCTCGATGGCGGGCTCGTCCCGGGAGGTGTGCGTCAGCACGTAGCAGGTGTCGTTCTCCGCGGGTCGGATCTGCCCGGTGCGCTCCTCGCCGGCCTCGTCGAGGAACCGGTAGTGGAGCAGGCCCAGGTTCCGCCCGTCGTGGTCGTCGGCCGATGACGGGCCGGCGGTGGGCAGCACGAGCGCGACGGCTCCGGCGAGCACGGCGGCGGTGGTGCGAAGACGCATGGGGGAAGTCCGTTCCTCGGGTCCGCGGACACCGGCTGCGCCCGTCATCTGCGGGCAGCGTAGGAGCGCGGAGGCCTGCCGGAACGGTTCATCGCCCTGGGGTCGTACGTGGTTCACCCGAGAGGCCGGGCAGGGGTCGCGGCCTTCCCCTGGGGAGGGACCGCCGCGGACGCCTCCGGCCGGGCCGTGGGCCGCAGCAGGAGGAACACCGCCAGGGCGCCGGCCAGGCCCATCAGCGCCGAGGTGAGGAAGGTCTCCCGCAGCCCGCTCGCGAAGGCGGCGTCCACCGTCGCCGCCAGCGCGTCGCGTGCCGCGCCGGCGGGTGCGGCCGCGAGCAACTGTCCGGCCCCGCCCGAGGCGAGCGGCTCCGCCAGCCCCCGGCCGCCCTCGCCGAGCCCCGACCGCAGCCCCGCGTGGAAGACCGCGCCGAGCACCGCGATGCCGAGGGCGGTGCCGAGCTGCCGCGCCGTGTTCAGAGCTCCGCCGGCCATGCCCGCCCGGGCCGGGGCCACGGCCCCCATGGCGGTGGCGGCCAGCGCCGGGGTCGCCGCGCCCACGCCCACTCCGGTCACGAGCAGCCCGGGGACGAGCACCGCCCAGCCGTCACCGGCGTCCAGCATCCAGGCCTGGAGCAGCGCGCCCACCCCGACCAGCAGCAGCCCGCCGCCGATGGTCAGCCGCGGCGAGACCCCGTGCAGCAGCCGCCCGGCCCCCGCGGCCACGACGAAGCCGGCCGCGCTCATCGGCAGCAGCGCCAGCCCCGCGCCGACCGGGCTCATCCCCCCGGCGGACTGGAGCCACAGGGAGACGTACATCAGGTACGAGAACGCCGCGCCGGTCAGGAGCAGTCCGGCGGCCATGACCGCGACGAAGGTGGGGCTGCGGAAGAGCGAGAGGTCCAGCATCGGGTGGGAGCCGCGCAGTTCGACGAGGACGAAGCCGGCGAAGGCGGCCGCGCCGAGCCCGAGCAGTGCGAGGGTGGTGGCGGAGGTCCAGCCGTTCTCGCCGCCCCGGATCACGGCGTACGTGACGGCCGCCGCGCCCGCGGTGAAGGTGGCCATCCCGGGCAGGTCCAGGCGCCGGGCGTGCGGATCGCGGGACTCGGCGACCGCGCGCAGGGTGACGTACAGGGCCAGTGCGCAGACGGGCAGGTTGATGAAGAAGATCCAGCGCCAGCCGAAGTGCTCGGTCAGCAGCCCGCCGATGATCGGACCGGACGCGGCGGCGGCGCCGTTGGCCGCGCCCCACACCCCGAAGGCCACTCCGCGGTCGCGGCCCTGGTAGGCGCCGCTGAGCAGGGCCATGGTGGTGGCGAACATGGCGGCTCCGCCGATGCCCTGGACGGCGCGGAAGGCGATCAGCGCGGTCGGGCCGGTGGCCAGCCCGCAGGCGAGCGAGGCGGCGGCGAAGAGGGCGATCCCGCCGAGGTAGACCCGGCGGCGGCCGATCCGGTCGGCGAGCGAGCCGGCGCCGAGCAGCAGGGCGGCCAGCGCGAGGGCGTAGACGTCCATGACCCACTGGAGCCCGGAGAAACCGGTGTGCATGTCGGCGGCCATGTCCGGCAGGGCCACGGTCACGATCGTGACGTCGACCAGGAGCATGAAGGCCCCGAGGCAGACGGCCGTCAACGGCAGCCATTTACGCATGGGAGTTCTCCTCGGATGGGAGGTGGAGGGTTCGCGGGGTGGTTCCCCGGTGGCCTCAGGCTGCCTGTGCCCCGCACGCATCCCCCACCCACACATCCTCATCCGACGGATTTCCATTGCCGTCACGTCGGGGATGATGGAAACCGTGAACATCACGGAGAAGCAGTCGGTGGAGCCGGCGGTGCTGGACGCTCTCGACCAGTGCCTCGTCCAGGCCCTCTCGATCGACGGCCGGGCCGCTTTCAGCCGCCTCGCCGAGGTCCTGGAGGTGTCCGACCAGACCGTCGTACGCCGCTACCGGCGCCTGCGGACCGCCGGCCTGGTCCGGGTCGTGGGGCTGCCGACGGGCAGCCGCCTCGGGCTGTTCGAGTCCTGGCTGCGGGTGCAGTGCGCCCCGGACGTGGCGCTCCCGGTGGCCGAGGCGCTCGCCCGCCGCCCGGACATCGCCTGGGTGACCCTGAATTCGGGTGGCACGGAGATCCACTGCATGACCCGGTCCCGTACCCGCAAGGACCGCGACGCCCTGCTGCTGGACAAGCTGCCGCGCACCCGCCGGGTGACCGGCATCAGTGCCCACACCATCCTGCGGAAGTTCTTCGGCGGGCGCGACGCCTGGGTGGGCATGGACGCGCTGCGCCCCGACCAGATCGAGGCCCTGCGGCGGCCGCCGGCCGGACCCGCCCCCGAGCGGTACGTCATGGACGAGTCCGAGCTCGCGCTGCTCGCCGTGCTGAGGCGGGACGGCCGGGCCGGGTATCCGGAACTGGCGGAGGCCACGGGCCTGTCGGAGTCCACCGCCCGGCGCAGGGTCGAACGGCTGCGGGACCTCGAAGCGATCTTCTTCGACGTGGAGTTCGTCCCCGCGCTCTTCGGCTACGAGGCGGAGGCGACCCTGGTGCTGACCGTGCCGCCGGCCCGGCTGGCGGAGGTGGGGGCCGCGCTGGCGGGCCACCGCGAGGTGGCCTTCACGGCGGCCGTCACCGGGGCGGCCTCCTTGATGGCGGTGGTGGTGTGCCGGGACACCGACGCCCTGTACACCTACCTGACCGAGCGGATCGGCGCGGTGGACGGCGTGGGCCAGGTGGAGGTGATCCCGACCCTGCGCAGCGTCAAACGGGCCGGGATGCTGGTGGAGGACGGGCGGCTGGTGGACCCGCCGCCCGCCCCCTGACCACGCACCGGGCCGGGTCGGGCCGGGCTCAGCGCAGCAGTACGCCGCCTCCCGCGTCCGTGTCCACGGGGGCGGCGACCAGGCCCAGTTCGGCCGGGGTCGCCAGCAGCGGGTGCGCGGGCAGGACCCGTACCGTGTAGCCGAAGGGACCCGTGCGGTCGAGGGCGAGCGGGCCCTCGTACACCCAGCGGCCCTCCATGTCGGGCCCGGCGGCCGGCTTGAGCGGGAAGCTCCGCCCGTCCCGGATCACGTCCTGCGGGTCCACCCGGCCCGCGAAGGCCTGTACTTCCACGTCCTCGGGGTTCAGGGCGTCCAGCGACACCTGCACGCGCAGGGTGAGGGTGGCCCCCAGCTCCGCGGTGCCGTTGACCGGAGCCGCGGCCAGCGCCTCCACGTGTTCGACGCCCACCCGCGGCCAGGCCGCCCTGACCCGCCCCTTCCACCAGGCCAGGTCGCGCGCCGCCTCGGGGGTCAGGGCCCGGTGGGCGAGTGCGGCCGGCGCGTAGAGCCGTTCCACGTACTCACGCACCATCCGCCCCGCGAGCACCTTCGGTCCCAGTGAGACGAGGGTGCGCCGGACCATCTCGATCCACCGCGCGGGGAGTCCGGTGCGGCCGACCCGGTCGTAGAAGCGGGGCGCGACCCGGCCCTCGATCAACTCGTAGAGGGCGTTCGCCTCCAGGTGGTCGCGCCGGTCCTCGTCCGCGCCGAGCCCGTCGGCGGTCGGGATGGCCCAGCCGAAGTCCGGCTCGAACCATTCGTCCCACCAGCCGTCCAGCACGGACAGGTTGAGGCAGCCGTTCAGCGCGGCCTTCATCCCGCTCGTCCCGCAGGCCTCCAGGGGACGCAGCGGATTGTTCAGCCACACGTCGCAGCCCGGGTAGAGCTTCTGCGCCATCGCCATGCCGTAGTCGGGCAGGAAGACGATGCGGTGGCGCACCCGCGGGTCGTCCGCGAACCGCACCAGTTCCTGCACGAGCCGCTTCCCGCCGTCGTCCGCCGGGTGCGCCTTGCCCGCGACGACGATCTGCACCGGCCGGTCCGGGTCCAGCAGCAGCCTGCGCAGCCGCTCCGGGTCGCGCAGCATCAGCGTGAGCCGCTTGTACGAGGGCACGCGCCGGGCGAAGCCGATCGTGAGCACGTCCGGGTCGAGTACGGAGTCCACCCAGCCCAGTTCGGCGTCGGCCGCCCCGCGCTGGCGCCACGAGGCGCGCAGCCGGTCCCGTACCTCCTGCACGAGCTGTTCGCGCAGCACCCGGCGCAGGTCCCACACGTCCTGGTCGGGGATCTCGGCGACGGCGTCCCAGCGCTGGGACCCGCCCACGGACAGGGCGTCCTCCGTCCTTCCCGCGCCGATCTGGCGGGCGCCCAGGCGGACCACCTCCGCGGCCACCCAGGTCGGGGCGTGCACGCCGTTGGTCACGGAGGTGATGGGCACCTCGGCCGGGTCGAAGCCGGGCCACAGCCCGGCGAACATCTCGCGGCTGACCGCGCCGTGCAGGGTGGACACCCCGTTGGCGCGCTGCGCCAGGCGCAGTCCCATCACCGCCATGTTGAACACCCCGGGATCACCGCCGGGATAGCTCTCGGCCCCGAGTTCCAGGATCCGGTCGACCGGTACGCCCGCGAGCTCCCCGCCCTCCCCGAAGTGCCGGGCGACCAGGGACCGCTCGAAGCGGTCGATCCCGGCCGGGACGGGGGTGTGCGTGGTGAACACGGTCCCGGCGCGCACCGCCTCGACGGCCGCGTCGAAGCCGAGCCCCTGCTCCCGCTCCAGTTCCCTTATGCGCTCCAGCCCCAGGAACCCGGCGTGACCCTCGTTGGTGTGGAACACCTCGGGGTCGGGATGCCCGGTGATCGCGCAGTACGCACGGACCGCGCGCACCCCGCCGATCCCGAGCAGCATCTCCTGGAGGAGCCGGTGGTCGCTGCCGCCGCCGTAGAGCCGGTCGGTCACCTCGCGGGCCGCGGCGTCGTTGTCCTCGACGTCGGAGTCCAGGAGCAGCAGCGGCACCCGGCCCACACGGGCCTGCCAGATGTGCGCGTGCAGGGCGCGGCCGCCGGGCAGGGTCAGGGACACCCGGGCGGGTGCCCCGTCCGCCTCCCGCAGCAGGGAGAGCGGCAGTTCGTTCGGGTCGAGCACGGGATAGTGCTCCAGCTGCCAGCCGTCGCGGGAGAGCGACTGGCGGAAGTACCCGTGCCGGTAGAGGAGTCCCACCCCGATGAGCGGGACGCCGAGGTCGCTGGCGGCCTTCAGGTGGTCCCCGGCGAGGATCCCGAGGCCGCCGGAGTACTGGGGCAGGGCGGCGGTGATCCCGAACTCGGGCGAGAAGTAGGCGATCGCGGCGGGGAGCTCCGCACCGTTCTCCTGCCCCTGGTACCACCTCCCGCCGCCCACGTAGTCATCGAGATCGGCGGCGACGACGGCGAGCCGCCGCAGGAACCGGCGGTCGGCGGCCAGTTCGGCGAGGCGGGCGGCGGAGACGGCCCCGAGCAGCCGGACGGGATCGCCGCCGGCGGCCTGCCAGCCCTCGGGGTCGACGGATTGGAAGAGTTCGCGGGTCTCGGCATGCCACGACCAGCGCAGATTACGCGCGAGGTCGGTGAGCGGCAGCAGGGTCTCCGGGAGGACAGGGCGCACGGTGAATCGACGGATAGCCTTCACACGTTCCACCTTCGCAGGGGATTGCGGATCGGAGCGGCCGCACCACGCTGTGCACCCGCGCATCACCCCCGGAAGGCTAGCGAGGACCCTCCTCTTCCAACAGGTCGTCCAGGTACTCCCGCAGGACCTCGGGCAGCGCGGCGCGGTCCAGCGTGCGCAGCACGGCGAGCGCGGGCTCCTCCAGGAACCGGCTCAGCTCGTTCAGGGCATTCAGCTGGGCCTCCAGCGCGCCGTGGTCCTGCTCCCGTACGGCGGCCATCGCGAGCGCACCGCACAGGTACCGGCCGACCTCCGGCTGCCAGGAGTCCGGCCAGTCGCGGGTCTCGTCGGCTGCGAGATCCCGCACCCGGGGGTCGGGGGAACGGAGCCCGGCCGCGTGGGCGCGGGAGCCGGGGTCGCCGTCCAGGACGTCGCCGACGGCCAGGTCCCGCGTGCCCGGGCCGGACAGCGTCAGCCGGGCCGTGCGGACGGGTGTGAGCACGTCGAGGTCCGTCAGGGGGCCCTCGATGCGCTCGATCCGCACCCACGACCTGCGGGGCGTACGCAGGACCGTCCCGCGGCGCGGGGCCCCGCGCAGGCACCGCACCACGACCCGTGTCAGGTCGCCGACGGGGTCCGGCGCGTCGTGGACGGTCAGCCGGCCGGCCCGTTCGAGCAACCGGTCCAGCACCGGCGACTTGGCGCACCGGTGGACGAGCAGGTCCAGTTCGGCGTCGTCCAGGGCCGGTTCCACGCACGGCAGCGCGTCGACCTGCGCCGCCAAGGCGTCCGCGTCCTCCTCCCGCAGGGCGGCCGCCACCAGCGCGGAGGCCCACTTCCGCTCCTCTTGCGGGGCCCACACCACCTCGGCCGCCGCCCGCGCGGCCGCCTCCCGCACCCGGGGGTCGGGCGAGCCGAGCCGCGCGGTGACCGGTCCGTACCGCTCCCCCGCGCTCACGGCTGCCCCGGATCCGCCGCGTGCGCGCGCCGTTCGCTCGGGCTGATGCCGTACGCCTCGCGGAAGGCGCGGCTGAAGACCGCCGGGTTGCCGAAGCCCCAGCGGGCGGCGATGGCGCCGATGGGGCGGGTGAGGAGTTCGGGTCGGGTGAGGTCGGTGTGGCAGTGTTCCAGGCGCCGTCGGCGGATGGTCGCGGCCACGCTGTCCTCCTGGTCCTGGAACATCTGGTGCAGTCGTCGTACCGAGATGTGGTGGCGGTCGGCGATGAGCCGCGGGGTCAGGCCCGGGTCGCCGAGGTTGTGGTCGATGAAGGAGTCGATCCGCTCCATCAGGATCCGGCCCCGCGCCTCGTGGGAAAGGGCGTCGTGCGTGTCGCTGCGCTCGGCGAGGACGGCGCCGATCAGGTCGACGGCGACGCGGCCGAGCCGGCTCCGTTCGACGGGCCCGCATTCGGAGGCGTGGGATTCCAGCGAGGTCATGAAGGCGGCCAGGATCGCGCCCATCCCGGATTCGCCGGAGATCCGCTGGGCGAGCAGCCGGTCCGTCTTGTCGGACGGGAGGGGCAGCTCGTTCCTGGGGAGCTGGATGACGATGTTCCTGATCTCGTGTTCCTCGCCCAGAGCCCCGGCGGCGTTGGCGTGTGCCGTGTCCAGGAGCACCATGTCACCGGGGTTCACCTCGCACCCGTTGCGGTTCTGTTCCAGCCACATGGGGGACCCGGTCAGGAGGGAGAACTGGAACCGCTCGGGGTCGTTCTGCCTGACCTGTGCGGGTGTACGCCGCGACTGGCACGGGCTGCACTCGAAAGTGGACAACAGGACGGCGTCCAGCTCGATCGCCCCGGCCTCCGCCCGGAAGCCGCCGGCCGGGGGGTCGAGGAGCTCCGTCGGTGCCAGTTCGCCGGCGATGACGTCGGCGAACCATTCGAACCTGTCCGCCGCCGGCACCGCGGCCGAGGACATTTTCGACCACATCTTCCAGGACCCCCGCCCGCCCCATCGATCACTCCCGCCCCTCGGGGTGACAGGCCATTCTCCCCCGCGCGCCGCCCACGGACGCTGCACCGGAACCGACTTGACTGAGCATCGGCGGATGTCGACCCGGCTCTTGGTATCGACCGTGCCAGTACGTACGAGTAGTTAACCAAGCACCCGGATTGGGCGGGGCGAGAGTGGGAAGGGCTCCCCGGGTACGCGCGACGCACGACACGGTGCACGCGCCGTACACGCACGGCGCACCCGCCCACAACCTCTCCCCGCCACCCGAGTGAACGCGGACAGGAGCGGCCATGCCCGCAGCCCAGCCGTCCCTTGAGCGGCTAGAAACAGAGCGAACAGAGCGTGCACTACCAGCCGTGATTCCGGCTGGCCTGTTGTCACCGAGCCCTGCGAACTGCCCCCAGGTGATCCCATCATGATCGGTCGCATTCCCGTGCTGGACGTCCGCCCTGCCGTCGACTGCGGCGCCAGACCCGCCAAGGCGGTCGTGGACGAGGCCTTCGAGATTTCCGCCACCGTGTTCCGCGAGGGCCACGACGCCCTCGCCGCGCACGTAGTGCTCCGCGATCCGACCGGACGGCTGCGGCCGCCCGTGCCGTTGCAGGAGCTCGCCCCCGGCACCGACCGGTGGGGGGCCCGGGTCCGCGCCGAGGTCGAGGGGAGGTGGACGTACACCGTCGAGGCGTGGAGCGACCCGGTGGCCACCTGGCGGGCGCACGCCGCCATCAAGATCCCCGCCGGGATCGACACCGGGCTGACCCTCCTGGAAGGGGCGGAGCTCTACACCCGGGCCGCCGCCAAGATCCCCAAGCGCGACGGCCGCGACGTCGTGCTGGCCGCCGCCGAGCTGATGCGGGACGACGAGGGCGAGGTCGCCGTGCGCTACGCGGCCGCCCTCGATCCGGACGTGGCCGCCGCCCTCGCGAAGAAGCCGCTGCGCGAGCTGGTCACCGCCTCCAAGCCGCTGCCGCTGCTGATCGAGCGCAAGCGGGCCCTCTTCGGCTCCTGGTACGAGATGTTCCCCCGGTCGGAGGGGGCGGTGCTCGAACCCGACGAGGCGCCGGTCAGCGGAACCTTCCGGACGGCCGCCGAGCGGCTGCCCGCGATCGCCGCGATGGGCTTCGACGTGCTGTACCTGCCGCCCATCCACCCCATCGGGTCCACCTACCGCAAGGGCCCGAACAACACGCTCTCCGCCGGGTGTTGGGACCCGGGCGTGCCCTGGGCCATCGGCTCCACCGAGGGCGGACACGACGCCGTCCACCCGGACCTGGGCACCATCGAGGACTTCGACGCCTTCGTGGCGCGCGCCCGCGAGCTGGGCCTGGAGGTCGCCCTGGATTTCGCCCTCCAGTGCTCCCCCGACCACCCGTGGGTGGAGAAGCACCCGGAGTGGTTCCGCCACCGTGCCGACGGGACGATCGCGTACGCGGAGAACCCGCCGAAGAAGTACCAGGACATCTACCCGATCCACTTCGACACCGACATGGCCGGGATCGTCGAGGAGACCGTGCGGATCCTGCGGTACTGGATGGAGCACGGCGTCCGCATCTTCCGCGTCGACAATCCGCACACCAAGCCCGTGGTCTTCTGGCAGAAGGTGATCGCGGACATCAACAAGTCCGACCCGGACGTCATCTTCCTCGCGGAGGCCTTCACCCGGCCCGCGATGATGCGGGCGCTCGCCTCCATCGGCTTCCAGCAGTCGTACACGTACTTCACCTGGCGCAACACCAAGACGGAGCTCACCGAGTACCTGACGGAGCTCGCGGACACGCCCTCGGCCTCGGTGATGCGGCCGAACTTCTTCGTCAACACCCCGGACATCCTCCACGAGTACCTCCAGAAGGGCGGCCGTCCCGCCTTCGAGGTCCGCGCGGTGCTCGCCGCCACGCTCTCCCCCACCTGGGGGGTCTACGCCGGCTACGAGCTGTGCGAGAACGAGCCGGTGCGAGAGGGCAGCGAGGAGTACCTGAACTCCGAGAAGTACGAGCTGCGGCCGCGCGACTGGGCCGCCGCCGACCGCGAGGGCCGCACCATCGCCCCGCTGATCACCTCCCTGAACCGGCTGCGCCGCCGCAACCCCGCCCTCCAGCAGTTGCGCGACATCCACTTCCATTCGACCGACAACGAACAGGTGATCGCCTATTCGAAGCACGCGGGCGCCAATTCCGTACTGGTGGTCGTCAACCTCGATCCGCACCACACCCAGGAGGCGACGGTCTCGTTGGACATGCCGGTACTCGGCCTCGACTGGCACGGGTCCCTCGCGGTGCGCGACGAGCTCACCGGCGAGACCTATCACTGGGGCAGGGCGAACTACGTACGCCTGGAACCGGGCCGCACGCCCGCGCACGTACTGGCCGCCCTGCGACCGTCCCCGCCCACCGGAGGGTCACCCACCACATGATGATCAACGATCCCGTCCCCGACACCTTCGAGGACACCCCCGCCAAGGACCGCGACCCCGACTGGTTCAAGCGGGCCGTCTTCTACGAGGTCCTCGTCCGCTCCTTCCACGACAGCAACGGCGACGGCGTGGGCGACCTCAAGGGGCTCACCGCCAAACTGGACTACCTCCAGTGGCTCGGCGTCGACTGCCTGTGGCTGCCGCCGTTCTTCGCCTCGCCCCTGCGCGACGGGGGCTACGACGTCGCCGACTACACCTCCGTACTGCCCGAGTTCGGCGACCTCGCCGACTTCGTGGAGTTCGTGGACGCCGCCCACCAACGCGGCATGCGGGTGATCATCGACTTCGTCATGAACCACACGAGCGACCAGCACGAGTGGTTCCAGCAGTCCCGCAAGGACCCCGACGGCCCCTACGGCGACTACTACATGTGGGCCGACAACGACAAGCAGTACCAGGACGCCCGCATCATCTTCGTCGACACCGAGACGTCGAACTGGACCTACGACCCGGTGCGCAAGCAGTACTACTGGCACCGCTTCTTCTCCCACCAGCCGGACCTCAACTACGAGAACCCGGCCGTGGTGGAGGAGATCGTCTCGGCGCTGCGCTTCTGGCTGGACCTCGGCATCGACGGCTTCCGCCTCGACGCCGTGCCCTACCTGTACGCCGAGGAGGGCACCAACTGCGAGAACCTCCCGCGCACCCACCAGCTCCTCAAGCGGGTCCGCGCCGAGATCGACGCGCACTACCCGGACACCGTGCTGCTCGCCGAGGCCAACCAGTGGCCCGAGGACGTCGTCGACTACTTCGGGGACTACCAGAAGGGCGGGGACGAATGCCACATGGCCTTCCACTTCCCCGTCATGCCGCGCATCTTCATGGCGGTGCGCAGGGAGTCCCGCTACCCGGTCTCCGAAATCCTGGCCAAGACCCCGGCGATCCCGGACCGCTGCCAGTGGGGCATCTTCCTGCGCAACCACGACGAGCTCACCCTCGAAATGGTCACGGACGAAGAGCGCGACTACATGTACGCCGAGTACGCCAAGGACCCGCGCATGCGGGCCAACATCGGCATCCGGCGCCGGCTCGCCCCGCTCCTGGACAACGACCGCAAGCAGATGGAGCTGTTCACGGCCCTGCTGCTGTCGCTGCCCGGCTCGCCCGTCCTCTACTACGGCGACGAGATCGGCATGGGCGACAACATCTGGCTGGGCGACCGCGACGGCGTCCGCACGCCGATGCAGTGGACCCCGGACCGCAACGCCGGTTTCTCCTCGTGCGATCCGGGCAGGCTGAACCTGCCGGTCATCATGGACCCCGTCTACGGGTACCGGGTCACCAACGTCGAGGCCGCGATGTCCTCGCCCTCTTCGCTGTTGCACTGGACCCGCCGGCTGATCGAGGTCCGCAAGGCGAACCCGGCCTTCGGACTCGGCTCGTACACCGAACTGCCCTCGTCCAACCCGGCGGTGCTCGCGTTCCTGCGCGAGTTCGGGGACGACCTGGTGCTGTGCGTGCACAACTTCTCCCGCTTCGCGCAGCCCACCGAGCTGGATCTGCGGTCGTTCAACGGGCGGGTTCCGGTGGAGCTCACGGGTGACGTGCGCTTCCCGCCGATCGGCGAGTGGCCGTACCTGCTGACGCTGGCGGGACACGGCTTCTACTGGTTCCGGCTACGCAAGGAACAGCGCGGCGAGCAGCGCGCCGAGTAGGGCCCGGTACGGGGCGGGCGGCTCGGATGGGTCAATCGCCCGCCCCTGTACGGATCATCCTGATCCGACACCCCCACATACCGGAGAAGCAACTGCCGCACATCCGGGACACTCTGCGCATTCTGTGACGGCCCGGGGAAAGGACGCGACGCCATGTCGGAGGCTGCATCCGCCCGGAACCGGCTGACTGCCGACCGGGCCACCGGGATCGGCCCGCTGGAACCGATGCTGCGGGCCTGGCTGCCCGCGCAACGCTGGTTCGCGGGCAAGGGCCGCACCATCAGCAGGCTCAGGGCCGTCTCGGCGGCCGAACTGCTGCCGCCGGGATCCACCCCCGGACTGCTGCACCTGCTCCTCGACGTCGACGGGGACTGCTACCAGCTCCTCCTGGGCATCCGCCCGTCCCCGCTGCCGCCGGCCCTCGCGCCCGCGCTGATCGGGCACGCCGAGGACGGCCCCTACCGGGGCCGGGCGGTGTACGAGGCACTGGGCGACCCCCGGCTCGCGGCGATGCTGCTGGAACGGTTGCGCTCCCCCGGCGCGCTCGGACCGCTCAGCTTCGACCGGGACCCGGGCGCGCCGATCCCGGCCGGGCTCACACCCCGGCCGCTCTCCGGCGAGCAGACCAACTCCTCGCTGATCTACGGGGATTCGTACATCCTGAAGGTGTTCCGCCGGGTCGGCCCCGGGGTCAACCCCGACCTGGAACTGCCCCGTGCGCTGGCGTCCGCCGGCTGCACCCGGGTCCCGGCGCCCGTCGCCTGGTACGAGGCCGGGCTGCCCGGCGGCGAGCCGCTGACCCTGGGCGTGCTCCAGCCGTACCTGCGCGGCTCCGACGACGGCTGGCAGCTGGCGCTGCGCCGGCTCGACGCGGGGGCGGACTTCACCCCCGAGGCGTACGCGCTCGGCCGGGCCACCGCCGAGGTGCACAGCGCGCTCGCCACGGCCCTGCCCACCCTCGCCCTGGGCCCGGAGCAGACGGCCCGGCTGGCCGCCGGGATGACGGCGCGGCTGGCTGCCACCGCCCGGGAGGTGCCGGCGCTGCGGCCCTACGAGGCGGGACTGCGGGGGGCCTTCGACGCGCTGGCCGCCTCCCGGGGCACCGGGGTGTCCGCCCAGCGCATCCACGGCGACCTCCACCTGGGCCAGACCCTGCGCACCGCCGACGGCAGCTGGGCGCTGATCGACTTCGAGGGCGAACCGGCCCGGCCGCTCGCGGACCGCCGCCGCCCCGAACCGGCCGTCCGCGACATCGCGGGGATACTGCGCTCCTTCGACTACGCGGCCCGCTCGCACCGGCCCTTCGCCCCGGCCTGGGCGGACGACTGCCGGGCAGCCTTCTGCGAGGGCTACGCCCGCACCACCGGCCGCGACCCGCGCGAGGATCCCGTACTGCTGCGCGCGTACGAGACCGACAAGGCGGTGTACGAGGCCCGTTACGAGTCCCGGCACCGTCCCGACTGGCTGCACGTCCCGATGGCCGCGATCCGCCGGCTGTCGGAGCCGCAGCGCCCCGCCCACCGCATGCCCCCGCCCACCCCGGGCACCACCCCCCACCCGAAGCCCCCGAGGAGGCCGCTCGCGTGAGCGCCGCACGACAGCCGTCACCGACCGTCCGCGACGAAGCCGCTGCACCCGTACCGGCGGCGGCGAAGAAGGCCCGCGCCCCGCGGGCCCGCCGCGCCGCCCCGCCCCACGGGGTCCGGCAGGCCCCGGCACTCGGCGGGGAGGAACGGGCCCGGCTCCTGGAGGGCCGCCACCACGATCCGCACTCCGTGCTCGGCGCCCGCACCCAGCGCGGCGGCGTGGCCTTCCGCGTGCTGCGCCCGTACGCCAAGACGGTGACCATCGTCGCCAAGGGGCTGCGCGCCGAACTCTTCGACGAGGGCGACGGGCTGTTCTCCGGGCTGCTGCCGCTCACCGGGGTGCCGGACTACCGGCTGCTGGTCACCTACGACAGCGACGAGATCGAGGTCCACGACCCCTACCGGTTCCTGCCCGCCCTCGGCGAGCTGGACCTGCACCTGATCGGCGAGGGCCGCCACGAGCAGTTGTGGAAGGCACTGGGCTCCGAGCCGATGGAGCACCAGGGCGTGGCCGGGACCCGGTTCACGGTGTGGGCGCCGAACGCCCAGGGGGTCAGGGTCACCGGGGACTTCTCGTACTGGGACTCCGTCGCCTACCCGATGCGCTCGCTGGGCTCCTCCGGCGTGTGGGAGCTGTTCCTGCCGGGCGTGGGCGCGGGTGCGCTGTACAAGTACGACATCACGCGCCCCGACGGGAGCCACACCCTGCGCGCCGACCCGATGGCCCGGTCCGCGGAGGTGCCCCCGGCGAACGCCTCGGTGGTCGCCTCCTCCCGGTACGTGTGGCAGGACGCGGAGTGGATGGCGACGCGCGGCTCCCGCCCCGCCCACCAGGCGCCGTTCTCCGTCTACGAGCTGCACCTGCCGTCCTGGCGGCCCGGGATCGGCTACCGGCAGCTCGCGGAGCAGCTCCCGGTGTACGTGAAGGAGCTGGGCTTCACGCACGTGGAGTTCATGCCGGTCGCCGAGCACCCCTTCGGCGGTTCGTGGGGCTACCAGGTCACCGGCTTCTACGCGCCGACCTCGCGGATGGGCACGCCGGACGACTTCCGCTCCCTGGTGGACGCCCTGCACCGGGCGGGGATCGGGGTGATCGTCGACTGGGTGCCGGCGCACTTCCCGCGCGACGACTGGGCGCTCGCGGAGTTCGACGGGCGGCCGCTGTACGAGCACCAGGATCCGCGCCGGGCCGCGCACCCGGACTGGGGGACCCTGGAGTTCGATTACGGCCGCAAGGAGGTGCGCAACTTCCTCGTCGCCAACGCCGTGTACTGGTGCGAGGAGTTCCACGTCGACGGGCTGCGCGTGGACGCGGTGGCCTCGATGCTCTACCTCGACTACTCGCGCGGCGAGGGCGAGTGGTCGCCGAACGAGCACGGCGGGCGGGAGAACCTGGACGCGGTGGCGCTGCTCCAGGAGATGAACGCGACCGTGTACCGGCGCTGCCCGGGCGTGGTGACGATCGCGGAGGAGTCCACGGCGTGGGACGGGGTCACCCGGCCCACGGACTCGGGCGGGCTGGGGTTCGGCCTGAAGTGGAACATGGGCTGGATGCACGACACGCTGCGCTACATGTCGAAGGAGTCGGTGCACCGCAAGTACCACCACCACGACATGACCTTCGGGATGATCTACGCCTTCAGCGAGAACTACGTGCTGCCGATCTCGCACGACGAGGTGGTGCACGGCAAGGGCTCGCTGGTGTCGAAGATGCCCGGGGAGGACTGGTGGCAGAAGCGTGCCGCGCACCGGGCGTACCTGGGCTTCATGTGGGCCCACCCGGGCAAGCAGCTGCTCTTCATGGGGCAGGAGTTCGCTCAGGGGTCGGAGTGGTCGGAGGTGTACGGGCCGGACTGGTGGGTGCTGGACGACTCGTACGCGGCGGCCGGTGACCACCGGGGCGTACGGAACCTGGTGCGCGATCTGAACCGCACGTACACGGCGTCGCCCGCCCTGTGGGAGCGGGACACCGTTCCGGAGGGCTTCGGCTGGGTGGAGGCCGACGCGGCGGAGGACAACGTGTTCGCCTTCCTGCGGTACGCGCAGGACGGCTCGCAGCTCCTGGCGGTGTCGAACTTCTCCCCGGTGGTCCGGCACGGGTACCGGATCGGCGTCCCGGAAGAGGTGCCGCTGTGGCGGGAGGTGCTCAACACCGACCAGGAGCTCTACGGCGGCAGCGGCGTCCACCACGCGCGGCCGCTGCGGCCCGAGCCGGTGCCGGCGCAGGGCCGGCCGGCGAGCCTGCGCCTGACGCTCCCGCCGCTGGCGACGATCTGGCTCAGGCCGTAACGGCCTTCGCCATCTCCTCCTCCAGCTCCTGGAGCAGCTTGCGCTTGGCGCGCAGGCCGACCATCTGCTGGACGGGCTCGCCGTCACGGAAGACGAGCAGGGTCGGCATGGACAGCACCCCGTACCGGGCGACGGCTGCGGGGTTGCTGTCCACGTCGAGCTGCACGACCTTGAGCCGGTCCGCCTCCTCGGCGGCCACGGCGGACAGGACGGGTGCGAGCTGCCGGCACGGAGGGCACCAGTCCGCGGTGAACTCCACGAGGACGGGCCGGCCCCGCTCCGCGAGCACCTCGGCCTCGAAATCCCCGTCGGTCACCTCGGGCACACCATGGGCACGGATCACGTCGTTTCCCCTCTCACGTCGTGGGCTCTTCAGCCCGTCATCTCGCAGCGCGGAACGGCTTGCTCCCCGGCGGCCGCCTCGGCCTCGGCCAGCTGCCGCGCGACCTGCTCCCGTACGTCGGCCAGCTGCCCGATCAGCGCGTCCATCTCGGCGAGCTTGCGCCGGTAGACGGCCAGCGAAGCCGGGCAGGAGTCCCCGGCGGGGTGCCCGGCCCGCAGGCAGTCCACGAACGGGCGGGTCTCCTCCAGCTCGAACCCGAAGTCCTGGAGCATGCGGATCTGGCGCAGCAGGCGCAGGTCGTCCTCGTCGTAGGTGCGGTACCCGTTGCCGCTCCGCCGCGCGGTCAGCAGCCCGCGGGATTCGTAGTAGCGCAGGGTCCGCGTGCTGGTCCCGGCCCGTTCCGCCAGTTCGCCGATTCGCATGCCCCGACGCTATGCCTTGACGCCGACGTCAAGGCAAGAAAGTGATGCACGCGCGAAGGGACGGCGATTCACATGTGAGGAGGATGTGATGACTCTTGCGCCGCCGGGTTCGACCTGGAACCGTATGCGGAAGTGGATCTTCAAGTGCCCCGATTACCGGACAGTCGCCTCACAGACCGGCAAAAGCCCTTAACACCGTAGGACTTTCCTACGAGTTATGGGCTTGTTTGTTTGGTCTGTAGGCGCCGCGCCTTGGCCACTTCTACGGTGTGCCGTGTGCAATCCAGCCCACCATTCAATGCCCCCGCCGCGCGCCGCCTGCGCGCGGCCCTGGGCATGGCACCCGGTCACGTCGCCTACGGCCTTCACGCCCAGTACGGACTCGTCGTCGCGCCCGAGACGGTGATGGCCTGGGAGCGTGGCGAGATATCGCCCACGTCCGCCGAGCTCACAGCGTTGGCGGGCGTCCTGTGGTGTTCACCCGGGGAGCTGCTCGCCGAGCCGGTCACCCTGCGGGAGCACCGTATCGCCCGCGGGCTGGCCCCCGAGGAACTGGCCCGGCGGATCGGCGTGGAACCGGGTGCCTACCAGAAGATGGAGGACTCCGGGCGCTGGAAGGGCAACGAGCGGCAGTCCGCCGCGCTGGCGACGGTGCTGGGGCTGACGCTGGCCCAGTTCCTGACCGCCACCGGCAAGAACGAGGAGCTCGCCGACGCCCTGCGCAGTGCGGTGACCACCCGCTGGCAGGCGTACGTGAAGCCGCTGGGCAAGCTGCTGCCGATCCCCCGGGGCCACCTGGAGCGGGTGCTGGAGCAGCTGCACGCCGAGTACCAGTCGCGAATGGTCGCGACGCTCAGCTGGGGCGGCGGCGGGGGCGAGGCGGCGAGCGGGGACGCGGGGCGGGAGTTCCTCGCCGAGATCGTGGACCGCTTCTGGAACCTCGCCGGCGGTGCGGCTTAGGACACGTCGGGTCGTGTGCGAACGGCCCCGGGCCGTCCTGGAGGAGGACGGACCCGGGGCCGTTCGGCTGCGGAAGTGGGGTCGGAAGTCCCGGCCGCGCGGCGAAGGACCCGAGGGAGCCGGAGGGCTCAGAAGACCGATTCGGCCTCGTACATGCGGTCCTCGGGGACCGTCTTGAGTTCGGTGACCGCGGAGGCCAGCGGGGCCATCACGATGTCGGTGCCGCGCAGGGCCGTCATGTTGCCGTACTCACCGCGGTGGACGGCCTCGACGGCGTGCCAGCCGAAGCGGGTCGCGAGCACGCGGTCGTAGGCGGTGGGGGTCCCGCCGCGCTGGACGTGGCCGAGGATGACCGGGCGGGCCTCCTTGCCGAGGCGGTGCTCCAGCTCGATGGCGAGGCGGTTGCCGATGCCGGCGAAGCGCTCGTGTCCGTACGCGTCGATCTCGCCCTTCTCGTACGGCATGCTGCCCTCGGCGGGGTGCGCGCCCTCGGCCACGCAGACGACGGCGAACTTCTTGCCGCGGGAGAACCGTTCCTCCACCATCTTCACCAGGGCGTCCACCTCGAAGGGGCGCTCCGGCAGACAGATCCCGTGGGCGCCGCCGGCCATGCCGGACTCCAGGGCGATCCAGCCGGCGTGGCGGCCCATGACCTCGACGACCATCACGCGCTGGTGCGATTCGGCGGTGGTCTTCAGGCGGTCGATGGCCTCCGTCGCGACCATCACGGCGGTGTCGAACCCGAAGGTGCGGTCGGTGGAGGAGATGTCGTTGTCGATGGTCTTCGGCACGCCGACCACCGGCATTCCGGCGTCCGACAGCATCCGGGCGGCGGTCAGGGTGCCCTCGCCGCCGATCGGGATGAGCGCGTCGATCCCGTACCGCTTCGCCAGCTCCTGCGCGTTCTCGGCGGCTTCGTGCAGACGTGCGCGCTCCATGCGGGCCGAGCCGAGGATGGTGCCGCCCCGGGCGAGGATGCCGCTGACGGCGTTGATGTCGAGGGGGCGGTAGTGGCCGTCGAGGAGGCCCTTGAAACCGTCCTCGAAGCCGATGACCTCGTCCCCGTGACCGACCAGTGCCCGGTGTACGACCGATCGGATGACAGCGTTGAGGCCCGGACAGTCGCCGCCTGCGGTGAGAACTCCGATACGCATCGTGCTGTGTCTCCTGCTCCTGATCGTCCGGCCGTACGCGTGCGGGCGACCGGCTGGCCGTAGATATGAAGGGCGTATTGGTGAATCGTGTCCGATTGTTCCACGGGCCCGGGGTGGGGCGCGCTTCCTGGTGCTCCGCTCCGAAGGCCTTTCGACCCCCCTGACAGGCCCATTTCCTGGCGGGCGTCCCCTCTGTCCGCAGCGGTATCGTCAAGAGGGCAAGCCCACACCAATCGGGTCAATCGACTCCACCATGGGACGGAGATTCACGCGTGACGCGCAGCGTGTACGTGACCGGCATCGAGCGGGGTGACGGCCGGCAGGTCGTCGAGCTGGGGATCATGGAGATCCTGACCCGGCAGACGGGACGGGTGGGCGTCTACCGTCCGCTGCTCCACGACGGACCCGACCGTCTCTTCGAGCTCCTGAAGGCCCGCTACCGGATAGACCAGGACTCGGCGACGGCCTACGGGATGGAGTACCAGGAGGCCTCGGCGATCCTGGCGGAGAAGGGCACCGACGAGCTGGTCTCCCAGCTCGTCGACCGCTACAACCGGCTGGCCCGCGACTACGAGGTCATGCTCGTCCTCGGCACGGACTACGCGGAGACCAACCTCCCCGACGAACTCGCCCTCAACGCCCGCCTGGCCAACGAGCTGGGCGCGGTGGTCGTCCCCGTGGTGGGCGGCACCAAGCACTCCGCCGACGCCGTGCGCGCCGAGGCACGCAACGCCTACCGCGCCTACGAGAGCCTGGGCTGCCACGTCGTCGCGATGGTGGTCAACCGGGTGGCCCCCGAGGACCGCGACGTCATAGCCGAGCGTCTTGCCGCCCGGCTCCCCGTGCCCTGCTACGTGCTGCCGGACGACAAGTCGCTGTCCGCCCCGACCGTCGCCCAGATCACCCGGGCGCTCGGCGGCGAGGTGCTGCTCGGCGACGAGGCCGGGCTGGCCCGCGACGCGCTGGACTTCGTCTTCGGCGGCGCCATGCTGCCGAACTTCCTGAACGCCTTGACGCCCGGCTGCCTGGTCGTCACCCCCGGGGACCGCTCCGACCTGGTCGTGGGCGCGCTGGCCGCGCACACCTCGGGCACCCCGCCGATCGCCGGTGTGCTGCTGACGCTGAACGAGCGCCCGACGCAGGACATCCTCACGCTGGCCTCGAAGCTCGCGCCGGGCACCCCGGTGGTCTCGGTGGCCGGCAACAGCTTCCCGACCGCCGCCGAACTCTTCTCCCTGCAGAGCCGGTTGAACTCGGCGACCCCGCGCAAGCTGGAGACCGCGCTCGGCCTGTTCGAGCGTCACGTGGACACCCAGGAGCTGCGCGGCCTGCTGTCGGTGGCCCGTTCGGAGCGGATCACCCCGATGATGTTCGAGCACGGGCTGCTGGAGCGGGCCCGGTCCGAGCGGCGCCGGGTGGTGCTGCCCGAGGGCACCGAGGAGCGCGTGCTGCGCGCCGCGGACGTGGTGCTGCGGCGCGGGGTCTGCGACCTGACCCTGCTGGGCGAGGAGCAGGCGATCCTGAAGAAGGCCGCTGACCTCGGCATCGACATCTCGGGCGCGCAGTTGATCGACCCGGAGACCTCACCGCTGCGGGAACGGTTCTCCGAGTACTACGCGAAGGCCCGCGCCCACAAGGGCATGACGGTCGAGCTGGCCAACGACGTGGTCACCGACGTGAATTACTTCGGCACGCTGATGGTCCAGGAGGGTCTGGCCGACGGCATGGTCTCCGGGTCGGTGCACTCCACCGCGGCGACCATCCGCCCCGCCTTCGAGATCATCAAGACGAAGCCGGAGGCGTCGATCGTCTCCTCCGTCTTCTTCATGTGCCTGGCCGACAAGGTCCTCGTCTACGGGGACTGCGCGGTCAATCCCGACCCGAACGCCGAACAGCTGGCGGACATCGCCGTCCAATCGGCCGCCACCGCCGCCGCGTTCGGCGTCGAGCCCCGGATCGCGATGCTGTCGTACTCGACGGGGACCTCGGGTTCGGGCGCCGACGTGGACAAGGTCCGCAAGGCCACCGAGATCGTCCGCGAGCAGCGCCCCGACCTCGCGGTCGAGGGCCCGATCCAGTACGACGCGGCCGTGGAGCCCTCGGTCGCGGCGACCAAGCTGCCCGGCTCCGAGGTGGCCGGCCGCGCGACGGTGCTGATCTTCCCCGACCTCAACACGGGCAACAACACGTACAAGGCCGTGCAGCGTTCGGCGGGCGCCGTCGCGGTCGGTCCCGTCCTCCAGGGCCTGCGCAAGCCGGTCAACGACCTCTCGCGCGGGGCGCTGGTCCAGGACATCGTCACCACCGTGGCGATCACCGCGATCCAGGCGCAGTCCCGGCCGCAGGCCCAGTAACCCTCCACCGCACCCGACCGCACCCGAAGGAAAGACCCCTCACCGTGACCGCATCGCGCGTACTCGTCCTCAACTCCGGCTCCTCGTCGGTCAAGTACCAGCTGCTCGACATGGCGGACTCCTCCCGCCTGGCGGCCGGTCTGGTGGAGCGCATCGGGGAGGAGACCTCCCGGCTGGTTCACGAACCCCTCGCCGGACCCGGCGCCTCGGGCGGGCGGCGGGAGCGGCTCGGCCCGATCGCCGACCACGGGGCCGCGCTGCGGGCCGTGGCGGCGGAGCTGGCCGCCGACGGGCTGGGCCTGGACTCACCCGAACTGGCCGCGGTCGGGCACCGGGTGGTGCACGGCGGGACGCGGTTCACCCAGCCGACGGTGATCGACGACGAGGTGCTGGCGGAGATCCGGAGCCTGATCCCGCTCGCGCCGCTGCACAATCCGGCGAACGTGACGGGGATCGAGGTGGCGCGCTCGCTGCGCGCGGACATCCCGCAGGTGGCCGTCTTCGACACGGCCTTCCACTCGACGATGCCGGAGTACGTGGCCCGGTACGCGATCGACGCCGCGACGGCCGACAAGTACTCCATCCGGCGGTACGGCTTCCACGGAACCTCGCACGCCTACGTGTCGCGGGCGACGGCGGCGCTGCTCGGCAAGGCGCCCTCGGACGTGAACGTGATCGTGCTCCACCTGGGCAACGGCGCCTCCGCCTCGGCCGTGCGCGGCGGGGTCTGCGTGGAGACCTCCATGGGGATGACCCCGCTGGAGGGCCTGGTCATGGGGACCCGCTCGGGCGACCTCGATCCGGCGGTCGTCTTCCACCTGGCCCGGGTGGGGGGCCTCTCGGTGGATGAGATCGATTCGCTCCTGAACAAGAAGAGCGGTCTGCTGGGCCTGTGCGGCGACAACGACATGCGCGAGGTCCAGCGGCGGGCGGAGGAGGGCGACGCCTCGGCGCAGCTCGCGCTGGCCTCGTACGTGCACCGGCTGAAGAAGTACATCGGTGCCTACTCGGCCGTGCTCGGCCGGGTGGACGCGGTCGCCTTCACGGCCGGGGTCGGGGAGAACTCCTCCTGGATCCGGGAGGCCGCCGTGGAGGGTCTGGCCGAGCTGGGCCTGGCGCTGGACCTGGAGGCCAACGCGGTGCGCTCCCCCGAGCCCCGGCTGGTCTCGGCGGAGTACGCGCGGGTGGCCGTGGCCGTGGTCCCGACCGATGAGGAACTGGAGATCGCCTCCCAGGCGTACGCGCTGGTTACCGAGTAGTCACTTGGACTTTCCGCCAGACGGAATATTCCGCTACGAAACAAACGGATAGGATCCGCTTCATGCGCCGTTCCAAAATCGTCTGCACGCTGGGCCCCGCCGTCGACTCGTATGAGCAGCTGAAAGCACTCATCGAGGCAGGTATGAACGTGGCCCGATTCAACTTCAGCCACGGGTCCCAGGCAGAACACCAGGAGCGGTACGACCGCGTCCGGAAGGTCTCCGAGGACACCGGGCGCGCCGTCGGCGTCCTCGCCGACCTCCAGGGCCCGAAGATCCGTCTGGAGACCTTCGCCGAGGGTCCCGTCGAGCTGGTGCGCGGTGACGAGTTCACCATCACCACCGAGGACGTCCCGGGTGACAAGTCCATCTGCGGTACCACCTACAAGGGCCTCCCGGGCGATGTCGCCAAGGGTGACCAGGTCCTGATCAACGACGGCAACGTCGAGCTCCGGGTGACCGAGGTCGACGGCCCGCGGGTGCGGACCATCGTCATCGAGGGCGGTGTCATCTCGGACCACAAGGGCATCAACCTGCCGGGTGCCGCGGTCAACGTCCCCGCCCTGTCGGAGAAGGACGTCGACGACCTCCGCTTCGCCCTGCGGATGGGCTGCGACATGGTCGCCCTGTCCTTCGTCCGCGACGCCAACGACGTCAAGGACGTCCACAAGGTCATGGACGAGGAGGGCCGCCGGGTCCCCGTCATCGCCAAGGTGGAGAAGCCCCAGGCCGTCGAGAACATGGAGGCCGTGGTCGCGGCCTTCGACGCGGTCATGGTGGCCCGTGGCGACCTGGCCGTCGAGTACCCGCTCGAGAAGGTCCCGATGGTCCAGAAGCGGCTCATCGAGATGTGCCGCCGCAACGCCAAGCCGGTGATCGTCGCGACCCAGATGATGGAGTCGATGATCACCAACTCCCGCCCGACCCGCGCCGAGGCCTCCGACGTCGCCAACGCGATCCTCGACGGTGCCGACGCGGTCATGCTGTCCGCCGAGTCCTCGGTCGGCGCCTACCCGATCGAGACCGTCAAGACGATGTCGAAGATCGTCGCGGCGGCCGAGGAGGAGCTCCTGTCCAAGGGCCTGCAGCCGCTGGTCCCGGGCAAGAAGCCCCGCACCCAGGGCGGCTCCGTCGCCCGCGCGGCCTGCGAGATCGCGGAGTTCCTCGACGGCAAGGCGCTCATCGCCTTCACCCAGTCCGGTGACACGGCCCGCCGCCTGTCGCGCTACCGCGCCACGCAGCCGATCCTGGCCTTCACCACCGACCCGCACACCCGCAACCAGCTCACGCTGAGCTGGGGCGTCGAGTCGTACATCGTCCCGCACGTGGACACCACCGACGCGATGGTCGACCTGGTGGACGGCGAGCTGCTGAAGCTCGGCCGCAACAACGAGGGCGACACCGTGGTGATCACGGCCGGCTCTCCCCCCGGGGTCCCGGGCACCACCAACATGGTCCGGGTCCACCACCTGGGCGGCGGCGAGCGCGACTGATCGTCGCCGGACCGCCTGAACTCTGCCGCACAGAGGCCGAGGGCGGCACCCCGATCGATCGGGGTGCCGCCCTCGGCGTTTCTCCGTGCGTGCGGCGGGACCGCTCGGGACTACTCCGGCGGGCCGATGTAGTTCTTCAGTCCGGGCACCGTCAGGGTGCCGCCGAACTGGCCGGCCTGGACGACCTTGACGTTCGTGAAGAACGCGAAGGGGACGTTCAGCGGCGGCGGGCTGTTCGGGGTGAACTCGATCGGGATCAGACCGAAGAGGTTGCCCTTGAGGCTCTCCGTGTACATCGTCACCGTGCCGCCGCGGATCCTGGACGTGGAGCCCGGACGCGACTTCAGGTGGGCGACGTTCCCGTCCTTGCCGACCGTCTGGTACAGGTCCTTGATGTCCAGCGAGTCCGCGGTGAACTTCAGGACCTTCTTGGTCTTGCCGCCGGCCGTCTTCACCTCGACGATGCCGTGGTAGTCCAGGCCGTAGAGGGTCAGCAGCGAGCTGTCGAGGTACCACGGCTCGTCCGGCAGGAGCGGGATGCCCTGCTCCAGCTCGGCGTCGGCCAGGGCCTTGGCGTCGTAGGTCGGGCAGGGGAAGGGTTCCTTCCCGTCCGGGTCCTTCGTCGCCCCGTCCTCGGCCTTGTCCTCGTCGGCCTTCTCGCCCGTCTCGTCCTTCGGCTTCGTGACGGTGTCCTTGACCTCGTCGGACAGCTCCTGGACGTCGACGCCCGCCTTCTTCGCGGCGTCGCGGATCGCGTCCGCGGCCGGGTCCGGAGCGGTGTCCTTCGGCGGGGTCTTCGTCGGGGTCGTGGACGGCGTGGGGGTGGGAGTGGCCTTCGGGTCCGTCAGGGGCTTGGTGATCCCGTCGACAAGGCCCTTGAGCGCGTCTCCGACACCCAGCGGGTCCAGCGGGCTGGTGGTCTTGGCCGACGTGGCCGTCGGGGCGGGGGCCGCCTGCTTGTCCGCGGCGGACTTCTCCGTCTGGGACTTGTCGGCCGTGGGCTTGGTGGCCGTCGGGTTCGGGGACGTCGTCCCGCTCGGCTTCGGCTTCGCCGCCGACGCGGACGGCGAGGGGGTCTCGGCGGCCGACGCACTCGGGGACGGCGACTTCGAAGGCGACGGCGACTTCGTCTCCGCGGGTTCGTCGGACCGCGTCACACACGGCCCGGGCGCGAAGGGGATGTCCTTGTCGTCGGCCACGGCCAGCTTCGGCGCCATGCCCATTCCGACGAACACGGCCGTCGGCATCGCCGCCAGCGCCATCGTCTTGCCGACGGGTATCTGGAGCTTGGTCAGCAGCGACTTCCTGGGGGCCGCGTGTCGCGGCCCTTTGATCTCACGGGACTCTGCGCCGGGGGCCAAGCCCCGCTGCGTCTCGTCACCCCGCACTGTTCCTCCCGCCATCGGCGTGGGCAGTCGTCTCGCTCGCGTATGCCGTTTCCGCCCCGCGCGGCGCGGGCACGCCCTGGGGGTCCGCCACCTGCTCCGCCTTGGCCATGTCGATCCCGGCGGCCGGCAGCTGGTCCGCGGGCTCCTCGTCCGCCGGCTGCCCGGGGGCCCACGACAGCGCGAGGGCGCCGCCGATCATCGCGGGGATGAAGCCCAGTCCGAAGCCGCCGAGGTTGGACACCGGGATCGAGACCAGGGCCAGCAGGATCGAGGCGACACCGGCGAAGACGCGGATGGCCTGCTGGAACCACAGGGCCAGGCCCAGCGTGATCAGCAGGACGCCGATGATCAGCGCGCCCGCGCCACCCGTGGTGGCCATCGCGAGCGTGATGTTGCCCAGGCGGAGGTCGGCGTACGGGAAGTACGCGATGGGGAATCCGCTGACGAGCGTGAACAGCCCGGCCCAGAACGGACGCCTACCGGTCCAGGCGTGGACGTAGTAGTACACCACGGTGAGCCAGGCGTCGTCTTCGGCGCGAACGTAAACCGGGGCCTGGGGGTTCATGGACAACAGCTCCCTGGAAACGGGTGGTACGGAGAACTCTGTGGAGCCCGGACGGGGCGGACGGCGACGAATCGCGCCGCCGGCCGCCCCTCCGGTCGCTCAACCGGGACCGATTACTTCTCGTCCTGGTAGCACGGCTGGTCGCCGCCGAGCAGACGCAGCTTCAGGTCGGGAAGCTTGAACGTGCCCGCCGTGGTCGCCCACGCCTTCTGGCGCACGTTCGTCAGGACCGCCTTGTCCGCGCGCTGCGAGAACGCGTACGGGCTGGCGACCGTGCCGGCCTGCGGCTTCGTCTTGTGGCTCGGGTCACCGACCGCGACACCGATGTCCAGGTTCTTGAACTCGGCGTCGGTGTCGAGCTCGGCAACATCCAGGTAGATGTTGTCGGCGACGGCCGGCTTGCCCTTGTGGCCGGTGCGCAGCTGCAGCGTGATGTTGCCCAGCGGAGTCGGGGTCACCAGCGACTGGCACATGTTGGTGATCTCGGCGTGGCTGAACCCGGAGATGGTGACCGGGTGGTGCTGCGCGTTGCCCTTGAGGTCGTGACCCTCGGCAATGCCGCCGTACTGGATGAGGTTGTCACCGTCGAGCTTGTCGGCCGAGACCTTGAAGTCCTGGCCGGAGACGCTGAAGGACGCCGCGAGGGCACCCTGCGCCAGACCCACACCGACCGCGGCCGTGGCCGCGATGCTCGGCACCATGACGAGCGCGAAGCGCTTCCATCTGGTCCCGCCACGAACCTGAGAACTCATTTCGTTCCTCCTTCTCGGACGTACATCTCCGGTCCGGGCCCTGCCCGTCCTGGGATGGGAGAAGTGCTACGTCCTCGGGAAGGAGCGCAGGCGGCCGGGCCGCGGCTGTGCCACGTCCGAAACACCGGCGATCACCCCCGAGCGACAACCACTGGGCCACGCGTTCGCGCAACCTGGAGGACAGGCCCCACCGTGTGGCAGGAACCCCCCTGTCCAACGGCCGGTGCCACTGCCACCGGCCGGCTCGGTGGGGACCCTCCACCGCGTTCCGAGTGAGCGGCTCTGCGGGAAGGACCGAGCGTCGCCGATCGTGGTCCATTCCAGGCCGGGGCACAAGGGGGTTCGTTACTGGCGGGTAACGGCAAGATAACCGGGACACGACCCACCGCCGCCGAGTGGCGACACAGGGTGTCACCGAGGGCCACGACAGAACGGTGGAAGAGCGAACACTCCGGACAGTTCACGGGGTTCGACTTACTACGAGTAACAGCGGCCGCGATTGCCAAGTTTTGGCAAAACGCGGCCGCTGTTTATCTCTGTGTCAACAAATCGTCGGCTTCTCGACCCGGTGCCGAGCGGGCACCGGGGCCGTACTAGAACAGCACCCGGGCCAGCGCCGTACGCGCCGCCGTGACCCGCGGGTCGTCCGCGCCGATGACCTCGAACAGCTCCAGCAGCCGCAGCCGCACGGAGTCCCGCTCGTCACCGAACGTCACGCGCACCGTGTCCACCAGGCGCCCGAAGGCGTCCTCCACGTGACCGCCGACGAGGTCGAGGTCGGCCGCGGCGATCTGCGCCGCCGGGTCCTTCGGATTCTCGGCGGCCGCGGTGCGCACCGCCTGCGGGTTCATGTGCTGGACCCGGGCGAGGAGCTCGGCCTGCGCCAGGCCGAGCTTGGCCTCGCTGTTGGCCGGGTCGTCGGCGAGCACGTTCTTGTACGCCTGCACGGCGCCGCCCAGGTCGCCCGCGTCCAGCGCGACGACGGCCGCCTCCAGCAGCGCGTCGTGGGGACCGGCCGGGGGCTCGACATCGGCATCGGCGGCGCCCGCGGCGGCCCCCTCCGCGTTCGGGTCCACCTCGATACCGATGATCCCGAAGCGCTCCTCGGCGACCTGGATCAGCTGGGCGAGGGTCTCGCGGATCTGCTGCTCGGGGGCCACGCCCTGGAACAGCGGCAGCACCTGGCCCGCGACCACGGCGAAGACGGCCGGGATGCCCTGGATGCCGAACTGCTGCATCAGCATCTGGTTGGCGTCGACGTCGACCTTGGCCAGCACGAGGCGGCCGTTCGCCTGGACGGTCAGGCGCTCCAGGAGGGGGCTGAGCTGCTTGCAGGGCTCGCACCACTCGGCCCAGAAGTCCAGGACGACCGGGACCTCTGCGGAAAGCTGGAGCACATCGCGTTCGAACCCGGCTTCGTCTACGTCGATGACGAGCGCGGACGGCGGCACGGCACCGGCGGCCGGGCCGCTTCCGCCGCCCTGGCCGACCTGGCGTGCCGCTTCGGCGCGGGCCTGCTCGGCCTTGGCCTTGGCCTCGCCGGCCGCCTTCACCGCGGCGAGGTCGACGACGCCGCTCATGGACATGTTTCTGGGCTGCATGCGTACATCCTCCCCCGTGTGCGCGCGCCGACGAAAAAGATCGCGTGAATTGGCCGTGGTGCCGCCGTGGCGCGATCGCCGTACTGTCTGCTGTCGGTCGGCGCCGGGTCCCCACCTGGCGCCTGTAGCTCTTCGCGTGGTTGTCGCTCTTACGCTACGAGCCGTAGCGTAACTCCTCCGGAGTCCTCGGCGCCCCGTGATTTGAACCACAGCGATTCGGGATCCGACGGTTCCGCTACTGACGGGTATGGTCTCGGCCATGCGCAACGCCAGCCCCGGCCGCACCGGCCGCCCTCGCAGCGCCGCGGCGGACGCGGCGATCCTCGCCGCGACGCGGGACGCGCTGGTCGACCTGGGCTGGTCGAAGCTGACGATGGGCGACGTCTCGGCCCGGGCGGGCGTCGCCAAGACCACCCTCTACCGCCGTTGGGCGGGCAAGAACGAGCTGGTCGTGGACGCGGTGGCGGAGCTCTTCGACTCCCTCGAACTGCCGGACCGCGGCTCCCTCGAAGCCGACATCGAGGACGTGGTGCTCCAGTTCGCCGGACTGCTCCGGCGTCCGGAGGCCCGTACGGCCCTGATGGCGGTCGTCGCCGAGTCCACCCGGGACGAGGCCCTGCGTGACCGGATCCGGTCGGCCATCGTGGACCGGCAGAAACGTCTCGTCGTACTGGGTCGCGAACGGGCGCAGGCCCGCGGCGAACTCCCGTACGAGGAGGACCAGGCCGTCGCCGGCCACACCACGGACCTGATCTTCGACGTGATCGCGGGCACCGTGGTGCATCGTGCGCTGGTCAGCTCGGAACCGGTGGACGAACTGTGGGTCGGCATGTTCACGACCCTCCTGATGCACGGCCTGCGCGGCCCGGCGTAGAACCGGCCGCGACGCGCCCTCAGAAGGTCCAGGCCCCCGAGCTGCGCCGGGATTCCCGGACCTGCTCCGCCAACGCGGCCGCCCGGGGATTGTCCCCCGGCCACGGCCGGCGGCGGCCCGGCCAGTTCGCCCAGCGCAGCGCGTCCGCGTCCTCCTCGGGCCGCAGCCCGGCGGCGACGACGGCGCCCCGGGCCATCTGGGCGCCGGCCGTCCGGTAGCCGATGTCCCGCGCGTCGGGCCAGTGGACGCCGCCGTCGGTGATGAGCACGGCGGCCTCGACCCCGTCCAGCCCCAGCACGATGCCGTCGCGCACGGCATCGAGGAACTCCGCGGGCAGTCGCTCCTCCGGCGCCAGGTTCAGGATCTCGGTCCCTCCCGGGCCCGGCGGTTCGAAGTCGGCGACGACGTGGGCGTAGTGGCCGCCGCAGCCGCCCTTGTTCATCACCACGCGCGCGCTCACGCCCCGTACGGGCACAGGAAGGCCGGTCATGCGGCCACCGTACGGGGCGTCATGACCGGCCGTTCCAGGGGCGGTCCGAGGACGGTCAGAGCACTAGAAGCCCGGCGGCTCCGTGTAGGTGCCCCACTCCTCGCGGAGCACGTTGCAGATCTCGCCCATCGTCGCCTCGGCCCGCACCGCGTCCAGCATGGCCGGGATCATGTTCGACCCGTCGCGTGCGGCGGCCAGCATGGCCTCCAGGGAGGCCGTCACCTTCGCGTCGTCGCGGCGCTCCTTGCGCGCCCCGAGCGCGCGGACCTGCTCCCACTCCACCTCGTGGCTGACGCGGAGGATCTCCAGGTCGCCGGTGACCGAGCCGTGGTGGACGTTGACGCCGACGACCCGCTTGTCGCCCTTCTCCAGCGAACGCTGGTACTGGAAGGCCGATTCGGCGATCTCCCCGGTGAACCAGCCGTCCTCGATGCCGCGCAGGATGCCCGAGGTGATCGGTCCGATGGGGTGCCGGCCGTCCGGGTGGGCGCGCAGGCCGCGCTCCTTGATCTGGTCGAAGATCTTCTCGGCGTCGGCCTCGATGCGGTCGGTGAGCTGCTCGACGAACCACGAACCGCCCAGCGGGTCGGCCACGTTGGCGACGCCGGTCTCCTCCATGAGCACCTGCTGCGTGCGCAGGGCGATCTCGGCCGCCTGCTCGCTCGGCAGCGCGAGGGTCTCGTCGAGGGCGTTGGTGTGCAGGGAGTTGGTGCCGCCGAGCACGGCCGCGAGGGCCTCCACGGCGGTGCGCACGACGTTGTTGTACGGCTGCTGCGCGGTCAGCGAGACACCGGCGGTCTGGGTGTGGAAGCGCAGCCACATGGACTTGTCGCTCTTGGCCCCGTAAACCTCCTTCATCCAGCGGGCCCAGATCCGGCGGGCGGCGCGGAACTTGGCGATCTCCTCGAAGAAGTCGAGGTGCGCGTCGAAGAAGAAGGAGAGGCCGGGCGCGAAGTCGTCCACGTCCATGCCGCGCGAGAGCCCGAGCTCCACGTAGCCGAACCCGTCCGCCAGGGTGTAAGCGAGCTCCTGCGCGGCCGTGGCCCCGGCCTCGCGGATGTGGTAGCCGGAGACGGAGAGCGGCTTGTAGGCCGGGATGCCCTTGGTGCAGTACTCCATGAGGTCGCCGATGAGGCGCAGGTGCGGCTCCGGTTCGAAGAGCCACTCCTTCTGGGCGATGTACTCCTTGAAGATGTCGGTCTGGAGCGTGCCGTTGAGCACGGCCGGGTCCACGCCCTGCCGCTCGGCGGCGACCAGGTACATGCAGAAGGCGGGCACGGCCGGGCCCGAGATCGTCATGGAGGTGGTGACGTCGCCGAGCGGGATGTCCTTGAACAGGACCTCCATGTCGGCGGCGGAGTCGATGGCGACCCCGCAGTGCCCGACCTCGCCCAGCGAGCGCGGGTCGTCGGAGTCGCGACCCATGAGGGTCGGCATGTCGAAGGCCACGGAGAGCCCGCCGCCGCCGGCGGCCAGGATCATCTTGTAGCGCTCGTTGGTCTGCTCCGCGTTGCCGAAGCCGGCGAACTGCCGGATCGTCCACGTGCGCCCCCGGTAGCCGGTGGCGTGCAGGCCACGGGTGTAGGGGTACTCCCCCGGCCACCCGATGCGCTCGAACCCCTCGTACGAGTCCCCGGGCCGGGGCCCGTAGACGGGATCGACGTCATCCCCGGAGAGCGTCGTGAAGTCGGCCTCGCGCTTGCGGGCCTTGTCGTAACGGGCCTGCCAGCGGCGGCGGCCCTCCTCGATGGCGTCTGCGTCCATACCCATGAATTTACTAGGACGTCCTAGTAAATGTCGATGGGCAACCCCGGGGCGTGTCTCCCCGGGGTCGGATGTCGCGGAGCGGGTCCGGCCGGCTACTAGGCGTTCGCGGCGGCGGGAGCGCCGAGCACGAGCGGCTCGACCTCGGCGCGGACCTTGCGCTCGACGAAGAACGCGGCCAGCGGGATGGTGCCGGAGGCGAGCACCCACAGCAGCTTGCCGAACGGCCACTTGGCCTTGGAGCCCAGGTCGAAGGCGAAGACCAGGTAGATCATGAAGAGGACACCGTGGGCCTGCGAGACCGCGAAGGTCAGGTCGGCGCCGGTGTCGAAGCCGTACTTCGCCACCATGCAGGCACAGAGGATCAGGAGCATGACCGCGGTCACGTAGGCCATGACGCGGTAGCGGGTCAGCACGCTTCGTTTCATGCCGTCGAGCGTAGCCGTCCGTTTTGAGCGATCTTGACTCGGGCTAGTTCTCGTCGAAGTCGGCGGCGGCCACGCGCAGCGGGCGCAGCAGCGCGAAGATCTCCGCGCACTCCTCCGCGTCGTACACGCCCAGACCGAAGTCGATCTCCATCAGGTCCCGGGTGGCCGCCTCGACGACCTCGCGGCCCTTGTCGGTGATGGAGGCGAGCGTGCCGCGCCCGTCGTTGGGGTTGGGCCGCTTGTCGACCAGCCCGGATCGGACCAGTCGGTCCACCGTGTTCGTCACCGACGTCGGGTGGACCATGAGCCGCTCGCCGATCTTCGACATCGGCAGCTCGCCCGCCTTGGAGAAGGTGAGCAGCACCAGCGCCTCGTAGCGCGCGAACGTCAGTCCGTACGGCTTGACCACCGCGTCGACCTCGCCGAGCAGGATCTGGTGCGCCCGCATGATCGAGGTGATGGCGGCCATCGAGGGCACCGGGCCCCAGCGCTGCTGCCAGAGTTCGTCGGCGCGGGCGATGGGGTCGAAGGGAAGGCTGAGCGGCTTGGGCACGCACCCGACCCTACCGGGCGGTCATTTGGTGACCACCCCCGTCTCATTCCTCGGCCCTCCCCGCGGCCGGGCGCTCGCGCGGAGCTCGGCGAGGAGCAGCAGGACGACCACCGTGCCGAGGGCTCCGGACGCGGCGACGACCTCGTGCACGGGCAGGAACTCGGCGGCGAGGCCGGCCAGGGCCATGCCGGCGCCCTGGAGGGTCATCAGCCCGGTGCTGAGCAGGGTCATCGCGCGGCCGCGCAGCTCTTCGGGGACGGCGTCGACGTACCACTGATCGAGCCCGAGGGTGTGGGCGTGCGCGAGGCCGGCGAACAGCAGGGCGAAGAGGACGCCGGGCACGCCGGGCCGGGTGGCGTACAGGAGCAGCGGGAGGAGTCCGACGGCGGCGAGCGGGGCCGTGATCCGGGAACGCGTTCGGGCGGTGAGTGCGGAGCCGGCCCAGAGTTCACCCGCGATGGTGCCGACGGGCATCGCGCACATCAGCAGGCCGAGGGCGGCGGTGCCGGCGCCGATGCCGGCGGCGTACGGGGCGAGCAGCGCCTCGGGGACGACGAGGAAGAGCGGCGGCAGCCAGGAAAGCAGGGTGAGCGCGCGCAGCCGGCGGTCCCCGAGCACGGCCCGGGCTCCGGCGAGCGGAGACGTACGGTCGCCGGCGCCGCGGGCGGGACGCGGGAGCGTGCCGAACCGGAGCAGCAGGGCGGAGGCGAGGAATCCGACGGCGGTGAGCGTGATGGCGCCGCGCGGCGTGAGGACGGTGAGCAGCAGCCCGCCGAGGCCGAAGCCGATGAGCAGGGCGCTCTGGGCGACCGTGCGCAGCAGCGAGCGGCCGAGCACGAAGGCGTCGCCGGGGCCGAGGACATCGGCGAGGGAGGCGTTGCGGGTGCCCTGGAACAGCGGCGCCACGAAGGCCATGGAGCAGCGCAGTACGAGGAGCAGCGCGACGGGCGTACCGGGCAGGGCCATGGCCGCCGCGCAGGCCGCGCAGAGCAGGTCGCACCCGACGAGCACCCGCCGGGCGGGGTGCCGGTCGGCGATCCCCGCGAGCAGGGTGCCGCCGAGGGCGTGCGGGAGGAACCCGAGGGCGAAGGTGAGCGCGCTCATCAGGGGCGAGCCGGTGGCACGGTAGACGAGGACGGTGAGGGCGATCTCGGCGACGACGACGCCGAGCACGGACATCAGGTGCGCGGCGAAGACGGCCCGGAACTCCCGTATCCGGAACACGGAGCGGTAGCCGCCGGGGGCGGCGGGGGTGACGGTTGCCATGCCGGCAGCCTGGCGGGGGCTACGGTGACGGGGTAGACATTCGCCCTGGCCCGAATCTCCCCCACCCAGACCCCACGGGGAACCCCCGGCCCATCCGGGAACCCCCGGCCCCCCGGGGAGCGCCCGGCCCGTCCGGGAACCCCCGGCCCCACGGGGAGAGCGCGGCCCCGCGGGGAGCGCCCGGCCCTGCGGGGAGCGCCGGCGCCGCGAATCCCGGCTTTGCCGCACCAATCCAGCGCCTCGCCAGGGCGAATCCAGCCCCTCCGGCGTTTGAGGAGCGGGGTCTGGGGCGGAGCCCCAGGAAACCCGGCTCCGCCGGGCACCGGGCTCCGCCCGGACCCGCTCCTCAAACGCCGGAGGGGCTGGATTCGCCCGGCGGGGCGGAAAGAAACGGGCGAAGCCCGGGAGCCAGACCGGGCGAAGCCCGTGAGCGGGACCGGGCGAAGCCCAGGAGGTGAGCCGGGCGGAGCCCCGGGGGCCGGGCGAAGCCCCCGAGGGCTGGGCGGAGCTCCGGGGGTTTGGGGTGGAGGCCCGGCAAGGGGCGGGCGGTGTACCGGCGGAGAGGAGTGCGGGTGAGGAGGGAGGCGGAGGGGATGGGGTTCCATTACCGGTTCGGCCGGGGGGACCTGCTGCGGTGCCGGTTCGCCGTGTCGCCCCGCTGGGAGACGCAGGAGGCGGTGCGGACCCTGCTGCGCCCGCACCGGCAGGCGTACCACCTGCCCTGGCTGCGGCGGGTCCGGACCGCGGCCGAGGGACTGGACCTGCGGCCGCTCTGGCTGCTCATGCCGCTGACCGGGCACAACCCGGACTTCCTCAGCCCATCCCCCTTGGGGCCCTCCGTCACCTTCGAGGAGGAGTTGGCCCGGGTGCGGGCCGCCGATCCGGGCGCGGCCCGGGAGGATCTGCGGCGCTCCCTCGTCTGCACCCCGGGGGCCCTGGAGAGCGACATCGGGCAGCGTCTGCTCGCGGATCCCGCCCGGGCGGTGCGTGAGCTGGCCGACCTGATGGAGCGGGCCTGGCAGACGCTGGTCGCCCCGGACTGGCCGCGGCTGCGGGCCCTGCTGGAGGCCGACGTCCTGTTCCACTCCCGGCGGCTGGCGGCCGGCGGACTCCAGGCTCTGTTCGACGGCCTCCATCCGGACCTGCGCTGGCACGGGGACACCGACACCCTCACCATCGACCGTCCCGGCCGCCACGACCGGGCGCTCGGCGGCCAGGGCCTGCTGCTGATGCCGAGCGCGTTCGGCTGGCCCGAGGTGGTCGGCGGCTACGACCCGCCCTGGCAGCCCACGCTCGTCTACCCCGCGCGGGGCATCGGCGCGCTGTGGACGGCCTCGGCGGGGCCGGCCCCGGACGCGCTGGCCCGCCTGCTCGGCCGGGCCCGGGCCGAGGTGCTCTGCGCGCTCGGCGAACCGGCTTCGACCACCGCGCTGGCCCACCGGCTCGGCCTGGCCCCGTCCACCGTCTCGGCGCACCTCGGCGTCCTGCACGCGGCCGGTCTGCTCACCTCCGCCCGCCACGGCCACCAGGTCCTGTACGAACGCACCCCGCTGGCCATCGCCCTGAGTTCGGTGTCGCAGGCGGACGATGACTGACCGTCATGAAACGATTGCTCCCGATTCATCCGCCCGGTCCTGCCCCTTCGCCCCGAGGAAGCCGGATGCCCCCCGCCGCTCCACGACGCCGCCTGTCGCCCCTCCTCGGTCTGCTCCTGGTCCTCGCGGCCGTCCCGGGCTGCTCCGAAGAGCCCCCGCCGCCCCTGCCCGGCGGCCCGGCGGCCGCGCCTCCCGCCGAATCGCCCTTCTGGGTCGACCCGCAGAGCGCTGCCGCCCGGCAGGTCGCCGCCTGGGAGGAGGCGGGCCGCAACGGTGACGCCCAGGTGCTGCGCAGGATCGCGGACCGGCCGATGGCCCTGTGGCCCACGGGTGACGACCCGGGCACGGAGATCCGCCGGGCCGCTGCGGGGGCCGCGGCCGCCGGGCGGACGATGGTCCTGACGGCGTACAACATCCCGTACCGGGACTGCGGGCAGCGTCCGGCCGGCGGCGCCAAGGACGCCCGCGCGTACCGCAGCTGGATCGGCGCCTTCGCCGCCGGCATCGGCGGCGGCAAGGCGGTCGTGGTCCTGGAGCCGGACGCCGTCGCACACACCGTCGACGGCTGTACGCCCTCCGGCCGCCACGCCGAGCGCTACCGGCTGCTCTCGGAGGCCGTCGACCGTCTCAAGCGGAACCCTCACACCAGGGTCTACCTCGATGCGGGCGGTCCGGGCCGGACCGGCAGTCCGGCGGATCTCGTCGCGCCCCTGCGCAAGGCGGGTCTGGAGCACGCCGACGGCTTCGCCGTGAACGTCTCCGGGTTCCAGAGCGACACGGCCGCCCGCGCCTACGGCGCCGAGATCTCGAAGGCCGCGAAGGGCAAGCACTTCGTCATCGACACCGGCCGCAACGGCGACGGCCCGCTGCCCGGCGACCGGGCGGAGGCCCGGTGCAACCCTCCGGGCCGCTCCCTCGGGCGGGCGCCGGCCGACCGCACCGGCGACCCGCTCGTCGACGCGTACCTGTGGGTGAAGCGGCCGGGCGAGTCCGACGGAACCTGCCGCGGCGGCCCGGCGGCCGGCGCCTGGTGGCCGGACTACGCCCTGGGACTGGCCCGCCGGGCCCGGGAATGACGAGCCCGGACCACAGTCCCGGCGCGGCCCCGGGCCCGCCTCGTGCTGCCGAGCACGCAGGAGCGCCCCCGGCCGCGATCGGCCGGGGGCGCTCCGGAAACACCGCGGCGGGGCGCCTAGTGCTCCGCGAGGTGGCGTTCCACCGTTTCGACCTTCGACGTGATCCCGTCCGTGACACCGGGACGGATGTCGGCCTTGAGGATGAACGAGACCCGCGGAGCCCGCTCCTCGACCGCCGCCACCGCGCGCCGGACCACGTCCATGACTTCCTCCCACTCGCCCTCGACGGTGGTGAACATGGCGTCGGTGCGGTTCGGCAGGCCCGACTCGCGGACCACCCGCACCGCGTCGGCCACGTACTCGCCGACCTCTTCGCCGACCCCGAGCGGGGTCACGGAAAACGCGACGATCATGCGCCGGCCACCTCACGCGCACGGGCCGCCACGACGCTGTCGGCCTCGTCGCGCTTGAGGAGCTTGTCGCCGTACAGGCCTCCGAAGGGCAGCAGCGCGAGCCCGAAGAACAGGGCGACCTTCTTGAGCGGCCACTTCGCCTTGTTCCAGACGTCCAGCAGGAAGATCGCGTAGATCACGAACAGGATCCCGTGGAGGATGCCCAGAGGCATCATCAGGTAGTCGATGTCCGAGATCCGGCTCAGCAGCGAGCCGAAGATCAGCAGGGCCGGGAACGACAGCGCCTCCGGGACGGAGATGAGGCGCAGCCGGTGGAGGGCGGAGGCGGTCTTGATGTCCACGGGGAACCTTCGGGGTGGAGGCCAGGGTCCGTCCCAGTGTCTCAGCCGCTTTGCGGGATCTTGACCCGGGTACCCGCCCCCCGGAGGGCGCGTTCCCAGGCGCGGTTGCACCGTGCGGGTGTGGCGTATATCGGCCGCCGCGCCCTGTTCGCGTTCACCCGCTGCCTATAACGTCTTCCCGTGGCTCAGTTCCGACTCCAAGGCAGCAAGGTGCTCGCCGTCGACCTGACCGGGGATGCCGTGAAAGCGAAGAACGGCTCCATGGTCGCGTACGACGGTCAGATGGCCTTCAAGAAGATGACCGGCGGCGGCGAAGGCCTGCGCGGCATGGTGACGCGCCGGCTGACCGGCGAACAGATGACCGTGATGGAGGTGCAGGGGCACGGCACCTGCTTCTTCGCGGACCGCGCGAGTGAGATCAATCTCGTCAATCTGCGCGGCGAGAAGCTCTACGTCGAGTCCAGCAACCTGCTGTGCACCGACGCGGGGCTGCGCACCGGCACGACCTTCACCGGCCTGCGCGGCGCGACGACGGGCAACGGCCTGTTCACCACGACCGTCGAGGGTTCGGGGCAGGCGGCCATCATGTCCGACGGCCCGGCGGTGGTGCTCCGCGTGAGCTCCCAGTACCCGCTGTCCGTCGACCCGGGGGCGTACATCGCGCACACCGGCAACCTCTCGCAGTCGTTCCAGTCCGGTGTGAACTTCCGCACGCTGATCGGCGAGGGCTCCGGCGAGTCCTTCCAGATCCGCTTCGAGGGCGAGGGCCTGGTGTACGTGCAGCCCAGCGAGCGCAACACGATCGGCGGCGACATCTGATGCCGTTCCGCGAGATCAACTCGAAGATGGTCGAGGCCCAGGTGATCCCGGGCCAGAAGATGTACAGCCAGCGCGGCGCCATGCTCGCGTACCGCGGCGAGGTCTCCTTCACCCCGAGCCTGACAGGTGGTCAGGGCGGGGTGATGGGCATGATCGGGCGCCGCGTGGCGAACGAGCAGACCCCGCTGATGTCGGTCGAGGGCAGCGGCACCGTGATGTTCGGCCACGGCGGCCACCACATCCAGGTGATCAACCTGACCGGCGAGACCCTCTACGTCGAGGCGGACCGGCTGCTGGCCTTCGACGGCACCCTCCAGCAGGGCACGATGTTCATGGGCTCCCAGGGCGGGGTCATGGGCATGGTCCGCGGCCAGGTGACCGGCCAGGGGCTGTTCACCACCACCCTCAAGGGACACGGCTCGGTTGCCGTGATGGCCCACGGCGGGGTCATCGAGCTCCCGATCCACCCGAACCGGCCGGTCCACGTGGACCCGCAGGCGTACGTCGCCCACCACGGCGACGTACGCAACAAGCTCTCCACTGCGCTCGGCTGGCGGGACATGGTGGGGCGCGGTTCGGGTGAGGCGTTCCAGCTGGAGCTGTCCGGTCAGGGCGCGGTGTACGTACAGGCCTCGGAGGAAAAGCTGTGAACTACGGACCCGCATCCGGATACGGTTCGGCCCCGGTCCCCGGTCAGGGCGGCTTCGGCCCCGCGCCCGCGGGCTTCGGCGGTCCCGGCGGCCCGACGGTCTTCGACCCGTACTCACTGCCTTCCGACGACAACGTGAACGCGTACACCTTCTGCGTGGAGCTCAAGGGGAGCCAGTGGTTCCTGCAGAAGGGCAAGATGATCTCGTACTACGGGAGCATCGAGTTCAACGGCATCGGCAACGGCCGCTTCGACCGCCTGCTGCGCACCAGCTTCCACTCGCCGCTGCACGCCAGTGACTGGGTGGTGGCCGAGGGGCAGGGCAAGATGCTGCTGGCCGACCGCGCCTTCGACGTGAACTCGTACGACCTGGACAAGGGCAATCTGACGATCCGGTCGGGCAACCTGCTCGCCTACCAGCCCTCCCTCGCCCTCAAGCAGTCGATCGTCCCGGGCTTCCTGACGCTGATCGGCACGGGCAAGTTCGTGGCCGCGTCCAACGGGCCGGTGGTGTTCATGGAGCCGCCGCTGCGCGTGGACCCGCAGGCGCTGGTGGGCTGGGCGGACTGCCCGTCGCCGTGCCACCACTACGACCACGGCTACATGTCGGGTGTCATGGGCGGGCTGCGTTCGCTCACCGGCATCGGGGGAACTTCGGGCGAGGAGCACCAGTTCGAGTTCGTGGGGGCGGGCACGGTGCTGCTGCAGTCCTCGGAGATGCTGATGGCGGAGCAGAACGTGGGAGCGGTCGGCGCCGGCGCGGCCACGGGCAACGCGCAGGGCGTTCCGGGAGCCGGCCAGGGGCCGCTGGGCCAGCTGGGCGTGCCGCGGATGCCGGGGCAGCTGGGTGATCTGCAGCGCCGTCTCGGACTGTGATCCGCGCGACCATCCCGTCCGATTTTTGTACGTAATTCAACTTCTTAGGTAGAGTTCACTCATGGAGACCATGGAGACCGAGACCGCCACACGCTGGCTGACGGACGCCGAGCAGTGCCTCTGGCGCACCCACCTGGACGTCAGCAGGCTGCTGATGCACCAGCTGGAAAAGGATCTCCAGCCCTTCGGGCTCACCAACAACGACTACGAGATCCTCGTGAACCTCTCGGAGTCGGACGACCACCGGATGCGGATGAGCGATCTCGCGACCGCCACCCTGCAGTCCAAGAGCCGGCTGTCCCACCAGATCACGCGCATGGAGGCGGCCGGCCTGGTCGTCCGCGTGAACTGCGAATCCGACCGCCGGGGCCTGTACGCGGTCCTCACTGACCAGGGCATGGAGACCATGCGCAAGGTCGCCCCGCACCACGTGGCATCGGTCCGCCGGCACTTCATCGACCTGCTGGCACCGGAGGACCTCGCGGCCATCCGCGCCTCCCTGACCCCGGTGGCCGAGCACCTGCGCACCAACCGCGGCAAGGCCTGAGGCCCGCCGAGCGCCGCCGCGCGGTCGGCCGGACAATGGGCACTATCCGCCCGCTGCCGGCCGACCGCCGAGCAACCGTAAGCGCCATGGCCGGCCTGAGGAGGTCCAAGCCATGAAGCGCAACGTGTACATCTCCGCGGCCGCGTCCGTGGTCCTGATCGCAGGAGGCCCGGTGGCGGCCGCGGCAGCGGCGACCGCCGACACGGCGAGAACCGTCCCCGCGGCGGTGGCCCGGGCCGACGTGGACGCCCAGGGGGCCGCGGAAGCGGCCCTGAAGAAGTACCCCGGCGTCGTCGAGTCCCTCGACAAGGACGGCAGCTCCTGGCACCTGGACGTGATCACCAAGGACGGCAAGGGCCACGCCGAGCTGGAGGTGGCCTCGAACGGCACCATCAGCCAGATCAGCAAGGACACGAACGACGACCCCGGCGAGTACAAGGCCCTGCTGGCCGCCAAGGTCACCGCCCAGCAGGCGATGAAGGCGGCCACGGCCGCGCACCCCGGCAAGGCCTGGGCCGTCGAATGGGACGACGACGACGGCGCGACCTACTGGCACGTCGAGGTCAAGGACTCCGGCGGCAAGACCTGGAACGCCCACGTGGACCCGACGACGGGCAAGGTCACCGCATCGGGCTCCGACTCGGACGACGACAACTGAGGTCGCTCGGACGCCTGAATCCGGCTGCGCCGGCACATCCGGCGCGGCCGACAAATCCAGCCCCGCCGGCAGAATCCAGCCCCGCCGGCGTTTGAGGCGCGGGGTCCGGGGCGGAGCCCCGGCCACGGCGCCGCACGCGCCCCGCACCGCGGCCCCGCGCCCAAGCGGCCGGCCTCAGCCCTCCGTCAGCGTCGCCAGCAGCGCATCGGCGGCCGCGTACGGATCCAGCTCGCCCGCCGCGACCCGCCCCGCCAGCGCGTCCAGGTGCGCGTCCCCGTGCAGATCGGCCATCCGCGCCCGCAGCGCGGTGACGGCGATGGTCTCCACCTCGCGCGCGGCACGAGCGGCGCGCCGCTGCCCCAGCACCCCGCGCTCGTCCATCCACGCGCGGTGCTTCTCCAGCGCCTCGACGAGCTCGTCGACGCCCTCGCCCCGCGCCGCGACCGTCTTCACGATCGGCGGCCGCCAGTCCTCCCGGCCGCGCGCCTCCCCCAGACCCAGCATGTGGTTCAGCTCCCGCGCCGTGGCGTCCGCGCCGTCCCGGTCGGCCTTGTTCACCACGTACACGTCGCCGATCTCCAGGATGCCCGCCTTCGCGGCCTGGATCCCGTCGCCCATCCCGGGGGCCAGCAGCACCACCGAGGTGTCCGCCTGCGAGGCGATCTCCACCTCCGACTGCCCGACCCCGACCGTCTCGACCAGGATCACCTCGCAGCCGGCCGCGTCCAGCACCCGGATCGCCTGCGGCGCCGCCCATGCCAGACCACCCAGGTGCCCCCGGGTGGCCATGGACCGGATGTAGACGCCCGGGTCCGAGGCGTGGTCCGACATCCGCACCCGGTCGCCGAGCAGCGCCCCGCCCGAGAAGGGCGAGGACGGGTCGACGGCGAGGACGCCGACCCGCTTCCCGGCCTTGCGGTACGCGGATACCAGCGCCGAGGTCGAGGTCGACTTGCCGACGCCCGGCGACCCCGTCAGCCCCACCACGTACGCCCCGCCCGTCAGCGGGGCCAGGGCGGCCATCACCTCCCGCAGCTGCGGGGACGCCCCCTCGACCAGCGAGATCAGCCGGGCCACCGCTCTCGGCCTGCCTTCACGGGCCTGGGCCACCAGCTGGGGGACGTCCACCGCCGTCATACGTGCTGCGCTCCTCGGGTGCTTCTGGGGTACGGACCGGATGGGACTACGGCCGTCAGGCCTGCGGCACGCGCACGATCAGCGCGTCGCCCTGCCCGCCGCCACCGCACAGCGCGGCCGCGCCGACGCCGCCGCCGCGGCGCTTCAGCTCCAGCGCCAGGTGCAGCACCACGCGGGCGCCGGACATGCCGATCGGGTGACCCAGGGCGATGGCGCCGCCGTTGACGTTCACCTTTTCCGGGTCCACGCCGAGGTCCTTCATTGACTGCACGGCGACGGCCGCGAAGGCCTCGTTGATCTCGATGAGGTCCAGGTCGCCGACCTCCAGGCCCTCCTTCTTCAGGGCGTGCAGGATCGCGTTGGACGGCTGCGACTGCAGGGAGTTGTCGGGACCGGCCACGTTGCCGTGGGCACCGATCTCGGCGATCCACTCCAGGCCCAGCTCCTGCGCCTTGGCCTTGCTCATCACGACGACGGCGGCCGCGCCGTCGCTGATCTGCGAGGAGGTGCCGGCGGTGATGGTGCCGTCCTTCGCGAAGGCCGGGCGCAGCTTGCCGAGGGACTCGACGGTGGTCTCGGGGCGGATGCCCTCGTCGTGCGCGAAGACGACCGGGTCGCCCTTGCGCTGCGGGATGTGGACCGGGGTGATCTCGGCGTCGAAGACGCCGTTCTTCTGCGCGGCGGCGGCCCGCTGGTGGGAGGCCGCGGCGAACTCGTCCTGCGGGGCGCGCTCGATGCCGAGGCGGGTGTTGTGCTTCTCGGTGGACTCGCCCATCGCGATGTTCTCGAAGGCGTCGGTGAGGCCGTCGTAGGCCATCGCGTCCAGCATCTCGATGGCGCCGTACTTGAAGCCCTCGCGGGACTTCGGCAGCAGGTGCGGGGCGTTGGTCATGGACTCCTGGCCGCCCGCGACGACGATGTCGAACTCGCCCGCGCGGATGAGCTGGTCGGCCAGCGCGATCGCGTCGAGGCCCGAGAGGCACACCTTGTTGATGGTGAGCGCCGGGACGTTCATCGGGATGCCGGCCTTGACGGCGGCCTGGCGGGCCGGGATCTGGCCCGCGCCGGCCTGGAGGACCTGGCCCATGATCACGTACTGGACCTGGTCGCCGGAGATCCCGGCCCGCTCCAGCGCGGACTTGATGGCGAAACCGCCGAGGTCGGCACCCGAGAAGGACTTCAGCGAGCCGAGCAGCCGCCCCATGGGCGTGCGGGCCCCGGCGACGATCACTGACGTGGTGTTGTTCGTTCCGGACATGAGGCACAGCCCCTTGAAGATGAGGAGTGAACGAGGGTTTACCCGAATGTACTGAGCGGTACCCGCGTCGTCACCGGCCTGTCGGTGTGATCGCTGGCACGTTGCGTGACCACCCCCGCGGGCGGTGCACTGGTCCCATGCTGACAAGAATCGACCACATCGGGATCGCCTGCTTCGACCTGGACAAGACCGTCGAGTTCTACCGTGCCACGTACGGCTTCGAGGTGTTCCACTCCGAGGTCAACGAGGAGCAGGGCGTCCGCGAGGCCATGCTCAAGATCAACGAGACCTCGGACGGCGGCGCCTCCTACCTCCAGCTCCTGGAGCCCACCCGCGAGGACTCCGCGGTGGGCAAGTGGCTGGCGAAGAACGGCGAGGGCGTCCACCACATCGCCTTCGGCACCGAGGACGTCCTCGGTGACTCGGAGGCCATCCGCGGCAAGGGCGTCCGCGTCCTCTACGACCAGCCCCGCACCGGTTCCATGGGCTCCTCGATCACCTTCCTGCACCCCAAGGACTGCCACGGCGTCCTGACCGAGCTCGTCACCTCCAACCCCGAGCAGTCCGCCGACCACCACTGACGGTCCCGCGTCGCGGCACACCATCGGCCGTGGTGTGCCGTCCGCCTTGCGGACACCGCACGTTTTCTTGATCACATGCCGGGCGGCCCGCTCTTCCGGACCCGAACGCTCCGCATCGGTGGCCTAACGCCGCAAATCACCCCTCCGCGGACCCGGCGGGGGAATTGCCGCGAGCCCGGCTTCCGGAGCAGCCGCGAGAGCGCACTGATGTCCCGTATCCCCGGCCGGTAGAGTGGCCATGGCTCGGCCGGGGTTCGGTGCGGAGACGGGGTCGGGGCCTGTGAGCTCTGCCCCGGTATCTGACACCATTCCCCCGGGGGCGTCGTTCAGCGGGCGAGCGATGCTCATTTGGGAGTGAGCTTGCGACCAGGGGACGGATGGGACCGCGCTGTGCGGGGCTACGAAAGCCAGGAGAGCCATCAGGCCGAGGCCGACCATCTCTCGCGCTTCGAGGCCGAGATGGAGCGGCTGAAGAAGGAGCGCGGGAAGGCCGTCCAGCACGCTGAGGACCTGGGCTACCAGGTCGAGGTGCTGCGCGCCAAGCTCCACGAGGTGCGACGGGCCCTGGCGTCCCGACCCGCCTACGACGGCGCGGACATGGGCTACCAGGCGGAGCAACTGCTCCGCAACGCCCAGATCCAGGCCGACCAGATGCGCTCCGACGCCGAGCGCGAGCTCCGCGACGCCCGGGCGCAGACCCAGCGCATCCTGCAGGAGCACGCCGAACACCAGGCCCGGCTCCAGGCCGAGCTGCACGCCGAGGCGGTCAGCCGCCGCCAGCGGCTGGACCAGGAGCTCAACGAGCGCCGCCAGACCGTCGAGGCGCACGTCAACGAGAACGTGGCCTGGGCCGAGCAGCTCCGCGCCCGTACGGAGTCCCAGGCGCGCCGGCTCATGGAGGAGTCCCGCGCCGAGGCCGATCAGTCCCTGAACGCCGCCCGCGCCGAGGCCGCCCGCGTCGCCGAGGAGACCCGGCGCCGGATCGCCGCCGACGCGGAAGCCGCGCGCACGGAGACCGAGGCCACGCTGCTGCGTGCCCGCAAGGAGGCCGAGCGGCTGCTGACCGCCGCCTCCACGCAGGCCCAGGAGGCCACCGAGCACGCGGAGCGGCTGCGCTCCACCACCTCCGCCGAGGCCGAGCAGACCCGGCAGCAGACCCTGGACCTCGGCCGGGTGGCCGAGGCACGGGCGCAGGAGGCCGATGCCGCGCTGCGCGGGGCCCGGGCCGAGGCCGAGAAGCTCCTCGCCGAGGCCAAGGAGAGCGCGGCCCGCCAGCTCTCGTCGGCGGAATCCGTCAACGAGCAGCGCACCCGTACCGCCAAGGAGCAGGTCGCCCGGCTGGTCGGCGAGGCCACCAAGGAGGCCGAGACCCTCAAGGCGGAGGCCGAGCACACCCTCGCCGACGCCCGCGCGGAGGCCGAGCGGCTGCGCACCGAGGCCGGGGAGCACGCCCGTACCGCCGCCGCCGAGGACATGGCGGCGCAGCTGGCGAAGGCGGCCCGCACCGCCGAGGACGTGTTGAACAAGGCCTCGGAGGACGCCCGGGCCACCACCCGCGCCGCGTCCGAGGAGGCCGAGCGGATCCGCCGCGAGGCCGAGGCGGAGGCCGACCGGCTGCGCCTCCAGGCGGCGGCGACCGCCGATGAACTCAAGGGCGCCGCGAAGGACGACACCGAGGAGTACCGGGCCCGCACGGTCGAGCTCCAGGAGGAGGCCCGCCGGCTGCGCGGCGAGGCCGAACAGCTGCGCGCGGAGGCCGTCGCCGAGGGCGAGCGGATCCGCGGCGAGGCCCGCCGCGAGGCGGTCCAGCAGATCGAGGAGGCGGCCCGGACCGCCGAGGAGCTGCTCGGCAAGGCCAAGGCGGACGCGGACGAGCTGCGCGGCGGGGCGAGCGCCGAGAGCGAGCGGGTCCGCGCCGAGGCCGTGGAGCGGGCCGGCACGCTGCGCAAGCAGGCCGAGGAGACCCTGGAGCGGACCCGCGCCGAGGCGGAGCGGCTGCGCGCCGAGGCCGAGGAGCAGGCGCTGGCCGCGGTCGCCGAGGCGGAGGCGGCGGCCCTCGCACGGCGCGAGGAGACCGAGCAGGCGCTGGCCGCGAAGCGGGCGGAGGCCGACGAGGAGCTCGTACGGCTGCACACGGACGCCGAGTCCCGGCTGGCCACGGCCGAGCAGACGCTGCGCGACGCCCGCGCGGCGGCGGAGAACATCCGCCGGGAGACGGCCGAGGAGTCCGAGCGGCTCCGCGCCGAGTCCGCGGAGCGGATCCGCGCGCTCCAGACGCAGTCGGAGTCCGAGGCCGACCAGCTGCGCATCGACGCCGCGGACGACGCGGGCCGGGTGCGAGCCGAGGCCGAGCAGGTGGCCGTACGGCTGCGCAGCGAGGCCGAGACCGAGGCCGAGCGGGTGCGCACCGAGGCTCAGGAGACCGCGGACCGGCTGCGCGCCGAGGCGAAGGCGGCGGCCGAGCGGGTCGCCGAGGAGGCCGCGGAGGCACTGGCCGCCGCGCAGGAGGAGGCCGCCCGGCGCCGCCGGGAGTCCGAGGAGACCCTGGCGTCGGCGCGGACCGACGCGGACAGCGAGCGGGCCCAGGCCCGCGAGCAGAGCGAGGAACTGCTGGCGCAGGCCCGCAAGCGCTCCGAGGAGGCGCAGGCCGAGGCGATCTGGCTGACCGAGGAGGCCGAGCGGCGCGCGTCGGAGGTCGTCTCGGCGGCCGAGACCACCGCCCAGCAGGTACGGGAAGCCGTGGCCGGTCTGCACGAGCAGGCCGAGGAGGAGATCACCGGGCTGCGCAGCGCCGCCGAGCACGCGGCGGAGCGTACGCGGACGGAGGCCGAGGAAGAGGCCGGACGGGTACGCGCCGACGCGTACGCGGAGCGGGAGCGGGCCACCGAGGACGCCAACCGGATCCGCAGCGAGGCCCGCACCGAGACGGACGCGGCGAAGGCGCTGGCCGAGCGCACCGTCGGCGACGCGATCGCCGAGGCGGAGCAGCTGCGCAGCGACACGGCGGAGTACGCACAGCGGGTGCGCACGGAGGCCACGGACGCGCTGGCCTCGTCCGAGCGGGACGCGGCCCGTACCCGGGCGGACGCCCGCGAGGACGCGAACCGCATCCGCGGCGAGGCGGCGGAGTCCCTGGAGGCGTCCCGCGCCGAGGGGGCCCGGATCACCGCCGAGGCCACCGCGGAGGCGGAGCGGCACACCGAGGAGACCCGCGCCGCGAACGCGGCGACCGTCGGCGAGGCGGAGGCGGAGGCCGAGCGGCTCACCCGCGAGGCCGCCGAGGCCGCGGAGGCGACCCGCGCCGAGGCGGCGGGCACCCTGGACGAGGCCCGCGCCGAGGGCAACCGGCTGCGCACCGAGGCCGCCGAGCAGGCGGACCGGCTCATCACGGAGGCCACGGCCGAGGCCGAGCGCCTCACCGAGGAGACCCGCGCGGCCAACGAGGCCACCGTCGCCGAGGCCGAGGCCGCCGCGGAGGTGCTGCGCACGAAGGCGGAGCGGCTCACGGCCCAGGCGGCCGAGAGCCTGGTCGCGGCCGAGCGGGACGCCGCGCGCGTGCTGGTCGACGCCCGTACCGAGGGCGACCGGCTGGTCGACGAGACCCGCGCGGCCAACGAGGCCACCGTCGCCGAGGCCGCGAAGGTCCTGGAGGACGCGCGGGCGGAGGGCGGCCGGATCATCGGCGAGGCCACCGCGGAGGCGGAGCGCGTCACGGCCGCGGCGAACGAGACCCTGGCGAGCGCCGAGCGGGAGTCCGAGCGGACCCTCGACGAGGCCCGCGCCGAGGGCAACCGACTGCGCACCGAGGCCGCCGAGCAGGCGGACCGGCTCATCACCGAAGCCGCGTCGGAGGCCGACAAGCTCACCGCCGAGACCGCCGCGGAAGCGGACCGGCTCACCGCCGAGACCCGCAAGGCGAACGAGCGGACGGTCGGCGAGGCCGCGAACGAGGCCGAACGGCTGCGCGCGGAGGCGTCGGAGTCCCTGTCCTCGGCCCAGGAGCACGCCACCCGTACCCGGTCGGAGGCCGAGCGGGTCAAGGCGGAGGCGGCGACCGAGGCCGAGCGGATCCGCGGCGAGGCCCGTGACGACTCCGAACGGCTGCTCGACGAGGCGCGCGAGGCGGCCAACAAGCGCCGCAGCGAGGCCGCCGAGCAGGTCGACCGGCTCATCACCGAGGCCTCGGCGGAGGCCGACAAGCTCACCGCGGAGGCGGCGAAGCAGGCCCTGGCCGCCACCACGGGGGCCGAGGAGCAGGCCGACGCGATGGTCGACGCGGCCCGCAAGGAGGCCGCACGGATCACCTCGGAGTCGACCGTCGAGGGCAACTCCGTGGTGGAGAAGGCCCGTACGGACGCGGACGAGCTGCTGGTCGGCGCCCGCACGGACGCCGCCGCCATAAGGGAACGGGCGGAGGAGCTGCGCGGCCGCGTCGAGTCGGAGGTCGAGGAGCTGCACGAGCGGGCCCGCCGGGAGTCGGCCGAGCAGATGAAGTCGGCCGGGGAGCGCGTGGACAAGCTGGTGCGCGCGGCGACCGAGCAGAGCGTGGAGGCCGAGGCGAAGGCCAAGGCGCTGGTGTCGGACGCGAGCAGTGAGGCGAGCAAGGTGCGCATCGCCGCGGTGCGCAAGGCCGAGGCGCTGCTCAAGGAGGCCGAGCAGAAGAAGGCGGACCTGGCCCGGGAGGCGGAGAACGCCCTGGCGGAGGCCAAGGCGGAGGCCGAGCGGCTCGTCGAGGAGGGCCGCCGCGAGCTGGAGGTCCTGGTGCGCAGGCGGCAGGACATTCAGGGCGAGATCTCCCGTGTCCAGGACGTTCTTGAGGCGTTGGAATCATTCGAGGCGCCTTCGGGCGGCGCGAAGCCCTCGGTCGGCAGCCAGGGCGCGGGGGGAGCGAAGGCCGGCGCCAGCGCGGGTTCCACTCGTTCGGGTGGGAAGTCGTCGGAGGGCTAGTCCGCGCGCAATGAGTGTGCTCCTGACGGTGGTTCAGGCGAACGAGTGACAAGTCTTCTGTCGCCTTGCCACTCAAAAGGGGTGTCATTGTCCAGATCAATCGCGGATTGACTCGAAGACACGCCGCCCTGGCGCCTAGGATTCCCCTAACACCTCACGTAGCACCTCATCGGTCTCATTCGACAGGAACCCCATGAGCGACCCTTCCTCCCCCTTCGGCTTCGAGCTCGTGCGGCGCGGTTACGACCGCGGTCAGGTGGACGACCGCATTACCAAGCTGGTCTCCGACCGCGACAGCGCCCTTGGACGTATCAACTCTCTGGAAAAGCGGATCGAGGAACTGCACCTCGAGACGCAGAACGCCCAGGCCCAGGTGAGCGACGCCGAGCCGTCGTACGCCGGCCTCGGTGCCCGGGTCGAGAAGATCCTGCGCCTGGCCGAGGAGGAGGCGAAGGACCTGCGCGAGGAGGCCCGTCGCGCGGCCGAGCAGCACCGTGAGCTCGCCGAGTCGGCCGCGCAGCAGGTGCGCAACGACGCCGAGTCGTTCGCGGCCGACCGCAAGTCGAAGGCCGAGGACGAGGGCGTCCGCATCGTCGAGAAGGCCAAGGGCGACGCCGCCACCCTGCGCGCCGAGGCCCAGAAGGACGCGGCCTCCAAGCGCGAGGAGGCCGACGCCCTGTTCGAGGAGACCCGCGCCAAGGCCGCCCAGGCCGCCGCGGACTTCGAGACCAACCTCGCCAAGCGTCGCGAGCAGTCCGAGCGCGACCTGGCCTCGCGTCAGGCGAAGGCGGAGAAGCGTCTCGCCGAGATCGAGCACCGCGCCGAGCAGCTGCGCCTGGAGGCCGAGAAGCTCCGTACGGACGCCGAGCGCCGGGCCCGCCAGACGGTGGAGACCGCGCAGCGCCAGGCCGAGGACATCGTGGCCGACGCCAACGCCAAGGCGGACCGCATCCGCAGCGAGTCCGAGCGCGAGCTGGCGGCGCTCACCAACCGCCGCGACTCGATCAACGCCCAGCTGACCAACGTCCGCGAGATGCTGGCGACGCTGACCGGTGCGGCCGTCGCGGCGGCCAACCCGATCGTGGACGACGAGCCCGTCACCCGCGGCGTCCCGGCGCAGCAGACCCGCTGACCCTCTGGCCCGTTGACCCGCTGACGTCCCGTCCGCGGTTACCTGTCGGTACGGTTCGCCCGCTTCGCGACCAAAGCAGGGCCGTGCGTCACCTTTCGTAGGTGGCGTACGGCCCTTCGGCGTTCTAGCGTGGCCTGCATGATCGAGCTTGAGGGCCTTACCAAACGATTCGGCGCGAAGACAGCCGTGGACAACCTCAGCTTCCAGGTCAGACCGGGGGTGGTCACCGGCTTCCTCGGCCCCAACGGGGCGGGCAAGTCCACGACCATGCGCATGATGCTCGACCTCGACAACCCGACCAGCGGCACGGTCCGGATCGACGGGAAGCACTACCGGGATCTGACGGAGCCGCTGAAGTACATCGGGGCACTGCTGGACGCGAAGGCCATGAACGGCGCGCGCACCGCGTACAACAACCTGCTCTGCCTTGCCCAGTCGAACCGCATCCCGGAGCGGCGGGTCGCCGAGGTCCTGGACCTGGTCGGCCTGACGGCCGTGGCGAAGAAGAAGTCCAAAGGATTTTCGCTGGGCATGGGCCAGCGCCTCGGAATCGCCTCCGCACTGCTGGGTGATCCGGAAATCCTGATGTTCGACGAACCCGTCAATGGTCTGGACCCGGAGGGAATTCTCTGGATCCGCAATCTGATGAAGGGTCTGGCGGCAGAGGGGCGGACGATCTTCGTTTCCTCCCACCTGATGAGCGAAATGGCCCTGACCGCGGATCATTTGATCGTCATCGGACAGGGAAAGCTGTTGGCGGACCTGTCGATGGCCGATTTCATTCAGCAGAACGCACGAAGTTTCGTCCGCCTGCGCTCTCCGCAGCAGGAGCGGCTGAAGGACGTCCTCCACGAGGCCGGAATCAGTTCCATCAGCGTTCCGGCCACCGGCGCACTGGAGATCGACGGAGTGGAATCGGAGCGGCTCGGCGAACTGGCGGCCCGGCACCAGATCGTGCTGCACGAACTCAGCCCGCAGCGGGCTTCACTTGAGGAAGCGTTCATGCGCATGACGGCGGACTCCGTCGAGTACCACGCCCACGCTCCGGGCGAGCCCGGACAGCCCGGTGCCCCGGGAGGCCCCGACTTCAATCCCGCCAGGCCCGCCGATGTCCCCGCGTGGGGTGCCGGTTTCGAGACGACGCGCAAGGGCGGCGAGTGACCGTGTCCTTCTCCGCCGCCCTCCGGTCCGAGTGGACCAAGATCCGCACCGTCGCCTCCACCACCTGGAGCCTGGCCTGCGCCGTGGTGGTCACCGCCGGGATCAGTGCCCTGCTGTGCGTCTTCATCAACAACAGCTTCGAGGGCATGAAGCCCGAGGAGAAGGCCACCTTCGACCCGACCCTGACCAGCTTCGCCGGCATGAACCTCGGCCAGCTCGCCGTGATCGTCTTCGGGGTCCTGGTCGTCAGCACCGAGTACAGCTCGGGAATGATCCGCACCTCACTGGCGGCCGTGCCCCGGCGCGAGACCTTCCTCGCCGCCAAGCTCCTCGTGGCCACCTCGCTGGCGCTCGTCGTGGGCCTGGTCACCAGCTTCCTGTCCTTCTTCCTCGGACAGGCCATCCTGGGCGAGCGCTCCATCGCCATCACCGAGCCGAACGTCTTGCGCGCGGTGATCGGCGCGGGCCTCTACATGGCCATGCTCGCCCTGTTCTCCATGGGCGTGGCGACCATGCTGCGCAGTTCGGTGATGTCCCTCGGCATCCTGATGCCGTTCTTCTTCCTGGTGTCGAACATCCTCGGCATCGTCCCGGCGACCCGGAAGGTCGCCCAGTACTTCCCGGACCAGGCCGGCTCCAAGATCATGCAGGTGGTCCCGGGTGCGATGGGCAGCGAAGTCCCGCCCTACGGCCCCTGGGGCGGCTTCGGGATCATGGCCCTGTGGACGCTGGCCGCCGTACTCGGGGGCTACCTCCTCCTCAAGAAGAGGGACGCCTGAGCCCCGCCTCCGTCTGAAGGACTACGGGTGATCCCCGGGTCGGCCTCAGGGTCGGGCTCGGGGATCGGCCCGGGACGGAACCACAGGAAGCTCGTTATCCTCTTAAGCCTTACGCGGGCGAAAGTCGTCCCGGCCTGGTAAGGGGCAGTAAAGATGATCGAGGCAGTCGGCCTGACCAAGCGCTACGGCGCGAAGACCGCCGTCGACCAGCTTTCCTTCCAGGTCAAGCCGGGTCACGTCACCGGATTCCTGGGGCCCAACGGCTCCGGGAAGTCCACCACCATGCGCATGATCCTCGGCCTGGACCGGCCCACGTCCGGCCGGGTCACCATCAACGGCCACCCGTTCCGGGAGCTGCCGAACGCCCAGCGGCACGTCGGGGCCCTGCTCGACGCCAAGGCCGTGCACGGCGGCCGCCGGGCGCGCAAGCACCTGCTGTCGATCGCCCAGCTCTCCGGGATCCCCGAGAAGCGGGTGGACGAGGTGCTGGCCGTCGTCGGCCTCCAGGACGTGGCGGGCGTGCGCACGAAGGGCTTCTCGCTCGGCATGGGCCAGCGGCTCGGCATCGCCACCGCCCTGCTCGGCGACCCCCGGGTACTGCTGTTCGACGAGCCGGTCAACGGCCTCGACCCCGAGGGCATCCTCTGGGTGCGCAACCTCATGAAGCGGCTCGCCTCCGAGGGCCGTACCGTCTTCGTCTCCTCGCACCTGATGAGCGAGATGGCCCTGACCGCTGACCACCTGATCGTGATCGGCCGGGGCCGGCTGCTGGCGGACATGGGCACGCAGGAATTCATCACGCACAATTCGGCCGGATTCGCTCGGGTCCGCACGGCCGACACCGACCCCGATGGCCGGGACGCACTGGGTGCGGCCCTGCGCGAGGCGGGCGGCCGGGTCCTCCAGGAGGCCGACGGGGCACTGCGCGTGACCGGTCTGGAGCTGCCGCGGATCTCCGACCTCGCGCACGGTGCCGGCGTACGGCTGTGGGAGCTGTCACCGCACCGGGCCTCGTTGGAGGAGGCGTACATGCGGATGACCCAGTCCTCCGTCGAGTACACCTCCACCGAAGACCCCCGGGCCGAGCTGTGGGAGCCGGAGCCGCTCACGGTCCCGGCGTGGGAGGAGGAGGCGGCCGCGCCGGAGGTCCCGCAGGCCGGGTTCTTCGCCCCGCCGCCGCCCGGAGCGGGCGGGCGGCCCTTCCTGATGCCCAGCGACCCCGGCGAACTCGCCGGCGCCGTCAAGAACGACCCCGAGGACGCACGATGACCGCCCCGGCCACCTACAGCTCCCCGCTGCCGACGCCGCGGCCGCACCTGGGGCACGCCCTGGCCTCGGAGTGGACCAAGATGGTCTCGGTGCGCTCCACCCTGTGGACGCTCGGGGCGCTCGTGGCGACCGTCGTCGGCATCGGGCTGCTCTTCGTCGCACAGACCGTGGACCGGGACTACGCGGACATCTCCTTCACCACCCCGGCCCTCTTCGGCCTGCTGGTGGGGCAGCTCGCGGTGATGGTCCTCGGCGTACTGACGATCACCTCGGAGCACGCCACCGGTCTCGCCCGGACCACGTTCACGGCCGCCCCCGACCGGCACCGCGTGCTCACCGCGAAGTACCTCGTCTTCGGCATCACGGCCTTCCTCACCACCGCGGGCTCCGTCTTCCTGGTCGGCGTCGCCGCCGCCTTCGTCCACAACGGTTCAGCGGCCGGACCGCACGCGACGGCCGAGTGGCTCGGTGCGATGGCGGGCGCCCTGTACGTGACCCTGCTGGGCGTGCTCGCACTGGCGGTCGGCGCACTGCTGCGGCACTCGGCCGGGGCGATCGCCGTGATGCTGGGCGTGGTCACGCTGCCGCCGGTGATAGGCGGGATGCTCAGCAGTTGGGAGGCGCTCCAGCCGGTCGGGGCGACGATCCTGCGGAACAACGCGCCGGTGGCGCTGATGAAGCTGTTCGGGATGTCGACCGGGAGCGACATGGGCGTGCCGACCAGCGATTTCTCCCACATGGCGCTGATCCTGCTGATCACCGGCGCCGCGGTGGCCGCCTCCTATGTGGTGGTCGCCCGCCGGGACGTCTAGCCGGCGTCAGTACCGGGGCGCGTTGCGGGACCGCTGCACCTTCGAGGTGCGGCGGTCCTTCGCGTTCCAGCAGGCCTTGTGCCAGTGGCGCCGGTCGTCCACGCCGCCGTACTCGGGCCAGGCCACGAGGTGCGGGGTGCCGGAGGGGATCTCCTGGTCGCAGCCGGGGCAGCGGTAGCGCTTGCCCGCCGCACTCGCGCCCGCGACGTGCCGCACCTTCCAGTCCTCGCCCAGGTACTCCTCGGTGCGCTCCAGCCCGTACCGGTCGAAGCCGGTGCCGGTGCGTTCCTCCGGGGTCTCGCCGCCTCGGGGGCGGTTGTGGCGCGGTGACACGTATACCTCACGGATGAGCGGACGGCAGGGACTTTCTTCCAGACTACGCGCAGCGAGCCCCGCTACCCGCAGGGTGGTCGAGGAAGGCGGCCGCACGACGGGAGATGGCCCGACAATCCCAATAACTTTCCTGTCAGCCCGTGCCTTTGGCACGTGTCAGACGTTGTTGCCATAGGAAGAACCGGTCCACCTGGGGGAGGCCGCGTCAGCCGCGAGGAGGCTAAAGGCGATGCGCGTAGGAGCGTTTGTACTGGCTGCCCAGTTCCCGGGCCAGGGACAGGGCGAGGCACTGCACCGGGCGGTGCGGACCGCGGAGGTGGCCGAGGAGGCCGGACTCGACGCGGTCTGGCTCGCCGAGCACCACTTCGTCCCGTACGGGGTGTGCCCCTCGGCCGTGACCCTGGCCGCCCTGCTGCTGGGCCGGACCCGGCGGCTGCGGGTGGGCACGGCGGTGAGCGTACTGCCGAACGCGCACCCGGTGGCCCTCGGCGAGCAGGCCGCCCTGCTGCACCTGACCTCCGGCGGCCGGTTCACGCTCGGGGTCGGCCGCGGCGGGCCGTGGGTGGACCTGGAGGTCTTCGGGGGCGGCCTGGACTCGTACGAGAACGGCTTCCCGGAAGCGCTGGACCTGCTGCGGCGCTGGCTGGCCGAGCCCCGTGTGGGAGCGTCGGGCGAGCGGTACGGCTTCCGCGAGGTGGCCGTCGTACCGCGTCCGTCGGAAGCCCTCGACGGGGACGGGACGGGCCCGGAGGTCATCGTGGCCTGCACCTCGCCGGCCTCGGTCCGGCTCGCCGCGCAGCGGGGGCTGCCGATGCTGCTCGGCATGCACTGCGGGGACGAGGAGAAGGCGGAGATGGTCGCGCTGTGGCGGCGTACCGCCCTGGCGGCGGGCCACTCCCCCGCGTTCGTGGCCGACGCGGGGCACGTGTCCGCCGGGGTGTGCCAGCTGGCGGACAGCACGGCCGACGCCCGCGAGACACTGATGAAGTCGATGCCGGGCTGGCTGAAGCAGGGCCTGGACGCGCACGTGACGGTGGACGACCGGATCCGCTCGATGCGGGATCCCGTCGCGTACACGGAACTCCTCTGCGATCTGCACCCGGTGGGAACCCCGGCCCTGGCGGCGGACCGTCTGGCGGCCACGTCCGCCCGGACCGGCATCACGCGCTTCGCCCTCCTGACGGAGGGCTCCGGGGATCTCGCCGCGACGGAGGAGAACGTACGGCGCCTGGGCGCCGAGGTCCTGCCCCGTCTCGGCTGAGATCCGCCGGAGGCGGTACTGGTGGAACGGGCCCGCTAACAGTCGCGCAGTTCCGGCGACTGGTTGAGCAGCTGACCGCGGATCGAAGTGAACTTGGCCAGCCGGTCGTCCACCGAGGGATCAAGCGGGAACACCGCTACCCGGTGGCAGTTCTGGAATGCCAGGCGCACTCCGAAGTGGCGCTGCAGGGCACCTCGTATCGCGTCACTCGCAAGAGCGCGCAGCAGCTGCCCACGCGCCTGCTCGTCCGGCGGCGGCGTCTGGTTGTCGGCGAACTCTCCGCCGTCCACTTTCAGCTGGGCCACCAGCGAGCTGATCATCTCCCATGCGTAGGGCAGGGAGGTCCGGACGCAGTCGACGAAGGCGGCTTCGTCGACCTCGCCTCGCTCGGCCTGTTCGAGTAGGGCCGGTGAGACGTCGAGCGACATGGGTTCTCCTCTCGCGGCCCCGGCGGATCGGGTTGCCGGGGCCTTACGGGCAGGGAAGGAGATCGCGACGCAGCGTGCACGCTCCGCAACCTCCCGCTCACCACGGTAGGCGCCCCATGGGTGACGCACCAGGAGAATGCGCATACAACGCGCCATCCGCGAAGGGGGCTTTCAGGGGCGAATCGCGTGGAGGCCTTCTCGTCGAGTAGCGTTGCCGACCATGCGTCTCGTCATTGCCCGCTGCTCCGTCGACTACGCGGGCCGGCTCACCGCCCATCTGCCCTCGGCACCCCGTCTGATCCTCGTGAAGGCTGACGGCAGTGTCTCGATCCACGCGGACGACCGGGCGTACAAACCGCTCAACTGGATGTCGCCCCCGTGCACCCTCAAGGAGGGGAGCGGCGACGAGGCCGGTGTCTGGACGGTCGTCAACAAGGCGGGCGAGAAGCTCATCATCACCATGGAGGAAGTCCTCCACGACTCCTCCCACGAGCTCGGCGTCGACCCCGGCCTGATCAAGGACGGCGTGGAGGCGCACCTCCAGGAGCTCCTCGCGGACCGCATCGAAACGCTGGGCGAGGGCTACACGCTGATCCGGCGCGAGTACATGACGGCCATCGGCCCGGTGGACATCCTGTGCCGGGACGCCTCCGGCGGGACCGTGGCCGTGGAGATCAAGCGGCGCGGCGAGATCGACGGTGTCGAGCAGCTGACCCGCTACCTGGAGCTGCTGAACCGCGACCCGCACCTGGCCCCGGTCCGGGGCGTGTTCGCGGCGCAGGAGATCAAGCCGCAGGCGAAGGTGCTGGCGACGGACCGCGGCATGGACTGCGTGGTGCTGGACTACGACGCCCTGCGCGGCATCGAGGACGACAAGCTCCGCCTGTTCTGAGCCCGTTCCGAGTCTGTCCCCAGCCTGTTCCGAGCTCGTTCCGAGCTCGTTCCGACGGGCCCTGAGGCTCCGGTCGCCCGGCGCCTCGGGGCCCGTCGTCACGTTCCCGTCGTCGCCCGGGCCTACTGGGTGGCGGGCGGCGCGACGGTCTCCGGCGCCGACTGCGACGGGGACGGCGAGACCGACGGGGACTCGCTCGACGGCGAGGGCGACGGGTCCGCGGACTTCGTCGGCGACGAGGACGAGGACGAGGACTGGGACTTCGGCGGGGTCGAGGACGGCTTCCGGGACGGGGTCTTGCCCGGGGTGGTCGGGGCGGTGCTCTCGCCCGGGGTCGGGGACTGCGAGGTCGCGGGCGCCACCGGCGGCTGCGCGGCGGGGTCGGTGGTGCCGGGTGCCGAGGACGGAGCGACCCGCGTCGGGTTCACCGACACCGCGGGACCCTTCGCCGGCGGCTCGGTGTCCTCGGAGCTCATGGCCAGGCTCACCACGGTGCCCAGCGCCACCACCGTCAGCGCACCGGCCGCGGCCAGCAGCACCTTGCGGCGACGGCCGTGGCCCGCGTCCGACCCCGCGGCGGGCGCCGCTTCGAAGACGGCGGCGGGCTTCGTGTCCAGCGGGAACGCGTCCTCGAACACCGCCGACAGCGTGGTGGGCGTGTCCGTACGCGGCGGCACCGGCACCACGGGGGTCACCCGCGTCACCGCCTCCGGCGAGACCGGCACGGCCGGCGGCGAAGCCACCGCCCCGGTACGCCCCGCGTCCTTGGCACCGCCGACACCGGGGCCACCGACACCGGGCCCGCGCAGCGTGACCCCGCCCGGCGCACCGGCGCCGGCCTCTTCCACGGGCCCGCCCGCACCGGCCCAGCCGCCCGGGAGGCCTGCCGCACCACCCTGTCCGCCGAGAGCAGCGGCACCTGCACCACCGGCGGCGCCACCCGGGCCACCGGCCGTGCCACCGGTGCCCGCCCAGCCTCCCGAGAACGCGGCCGCGCCCCCGTTACCGGCCGGCCCGGCCGCGGCTTCGCCGCCCGCCGCCCCCGGCCCGCGCAGCGCGAGCCCGCCGACGGCCCCGGCCGCACCGCCCGCCGCGGCTCGGGCAGCGGCGGCGGCATTCGCGGCACCACCCGCGCCCGCCGGACCCGCCGGACCCGCCGGACCCGCCGGAAGACCTGCCGCACCTGCCGCACCTGCCGCGCCGCCGGGCCCACCCGGGGCACCGGCCGCGCCACCCGGCCCGGCGAGGGCAGCGGTACCCGCCTCGCCCGCGGGGCCACCCGTGACCGCCCGGCCCGCCGGCAGGGCAGCCGAGCCCGCCCAGCGGGCCGCGCCGCCGGATCCGGGGCGGCCCGCGGAACCACTCGTGACCGCCGGGGGCTCCAGGCGCAGGGGCGGGGACGACGTCACCCCGGCCGCCTCGCGGTCCACGACCAGCGCCAGTGCCCGCCGCCCGGCCACCGTGCCCCGCTTGTCGGCCAGCGCGCCGCGCAGCCCGATCGAGGTCTCCAGTTCGGCCCGCGCCCGGTCGAGGCGCCCCTCGCACAGGGCGAGCACGCCGAGTTCGTGGTGGAAGTACGCCTGTTCGGCTACCTCCCCCGCCTTGCGCGCGGCCTCCGCGCCCGCGCGCAGCACCCGCTCCCAGGCCTCCCAGTGCAGTGAGGCCGCGAACGCGGGGGCCGCCGTCCGCGCGAGCAGCACCGCCGCCACCACGTCCGCGCCGCCCAGTGCGGCCAGTACCGCCTCGGCCTCCACCGCGACCCGCTCGGGGGTCACCGAGGCGTGCCCGGTCCACCAGGCGTAGTGCCGGGCGGCCGTACGGGCCTCCTCGGCGGCGGTGTCCCCGTATCCGGCCTCCTCCAGCTGGCGTACGACGCCCTCGGCGAGCCGGTAGCGGGCGCCGACCGGGGTCAGCAGTCCGCAGGCGAGCAGCTCCGCCACCGCCGAGTCCGCGTGGGTGTCCCCCACCAGAGCCGGCAGGTGCGTGTGGTGCGGCATCTCCCCGCCCAGCGCGCACGCGATCCGCAGGGCCGCGCGCGCCGATTCGCTGACCCGCGAGGCCAGCAGCTCCGCCGGGGCCGCGCCCTCGGCGAGCGTGGGCAGCGGGACGTGCGCACTGCCGCGGGGGCGTTCCTCGAAGACGCCGGGCTCTTCCCCGTCGTCGTCCTCGTCGCCGTGGTTGAGCTCGTCGCGCTGCCGCAGCAGGGCGGCGGCCTGTACGAAGCGCAGCGGCAGCCCTTCGGAGGCGAACCGCAGGTCGGCCGCCCAGGCAGTCTCCGGATCGGTCAGCGGCCGTCCGATGCCCGCCTCCAGGAGTGCCGCGCATTCGGCCTTGCCCAGGCCGTCGAGGAAGACCTCGTCGAGGTGCGCGTCGTCGCCGGGCGCCTTCGTCTCGGGGGTCGACGCCAGCAGGTAGGCGCACTCGGGGGTGGCGCGCAGCAGCTCGTCGAGGGCGCCCGCACCCAGGTCCAGGTCGTCGAGGAGGACGATGGCGCCGATGTCCCGGACGCGGGCGAGGAGCGTGATCCGGTCGGGCCGCTCGCGCGGGGCCTCGTACACGGCCGAGTACAGCGCCTGGAGGAGCTCTCCGGGCTGCTGGTGCCCGTGGCCGGAGAGCCGTACGACACCGTCGGGCGCGAGGTCGGCGCAGCGGGAGGCGACCGCGTCGAGCAGCGCGGTGCGGCCGGATCCGGCGGGGCCGGTCAGCCGTACGGAGCGGCCGCGACCGAGCAGCCGGACGAGCCGCTCGCGCTCCTCCTCGCGGCCTATGAGGGGGCGGACGGGTATCGGCGGCCCGGGTAGCACGGGCGGGCGCGCGGCGGTGTCCCTGGCGGCGCGGGAGGCCTCGTCGCGCTTGGCGGGGCGGCTCGTGTCGGTGCCGGGGCGCAGCACTTCGATCTCGCTGCCGTCGACGGGGTTGACCGCGAGGGTAAATTCGCCCGCGATCAGGCTGACCAGCCGCGCGGCGGGCGCGGGCGCGGGTGTCCGGGCGGGCCGCGCGGCCGCCGCCCCGGAACGCTCCTCCGGATCGGTCTGCCCCTGCTTGAGGTCCATGACCAAGTCCCCCGATCGCGCTGCGCGCCGTCGCCGTCTTCCCGCCCGGCCTTCGCACACGCCGCTCTCGCTACTGGTCCGGTTTCCGCCCGAACCCTAGACGGTGGCCGGTCGTGCGGGGAACCGCAGGGGTGCCATCACCACCGGACCGTTACGTTTCCGCAGGAAATGTGCAGGTGGCGGGCCTGGGGTCGGTGCCGTGGGGGCGGGTCACACCCGGGGAAGGGACTCGGCCTCCAGGCCGCCCTCGATCGCGAGGATCCGGTGCAGTCGGGTCGCGACGAGCAGCCGCTGCATCTGGGGCGGCACCCCTCGCAGGACGAGACGCCGTCCGGTCCGGCCGGCCCGCCGGTGCGCACCCATGATCACGCCGAGTCCCGTGGCGTCCCACGAGTCGAGTCCGGTGAGGTCGAGCACGAGGTCGCCGTGTCCGTCGTCGAGGGCGGTGTGGAGGGCCGTACGGGCGTCCGCCGCGCTGCGCACGTCGAGGCGGCCCCCGACAGCGAGTTCGGCGTGGTCGCCCCTGATGTGCATGTGTGCTCCCGGCAGTACCGCGTACGTATGGTCCGATTGGTCCGTGGTCGGCAACTCTCACTGCAACTGACTGCCTCACGGGCAGGGAAGTTGCCGACCGTGAGCGAACCGATACCTAATTCACCCCGAGGGGTGATGGCATTCGAACTGGTGCTCAATGGCCGGGCCCGTTCGGCCCGGCCACGGGCCGGCGGCTCAGTGCTTGTAGAAGCCCTGGCCGCTCTTGCGTCCGATGTCGCCGGCGTCCACCATCCGGCGCATCAGCTCCGGCGGCGCGAACTTCTCGTCCTGCGACTCGGTGTAGATGTTGCTGGTGGCGTGGAGCAGGATGTCGACACCGGTGAGGTCGGCGGTGGCCAGCGGGCCCATCGCGTGACCGAAGCCCAGCTTGCACGCGATGTCGATGTCCTCGGCGGAGGCCACGCCCGATTCGTAGAGCTTCGCGGCTTCCACGACGAGCGCCGAGATCAGACGGGTCGTCACGAAGCCGGCGACGTCGCGGTTGACGACGATGCAGGTCTTGCCGACGGACTCGGCGAACGCGCGGGTGGCGGCGAGGGTTTCGTCGCTCGTCTTGTAGCCGCGTACGAGCTCGCAGAGCTGCATCATCGGGACGGGCGAGAAGAAGTGCGCGCCGACGACCCGCTCCGGACGCTCCGTCACGGCCGCGATCTTGGTGATCGGGATGGCGGAGGTGTTGGAGGCGAGGATCGTGTCCTCGCGGACGATCTTGTCGAGGGCGCGGAAGATCTCGTGCTTGATCTCGATCTTCTCGAAGGCGGCCTCGACGACGATGTCCACGTCGGCGGCGGCGTCGAGGTCGGTGGTGGTCGTGATGCGGGCGAGCGCGGCCTCGGCGTCCTCGGCGGTGAGCTTGCCCTTGGAGACGAACTTGTCGTACGAGGCCTTGATCCCGTCCGTGCCCCGGGTCAGCGCCGCGTCGGTGACGTCGCGCAGGACGACGTCCCAACCGGCCTGAGCGGAGACCTGAGCGATTCCGGAACCCATCAGCCCGGCACCGATGACGGCGAGCTTCCCAGCCACTGCACACCCCAAGTTCTCGATTGGACCCCGGCCCCGTCAGGGCCCGGTCTCGTAGCCACTCCGGCGGAGACTAGCGCCCGGGCGGCGCGGAGTGACCGCGAAGTAACACGCGTCACGTCTCAGATGACGGACATCACACCGGTCCGGCCCAGCAGCCGTGCGCTGCCTCACAGTTCACCCCCAGCCGGTGTCGTCGCCGTCGTCAGGTGGCGAGGAGGCCCGCCAGGAGGTCGATCCGCCGGAGCGCCTCGGTCCCCACCCGACGGTACGGCGGGCGGGCGCCACCGCGCCCGGAATTTCCCCGCCGGCCCCGTCTACCCTGGCCGCATGGTGAACCTCACGCGCATCTACACCCGTACCGGCGACAAGGGCACGACCGCCCTCGGCGACATGAGCCGTACGGCCAAGACCGACCTGCGGATCTCCGCGTACGCCGACGCCAACGAGGCCAACGCGGCCATCGGGACGGCGATCGCGCTCGGCGGCCTGTCCCCGGAGGTCGTCAAGGTCCTGGTCCGCGTGCAGAACGACCTGTTCGACGTCGGCGCGGACCTGTGCACCCCGGTGGTCGAGAACCCGGAGTACCCGCCGCTGCGCGTCGAGCAGTTCTACGTCGACAAGCTGGAGGCGGACTGCGACACCTTCCTGGAGCAGGTGGAGAAGCTGCGCAGCTTCATCCTCCCCGGCGGCACCCCCGGCGCGGCCCTGCTGCACCAGGCCTGCACGGTGGTCCGGCGCGCCGAGCGGTCCACCTGGGCGGCGCTGGAGGTGCACGGCGAGGTGATGAACCCGCTGACCGCCACCTACCTGAACCGCCTCTCCGACCTGCTGTTCATCCTGGCCCGCGTGGCCAACAAGGAGGTCGGCGATGTGCTGTGGGTCCCGGGCGGCGAGCGGTAGCCTCACGGCGCCTCAGCGCCCGCTCCCCGCGAGGGGCGCGGGCCGCTCCTCGGCGGCGGCGGGGGCCTTTTTCGGCCAGATCGTGTACGTGGCGGCGATCAGGGCGTGGATCCCGACCGCCCGCAGGGCGCCGTACTGCCACGCCTTCAGCGAGCTGACGTCGCCCGCGTCGCCGACGTACGCGATCGCGGCCTGCAGCAGGCCGAGGGCCACGGCCGCGGCGACGACCGTACGCAGCCACAGCTTCCACTCGTGGACGGCGCGGGCCTTGCCGTATCCGGGGCCGGGCGGCTTCGGTCCCCCGGCCAGCCGGTGCGCGGCGTGGCCGTCGAGCCACTTCACCGTGTAGTGGCCGTAGGCGACGGTGTAGCCGATGTACAGGGCGGCGAGGCCGTGCTTCCAGTCCGGCTCGGCCCCGTTCTTCAGGTCCACCGTGGTCACCACGAGCAGGACCAGCTCCATCAGCGGCTCACACAGCAGCACGGCCGCGCCCAGCCGGGGCATGCCCGCCAGGTAGCGCAGGGCCAGGCCGGCGGCCAACAACACCCAGAAGCCGACCTCGCAGGCGATGATCAGCGTGACGATCACGGGACTCTCCATCCACCGGGTTTCCGATTCCCTCCCAGACTCCCGTCCCGCCGGGCCGGTCGCGTCGTCGTCGCTGACGAGCTGTGCCTGCACCCTTCGATGTAGCCGCACCTCGGCCCCTGCGCCGACGTGCGCGGCCCGCACACCCTGTTGGATGGGACCGTGACCACGAAGAGCCTGCGCCCCCACCGCGACGACGTCCTGCTGGCGGTGTTCAGCGTGCTGGTCGGCCTCGTGTTCTGGTCGCTCGGGATCTACAGCAACGGCAGCCGGCACTTCCTGCCCGCGTGGGCCGCCCTGGTCCCCCTCGTGGCCGTCGGTTCCATGGAGCTGCTGCGCCGCACCATGCCGTCGCTGACCCTTGCCGTCGGCACCGTCGGGGTGATCGCCGACCAGTTCACGGTCGGCAGCCTCGCCACCGTCGTGATCTTCACCGATCTGATGTACGCCGCCGTCGTGTACGGCAAGCCGTCCATGGCCCGTCGCCTCCCGGTCTCCACCGGGCTGATCACCGTCATCGTCACCATCGCCTCGGTCGCCTGGCTGCGCACCCCGCAGGCCCTCCTGATCGGCGTGATCACCGGCATCGTGAGCTTCGCCCCGGCGCTGACCGGCGCCACGCTGCGCAACCACCGCGAGGCCGCCGAGGCCGCCCGGTTGCGCGCCGAGCAGACCGCGCTGCTGGCCGAGATGGACCGCAGCCAGGCCGTGGCCGCCGAGCGGGCCCGGATGGCGCGGGAACTGCACGACATGGTGGCCAACCACCTCTCCGCCATCGCCATCCACTCCACCGCCGCGCTGTCCATCGACCGGGCGGAGACCAGCCGGGAGGCGCTCGGGGTGATCCGGGAGAACAGCGTGCAGGGACTGGCCGAAATGCGTCGGCTCATCGGGCTGCTGCGCGACGCCGGGGCGGAGCAGGAAGCGGCCGCCGTGCCCTCTCTGGACGGACTGGAGGCCCTCTTGGAGAAGGCCCGGACGAACGGGTCGGCGAGCGGCCTGGACTTCGTGCTCGCGGACGAGCGGCCCCCCGCCCGGGCCCTGCCGGCGCCGGTGGAGCTGGCGGCGTACAGGATCGTCCAGGAGTCGCTGACCAACGCCCTCAAGCACGCCGGCCCGGGCACGGTCACGGTCCGCGTGGCCCGCACCGACGCCGCCCTGACGGTGGCCGTGGACTCCCCGTACGGGGACCGCCGCGGCCCCCGCGCCCCGGGCTCCGGGGCCGGGCTGGTCGGCATGCGGGAGCGGGCGGAACTACTCGGCGGGGAGTTCGCGGCGGGCCGCAGCGGAGCGGCCTGGCAGGTACGGGCGACCTTGCCCACGGAACTGGAGGCGGTGGAGGCATGACCATCCGGGTGGTGGTGGCGGAGGACCAGAGCGCGGTACGGGCCGGGCTGGTGCTCATCCTGCGCAGCGCGGGCGACATCGAGGTGGTGGGCGAGGCCGCCGACGGGGAGGAGGCGGTGCGCCTGGCCCGGGAGCTGCGGCCGGACCTGGTCCTCATGGACGTGCAGATGCCGAGGCTGGACGGGGTGTCGGCGACCCGCCAGGTGGTCGCGGACGGGCTGGCGGACGTACTCGTGCTGACCACCTTCGACCTCGACGAGTACGTGTTCGGGGCGCTGCGCGCGGGCGCGGCGGGCTTCCTGCTGAAGAACGCGGAGGCGGCGGAGCTGATCGGGGCGGTACGGACCGTGGCGCGCGGGGAGGGCCTGATCTCCCCGGCGGTGACACGACGGCTGATCGCGGAGTTCGCGGCCCCGGCGCGCCCCGCCCGGCCCGCCGCCCCTCCGGCGCTGGAGACGCTGACCCGGCGGGAGCGCGAGGTGCTGTCCTGTCTGGGCGAGGGGCTGTCGAACGCGGAGATCGCCATACGGCTGGACATGGCGGAGGCGACGGCGAAGACGCACGTGAGTCGCCTCCTGGGCAAGCTGGAGCTCCGCAGCCGCCTCCAAGCGGCCGTGCTGGCACAGGAGTTGGGGCTCTAGCGAACCTCCGGGGACACCGGTCTGGACCTCTTGACGGTTGGTCCAGACCTTTCTACTCTCACCGCAACACTGTGGTGAGCGTGCCATGACAAAGCGTGCTCACGGGCGGCGCAGGTCCCACCCCCATGTCGACGTCGGCCCCACGACGGAGACGGACCTACGGAGGAGCACCCTTGAGCACAGCATCCCCACCCCGCACCAGGCGCACCCGGTTCTTCACCAGAGTCGCGGCCGTCATCGCCGCCCTCGCCGTGCCCGTCACCGGGCTCGTCGCGCTCGCCGGACCGGCCCAGGCCGCCGCTTCCGCGACCGCGACGTACACCAAGGTCTCCGACTGGGGCACCGGCTTCGAGGGCAAGTGGACGGTGAAGAACACCGGCACCACGACGATCACCTCGTGGACCGTCGAGTGGGACTTCCCCGCCGGCACCGCGGTCACCTCCGCCTGGGACGGCACCGTCACCAGCTCCGGCACCCACTGGACCGGCAAGAACGTCGGCTGGAACGGCACCCTCGCCCCCGGCGCCACCGCCAGCTTCGGCTTCAACGGCACCGGCGCCGGCTCCCCCAGCGGCTGCAAGGTCAACGGCGGCTCCTGCGACGGCACCACCCAGCCCGGTGACGCTCCCCCCACCGCACCGGGCACCCCCACCGCGACCGGGGTCACCGAGACCTCGCTGACCCTGAGCTGGGGCGCGGCCACCGACGACAAGGGCGTCAAGAACTACGACGTCTACCGCGGCGGCGCCAAGATCGCGACGGTCACCGGCACCACCTACGCCGACTCCGGCCTGACCAAGGCCACCACCTACACCTACTCCGTCACCGCCCGGGACACCATCGACCAGACCGGCCCCTCCTCCGGCAGCCTCTCGGTCACCACCACCGGCGGCACCACCGAGCCCCCGCAGCCCGGCGGCCCGGTCAAGCTCGGCTACTTCACCGAGTGGGGCGTCTACGGCCGCAACTACCACGTGAAGAACCTGGTCACCTCCGGCTCCGCCGCGAAGATCACCCACATCAACTACGCCTTCGGCAACGTCCAGAACGGCGCGTGCACCATCGGTGACGCCTACGCCGACTACGACAAGGCCTACACCGCCGACCAGAGCGTCGACGGCGTCGCCGACAACTGGGACCAGCCGCTGCGCGGCAACTTCAACCAGCTGCGCAAGTTGAAGAAGCAGTACCCGAACATCAAGGTCCTGTGGTCCTTCGGCGGCTGGACCTGGTCCGGCGGCTTCGGTCAGGCCGCCGCCAACCCGGCCGCCTTCGCCCAGTCCTGCTACAACCTGGTCGAGGACCCGCGCTGGGCCGACGTCTTCGACGGCATCGACATCGACTGGGAGTACCCGAACGCCTGCGGTCTGTCCTGCGACACCAGCGGAGCCGCCGCGTTCAAGAACCTGATGTCGGCGCTGCGCACCAAGTTCGGCGGCTCCAACCTGGTCACCGCCGCGATCTCCGCGGACGGCTCCAACGGCGGCAAGCTCGACCTGGCCGACTACGCGGGCGCCGCGCAGTACGCGGACTTCTACAACGTCATGACGTACGACTTCTTCGGCGCCTGGGACGCGAAGGGCCCGACCGCCCCGCACTCCCCGCTCACCTCGTACGCGGGCATCCCGATCGCCGGCTTCAACTCCGAGGCGGCCATCACCAAGCTCAAGGGCAAGGGCATCCCCGGCTCCAAGCTCAACCTCGGCATCGGCTTCTACGGCCGCGGCTGGACCGGCGTCACCCAGGCCGCCCCGGGCGGCACCGCCACCGGGCCCGCTCCGGGCACCTACGAGCAGGGCATCGAGGACTACAAGGTGCTCAAGAACAGCTGCCCGGCCACCGGCACCGTCGCCGGCACGGCCTACGCCAAGTGCGGCGGCAACTGGTGGAGCTACGACACCCCCGCCACCATCGCCGGGAAGATGACCTGGGCCAAGCAGCAGGGCCTGAAGGGCGCCTTCTTCTGGGAATTCAGCGGCGACACCACGAACGGCGAGCTCGCGAACGCGATCCACACCGGTCTCCAGTAGGAACGAAAAGCCGGGAGGACGGGGTCCGCCCCCTCGTCCTCCCGGCTTTCGACGCCTGCGGTCGATCAGGCCACGTTCACCCTCCCCCAGACTTCGTCCGGGGGGACCCCCAGCCAACGGGCCAAGGAATTTTTAGGCGACATTCACCCGTTGCCCGGGCGGCGCGGCCTCCAGCCACGCCAGGAAACCGGTCAGGGCGTCCTCGCTCATCGCCAGCTCCAGGCGGGTCCCCTTGTGGAGACAGCCGAGCACGACGGCGTCGGACAGCAGGGCCAGCTCTTCCTCGCCCTCGGGCGCGCGGCGCGCGATCACCTCGATGGAGGCCCGCTCCAGAACCCGGCGCGGCCGGTGCGAATAGCTGAAGACGCGGAACCACTCGATGCGGTCACCGCCGTAGCGGGCGACCCCGTACACCCAGCCCTTGCCGGAGACGTCGGGCTCCTCGGCCACGCCCCAGCGCAGGCTGCAGTCGAAGGTCCCGCCCGAACGCTGGATGAGCCTGCGGCGCAGCCCGAACACAAACAGCCCGATCACCACCAGGGCTACGACCAGGCCGCTCACAAGCAGAGCGAGGAGCATCTTCACCGACCTCCTCGCTCATCGAATACAGACGAAAAACAGACCTGCATCGCCTCAGCCGCGACCCGCTCCGGAAAATTCCGGAACGGACCGCGGCTGAGGTTTCACACTTTGGTACGGGGCTCAGTGCCCCGCGACGGCGCGCAGCCGGACTTCGGCGCGTCGCTCGGATGCCGCATCGGCGTCCGACTTGGCGCGCTCCAGTGCCCGCTCCGCGCGCTGGACGTCAATCTCGTCCGCGAGCTCGGCGATCTCGGCCAGCAGGGACAGCTTGTTGTCCGCGAACGAGATGAATCCGCCGTGCACCGCGGCGACGACGGTGCCGCCCTCGCTGGTACGGATGGTCACCGGGCCCGATTCCAGCACACCGAGAAGCGGCTGGTGACCGGGCATGACGCCGATGTCGCCGGACGTGGTGCGGGCGACAACAAGGGTGGCCTCGCCGGACCAGACATTGCGGTCCGCCGCGACCAGCTCGACGTGCAGCTCAGCAGCCAAGGTGGCTCCTCGGGTCACCACCCGGCGGGTCAGCCGGGTGTTGGGTCAAATTCTAATGGGCGTGGGGAGAGGGACGGGACACACCCGCCCCTCTCCTTCGAAACCTGCGAACCGGATGCGCTCCTCGCGGAGCGCGCCGGATCAGGAGACGCCCAGCTCCTTGGCGTTGGCCTTCAGGTCCTCGATGCCACCGCACATGAAGAACGCCTGCTCGGGGAAGTGGTCGTAGTCACCGTCGCAGATCGCGTTGAACGCGGTGATCGACTCGTCGAGCGGAACGTCCGAACCGTCCACACCGGTGAACTGCTTCGCCACGTGGGTGTTCTGCGACAGGAAGCGCTCGACACGACGGGCACGGTGGACAACGAGCTTGTCCTCCTCGCCCAGCTCGTCGATACCGAGGATCGCGATGATGTCCTGGAGGTCCTTGTACTTCTGCAGGATCCCCTTGACACGCATGGCGGCCGCGTAGTGGTCCGCCGCGATGTACCGCGGGTCGAGGATGCGGGACGTCGAGTCCAGCGGGTCCACGGCCGGGTAGATGCCCTTCTCGGAGATCGGACGGGAAAGAACCGTCGTCGCGTCGAGGTGGGCGAAGGTGGTCGCCGGCGCCGGGTCGGTCAGGTCGTCCGCGGGGACGTAGATCGCCTGCATGGAGGTGATCGAGTGACCACGGGTCGAGGTGATGCGCTCCTGGAGGAGACCCATCTCGTCGGCCAGGTTCGGCTGGTAACCCACCGCGGAGGGCATGCGGCCGAGCAGGGTCGACACCTCGGAACCGGCCTGGGTGTACCGGAAGATGTTGTCGATGAAGAACAGCACGTCCTGCTTCTGAACATCGCGGAAGTACTCCGCCATGGTCAGACCGGCGAGCGCGACGCGCAGACGGGTGCCCGGGGGCTCGTCCATCTGGCCGAAGACAAGGGCGGTCTTGTCGATGACGCCCGAGTCGCCCATTTCCTCGATGAGGTCGTTGCCCTCACGGGTACGCTCACCGACGCCCGCGAACACCGACACACCGTCGTGGTTGTTGGCGACGCGGTAGATCATTTCCTGGATCAGAACGGTCTTGCCGACACCGGCACCACCGAACAGACCGATCTTTCCACCCTTGACGTACGGGGTGAGAAGGTCGATGACCTTGACGCCGGTCTCGAACATCTCCGTCTTGGACTCGAGCTCGTCGAAGCTCGGGGCCTTGCGGTGGATGGGCCAGCGCTCGGTGACCTCGGCGTTCGCCTCGGGGTAGTTGAGCACCTCACCCAGGGTGTTGAACACCTTGCCCTTGGTGAAGTCACCGACGGGGACGGTGATGCCCTCGCCCGTGTCGGTCACCGGGGCCTGGCGGACCAGACCGTCGGTGGGCTGCATGGAGATGGTGCGGACCAGGCCGTCACCCAGGTGCTGGGCGACCTCAAGGGTCAGCGTCTTGAGCGCGCCGTCCTCGGCCGGGTCGGCGACCTGGACCTTCAGCGCGTTGTAGATGTCGGGCATCGCGTCGACGGGGAACTCCACGTCGACGACCGGGCCGATGACCCGGGCGACGCGGCCCGTGGCGGCGGCCGTCTCAACAGAGGTCGTCATTACTTGTCACTCCCCGCGGTCGCGTCGGCCATGGCGCTGGCGCCACCGACGATCTCGCTGATTTCCTGGGTGATTTCGGCCTGGCGGGCCGCGTTGGCAAGCCGGGAGAGGCTCTTGATGAGGTCTCCGGCGTTGTCGGTCGCCGACTTCATCGCGCGGCGGCGGGCGGCGTGCTCGGAAGCGGCCGACTGCAGCAGTGCGTTGTAGATGCGGCTCTCGACGTAGCGCGGCAGAAGGGCGTCGAGGACGTCCTCCGCCGACGGCTCGAACTCGAACAGCGGAAGGATCTCGCCCTTCGCACCGTCCTCCTCCACAGCCTTGTCGAGGCTGAGCGGCAGCATCCGGCCGTCCACCGCGTTCTGCGTCATCATCGACACGAATTCCGTGAAGACGATGTGCAGCTCGTCGACGCCACCCTCGGCCGTGTCCAGCTGGATGGCCTCGATCAGCGGCGCCGCGACGCGCTTGGCGTCGGCGTAGGTCGGGCTGTCGGTGAAGCCGGTCCACGAGTCCGTGACCTTGCGCTCACGGAAGCCGTAGTAGGCGACACCCTTGCGGCCGACGATGTAGCTGTCGACCTCCTTGCCCTCAGCGCGCAGCCGCTCGGTGAGCCGGTCGGCCTGCTTGATGGCGTTCGAGGAGTAGCCGCCGGCCAGACCGCGGTCGCTCGTGATGAGCACGATCGCGGCGCGGGTCGGCGCCTCGACCTCGGTGGTCAGGGCGTGCTTGGTGTTCGAACCGGTCGCCACCGCGGTCACCGCACGGGTGAGCTCGGTCGCGTACGGCATCGACGCCGCCACCTTGCGCTGCGCCTTGACGATGCGCGAGGCGGCGATCATCTCCATCGCCTTGGTGATCTTCTTGGTCGCCGTGATGGCACGGATGCGACGCTTGTAGACCCGGAGCTGCGCTCCCATGAGTCAGGTCCCTTCCGTCGTCACTTGGAGACGTTGACGGCCGGAACGTCCTCGCCCAGGAGCTTTCCGTCCGAGGTCTCGAACTGGCGCTTGAAGGCGGCGATCGCGTCGGCGATCGAGCCCAGCGTGTCGTCCGACATCTTGCCGCCGTCGGCGATGGAGGTCAGGAGGTCCTTGCGCTCGCGGCGCAGGTGCTCCAGCAGCTCCGACTCGAAGCGACGGATGTCGCCCACCGGGACGTCGTCCATCTTGCCGGTGGTGCCGGCCCAGACGGAGACGACCTGCTCCTCGACGGGCATCGGCTGGTACTGGCCCTGCTTCAGCAGCTCGACCATGCGCTTGCCGCGCTCCAGCGAGGCCTTCGACGCGGCGTCCAGGTCGGAACCGAAGGCGGCGAACGCCTCCAGCTCGCGGTACTGGGCCAGGTCGACGCGGAGACGACCCGAAACCTGCTTCATGGCCTTGTGCTGGGCGGAGCCACCGACGCGGGAGACCGAGATACCGACGTTCAGCGCCGGGCGCTGGCCCGCGTTGAACAGGTCGGACTCCAGGAAGCACTGGCCGTCGGTGATGGAGATGACGTTGGTCGGGATGAACGCCGACACGTCGTTCGCCTTGGTCTCGACGATCGGCAGACCGGTCATCGAACCGGCACCCATCTCGTCGGACAGCTTCGCGCAGCGCTCCAGCAGACGGGAGTGCAGGTAGAAGACGTCACCCGGGTAGGCCTCACGGCCCGGCGGGCGGCGCAGCAGCAGCGACACGGCGCGGTAGGCGTCGGCCTGCTTCGACAGGTCGTCGAAGATGATCAGGACGTGCTTGCCGGCGTACATCCAGTGCTGGCCGATGGCGGAACCGGTGTACGGCGCCAGGTACTTGAAGCCGGCCGGGTCGGACGCCGGGGCGGCGACGATCGTCGTGTACTCGAGCGCGCCGGCCTCTTCCAGGGCGCCGCGAACGGACGCGATGGTCGAGCCCTTCTGGCCGATGGCGACGTAGATGCAGCGGACCTGCTTGTTCACGTCGCCCGAGCGCCAGTTGTCGCGCTGGTTGATGATCGTGTCGACGGCCAGAGCGGTCTTACCCGTCTGACGGTCGCCGATGATCAGCTGACGCTGGCCACGGCCGATCGGCACCATCGCGTCGACGGCCTTGTAGCCGGTCTGCATGGGCTCGTGCACCGACTTACGGACCATTACGCCCGGGGCCTGCAGCTCGAGGGCGCGGCGGCCTTCGGTCGCGATCTCGCCGAGGCCGTCGATCGGGTTGCCGAGCGGGTCGACAACGCGGCCGAGGTAGCCCTCGCCGACACCTACGGAGAGAACCTCACCGGTGCGCTGCACCGGCTGGCCCTCCTCGATACCGCTGAACTCGCCGAGGACGATCGCACCGATCTCGCGCTCCTCGAGGTTGAGGGCGAGACCGAGGGTGCCGTCCTCGAACTTCAGCAGCTCGTTCGCCATGGCGGAGGGCAGGCCCTCCACCTTCGCGATGCCGTCGCCGGCAACGCTGACCGTTCCGACCTCCTCGCGCGAGGCCGCGTCCGGCTGGTACGACTGGACAAAGTTCTCCAGTGCGTCCCGGATCTCCTCCGGCCGGATCGTGAGCTCCGCCATCTGGGTTCCCTGCTCTCCTTGTTGGGCCTGAAGCTTCTTAGGGGTCTGGGGGCGACCCCCAGGAATCTTCTGCAAGTTCTGCACGGCCCAACCGGGCCGCTAGGAATGCGTTGTACTAGTTGGTGGCTGGTCAGCCGGCCATGCGACGGGTCGCCTCGGTGAGGCGCTCCGCGATGGTGCCGTCGATGACCTCGTCACCGACTCGCACCTGGATTCCGCCGAGGACCGCGGGGTCCACGTCGAGGTTCAGGTGCATCTGGCGGCCGTACAGCTTCGCCAGCACCGCGCCGAGACGCTGCTTCTGCACGTCGCTGAGCGGAACCGCGGTGGTCACGGTGGCGACCATGCGGTTGCGGCGCTCGGCGGCGAGCGTGGAAAGGGACTCGAGTCCCGCTTCCAGGCTACGTCCACGCGGGTGCGTGACGAGACGCGTCACCAGGCGCTCGGTGACGGCGTTCGCCTTGCCGCCGAGCAGGCTGCGCAGCAGCTCGCTCTTGGCGGAGGCGGTGGCCGCCCGGTCGGTCAGCGCGGCACGCAGCTCGGTGTTCGAGGAGACGATCCGCCCGAAGCGGAACACCTCGTCCTCGACGTCGTCGAGCGCGCCGGTCTGCTGGGCCGCCGTGAGGTCGGCGGTGGCCGCCAGCTCCTCCAGCGAGTCCACCAGGTCACGCGACTGCGACCAGCGGGACCGCGCCATGCCGGACACCAGGTCGAGGGTTTCCCCGCCCACCTGGCCGGACAGCAGTCGGCCCACCAGCTCGGCCTTGGCCTCACCGGGCTGCGCCGGGTCCGTGATGACCCGACGCAGCGAGACCTCACGGTCGAGCAGCGCGGTGACGGCTGCCAGCTCACCGGCGAGCTTCGCCGCGTCGACGGACGAGTTGTCCGTCAGCGCGTCAAGACGCTCGCGCGCGGAGGCCAGCGCCTCGCGGCTCGCTCCGTTCATCGGGCCGCCTCGGCCTTCTCCTCAAGCTCGCTGAGGAAGCGGTCGATCGTACGGCTCTGCCGGGCGTGGTCCTCAAGGGACTCGCCGACGAGCTTTCCGGCCAGGTCGGTGGCAAGCTTGCCGACGTCCTGACGCAGCGCCTGAGCGGCGGCCTTGCGGTCGGCCGCGATCTGGGCGTGGCCGGCAGCGATGATCTCCTCACGCTGCCGCTGGCCCTCTGCGCGCAGTTCTTCCTTGAGCGCAGTGCCCTGCTCCAGCGCTTCCTGGCGCAGGCGCGCGGCCTCGTGCCGGGCTTCGGCGAGCTGGGCCTTGTACTGCTCCAGAACGCTCTGGGCCTCGGTCTGAGCGGCTTCCGCCTTCTCGATACCGCCCTCGATCGCCGCGTGGCGCTCGTCCAGAACCTTGTTGATGTTCGGGAGGAGCTTCTTCGCGAGGAAACCGAAGACGATGACGAAGGCGATCAGACCGATGACGAGCTCGGGGATCGGCGGGTAGAGAGGGTTTTCCGTCTCGGCCGCGAGAACCAGGAGGTTCACATCAATGCCTTTCGTCTAATCGGACTAGTGGGTGCAGCTCGTCTTAGTAGACGAACGGCATGACCAGACCGATGAGGGCGAGCGCCTCACAGAAGGCGAAGCCGAGGATCTGGTTGGCGCGGATCAGACCGGCGGCCTCGGGCTGGCGGGCGAGGGCCTGGGTGCCGTTACCGAAGATGATGCCGACGCCGACGCCGGGGCCGATGGCCGCGAGGCCGTAACCAACGGAGCTGAGGGAACCGGTGACGCCTTCGGCGGCGGCGAGGATCTGGGACATGCCAGTTCTTCCTTCTCTTTCACGGATCCGGTGGGGGTTGGCCACCGGACGACAGGGGGTTGGGAGTGGGGCCGACTCAGTGGTGCTCGGCGAGCGCGCCCTGGATGAAGCTGCAGGCCAGGAGGACGAAGACGTACGCCTGGACAGCCTGGATGAAGAGCTCGAAGGCGGTCATCACGATCACCATCACGAACGAGACACCCGCGTAGGCGATGCCGATGCCGTTCAGCAGGTACCAGCTGGCGATCGTGAAGAGCAGCAGCAGGGTGTGACCGGCGAACATGTTCGCGAAGAGTCGGACCGCGTGGGTGAACGGGCGCACCAGGACGTTCGAGAAGAACTCGATGACCATGACCAGCGGGAGGACCGGGCCGAGCGACTTGTCGTAGCCGGTCAGGTTCTTGAAGCCGCCGACGAAGCCGTGGCGCTTGAACGTCACCGACATCCAGATGAAGTACACGATCGCGGCGAGGATGGCCGGGTACGCGATGATCGCGGTCACCGGGAACTGGGCCACGGGGACGATCGACCAGACGTTCAGGATCCACACGAAGAAGAACAGCGAGACCATGAAGGGGACGTACTTCTCGCCCTCCTTCTTGCCCAGCGTCTCGTAGACGATGCCGCGGCGCACGAAGTCGTAGCCGGCCTCACCGATCATCTGGAGCTTGCCGGGGACGACCTTCGGCTTGCCGAAGGCGGCCCAGAAGAAGCCCACGATGATGATGGAGCCCAGGAGGGCCAGCAGCATCGGCTTGTTGAAGTACGGGCTCGTCAGGCCGCGTTCGCCCCACAGCGGTTCGAAGATGAACGAGTGCAGGCCCGGGCCGGGGAAGCCACATCCGTCGAAGATGTGACAGTCGGTCTCGAAGGCGAGAACCTGCGTCGGGTCAGCACTCACCGCGGGCTCCTTCAGCGTGGCGCATAGGTACGGCAACCTCGTTGTGTCGGCGCGGCGAGCAGCCGCGGTTCGGCACTGGACTGGTGTTACGGATGGTGGGGCGGCAGTCAGGCATCGAGCCTCGCGATGGAACAGGCGTCAGCTCAGGTGCCCGCGCCCGCAGTGCCGCATATGGCACCGGACGATAGCAGGATCTCGAACGCGCACTTATCCCGGCCCTACCCTTCACGTCTTCGGCCCCGAATTTCCGGGCTTGTCGCCCGGCGTCGAGTCCGGTTCCACGTAAAGGATCTTGGCCTTCATGTGAGCACGGGTCTGTGCGCCGATCCACACGAGGGTGGTGGCCACGAGCGTGATCGCGAACGCCTTGGGATTGAACAGAGTGGTGTTCTTGAACGCGGCGAGAAAGACGAAGAGCAGCAGGATCTGGGCCGCGTAGAGCATGAGCCCCATGGCCTGGAAGAGATGCGGAAGTGATTTCGCCGTGCGCTGCAGAACGACGAATCCGATGCCCATGAACAGGATCACCAGCAGCGTCGCGATGACAGCGCCGAGCGCCCCCTTGCCGCCGACCACGACGGCACTGATCGCGGCGGCAACAGCGCCGGCGACAGCCGTGGGTACAGCGGCTTGCAGGAGGGATCGGACGTCATTTGACCGCATGGCGGTTTGCTCCGCGTGGTGGTGGGGGCACGGGACTCGTACGGGACGAGCGTAAGCCCGGTCCGAGTGATGTCCTCGGGCCAATGGACCGTCGCACTACGGTCCTTCGGCTCTGTCGCCGGGTTTAGTGAACGGTATCACAAACTATTTGATGAGAGCTTTACCTGGTGGGTGTGCTGACTGTCACACATGAGAGGGACCCTGCGCGTGTGTGCGCGACAGGCAACCGTCTTGTGTGCTAAAGGGCGTTCATGTCGGACATGTACCTGCCGTCGTCAGCGCGCCGATTCAGCCTTACGCCGGTCGGGGAAGCGCGAACGGGGGCCCACGGCGGTCGCCCCGTTGACGCCGGACACACCCGCCGCGACCGGTCGGACGGGCGCCGGCTCGGCGCCCGAGACGTCCTGGAGGGCCGCCTCCGCCGCCGCTTCGGCGGCCCGCGCGGCATGCCGGTAACGCGGCGGAACAAGACCCTCCGCCCAGCGCGGGGCGCGCGGGGTGAAGCGCGGCAGGAGCAGCAGGATCAGGCCGACGGCGCTCAACGCGGCGATGGCGAGCACGATCCACATCGACGTGGAATGCACCGAATAGGCCACCGCGCCGAAGGCGATGAGCCCTGACCAGAAGTACATGATGAGCACAGCGCGGCTGTGCGAATGCCCGAGTTCCAGCAGCCGGTGGTGCAGGTGTCCGCGGTCGGCGGCGAAGGGCGACTGGCCCTTCCAGGTGCGCCGCACGATGGCCAGGACCAGGTCGGCCATCGGGATGGCGATGACGGTCAGCGGCAGGATCAGCGGGATGTAGGCGGGGAGCATCGCGTGCGTCGCGTTGCGCTCACCACCCGCGAAGAGGGCGAGCGCGTCCGGGTCCACCTGGCCGGTCAGGGAGATCGCCGAGGCGGCCAGCACCAGGCCGATGAGCATCGAGCCGGAGTCGCCCATGAAGATGCGCGCGGGGTGCATGTTGTGCGGCAGGAAGCCCAGGCACATGCCCATCAGGATGGCGGCGAAGAGGGTCGCGGGGGCGGCCGACTCGATGCCGTAGCCGAACCAGATCCGGTAGGCGTAGAGGAACAGCGCGGCGGCCGCGATGCAGACCATGCCCGCGGCCAGGCCGTCGAGGCCGTCCACGAAGTTCACGGCGTTGATGGTGATCACGACGAGCGCGACGGTGAGCAGGTTGCCCTGCCACTGCGTGAGCGGGACCGTGCCGATGCCCGGGACGGGGATCCACAGGATGGTCAGACCCTGCATGACCATCACGCCGGCGGAGATCATCTGCGCGCCGAGCTTGATCAGGGCGTCGAGCTCGAACTTGTCGTCGAGGACGCCGACCAGCCAGATCAGGGCCGCTCCGGAGAGCAGTGCGCGCGGTTCGTTCGACAGCTCGAAGACGCCGTTGAGGTTGCGCAGGTGGTCGGCGACGAGCAGCCCCGCGCACAGTCCGCCGAACATGGCGATGCCGCCCAGCCGCGGGGTGGGCTCGCGGTGCACGTCGCGGGCGCGGATCTCCGGCATGGCCCCGGCCGCGATCGCGAACTTCCGCACGGGCCCGGTCAGCAGGTAGGTCACCGCGACCGTGACGCAAAGCGTCAGCAGATATTCACGCACTGGCTGCCCCAGATGTATCGCCGGCCATCTCAGCCCCACACATTAGCTGCGATGTCCCCTCCACCGAGGACGCGAGGGGCCCGTATCCCGGTTGCAGTACGCCCCGCTTGCCCCTATTACTCCCCGTAAGGAGGAAATTCCCCCGTGAGATCGCCGACCTCCGTACGGGTCTTCGCTCCGTCCCCGCGCAGTGCGCGGGCGAAGAGACCTGCGATCTCGACCATCTGGGCCTCCCCCATCCCCTGGGTGGTGACGGCCGCCGTGCCGAGCCGGATCCCGCGCTGGTCCCCGTACGGGAGGGCGCAGGTGTCGAGCACGATCCCCGCGGCGGCCAGCAGGCCCCGGGCGGTCGGGCCGTCCAGACCCAGCGGGGCCGGGTCGGCGGTGATCAGGTGCGTGTCGGTGCCGCCGGTGGTGATCGCCAACCCGCGCTCCTCCAGCGCCTGCGCGAGCACCCGGGCGTTGGCGACGACCCGGTGGGCGTAGGTGGTGAAGGCGGGCGTGGCCGCCTCCCCGAACGCGACGGCCTTCGCGGCGATGGTGTGCATCTGGGCGCCGCCCTGCGTGAAGGGGAACACCGCGCGGTCGACGCGCTCGGCGAACTCGGAGCCGCACAGGATCATCCCGCCCCGCGGGCCGCGCAGCACCTTGTGCGTGGTCGCGCACACGATGTCGGCGTACGGGACGGGGCTGGGCGCGGCCCCGCCGGCCACCAGCCCGATCGGATGCGCCGCGTCCGCGATCAGATACGCCCCCACCTCGTCGGCGATCTCCCGGAACGCCGAGTACTCCGGATGCCGGGGATAGGAGATGGAACCGCACACGATGGCCTTGGGCCGGTGCGCACGGGCCAGTTCCTGGACCTGCCGGTAGTCGATGAGCCCCGTCTCGGCGTCGACCCCGTAGCCGACGAAGTCGAACCAGCGGCCCGAGAAGTTCGCGGGCGAGCCGTGGGTGAGGTGCCCCCCGTACGGGAGCCCCATCGCCAGCACGGTGTCCCCGGGCCGCAGCAGCGCCGCGTAGGCGGCCAGCACGGCGGAAGAGCCCGAATGCGGCTGTACGTTGGCGTGCTCGGCCCCGAACAGCGCGGTGGCCCGCTCGATGGCGACCCGCTCGGCCAGATCGGCGTACTCGCACCCACCGTGGTGCCGGGCGCCGGGATATCCCTCGGCGTACTTGTTGGCCAGGGCGGACCCGAGTGCGGCGAGCACCGCACCGGAGGTGAAGTTCTCGGCGGCGATCATCTGCAAGGTGGTGCCCTGCCGCTGCCGCTCCCCCGCGAGTACGTCCGCCATCTGCGGATCCTGCTGCCGCAGGAGGTCAGTGGGCTGGGTGATGACGCTCATGGCGCGACTCCAGGGGCTACCGGGTACCAGCCACTGTAGGCCCACGAGTAACGATATGCCCCCTTTGACCCCGAATCAGCTTCACCGGGGCGGAGCCCCACCTTCAGCCCCGCCGGCGTTTGAGGCGCGGGGTCCGGGGCGGCGCCCCGGGAAACGGAGAAAGGGCGGGGCGGGGACGGCTCCGCGCAGCGGCCCACCCGCGCCCACGACGCCGACGTTCAGCGAGAAGCCGGCACACCCGTCAGGGCGGTGACGACCGGCTCCAACGCCTGGTTGATCTCATCGCCGATCGACCGGAAGAAGGTGATCGGCGCCCCGTACGGGTCGTACACCTCGTCCGCGTCCGGGGAGGGGGCCAGCAGCCACCCCCGCAGCGCGGCCGCGGCCCGTACGAGGGCCCGCGCCCGCTCCGCCATCCCGTCGTCCAGCGGCGGCAGCGTGGCCGGGTCTATGGCGCGCACCAGGCGGGTGAACTCCTTCAGCGTGAAGGTCCGCAGCCCCGCCGAGTGCCCCATCGAGATGACCTGAGCCCGGTGGTCCCGCGTGGCGGTCAGCACCAGGTCGGCCCGGATCACGTGCTCGTCCAGCAGCTCCCGCCCGGTGAAACCGGACGCGTCCGCCCCGAAGTCGGCCAGCACCGCGGCCGCGTTCGCCTCCATCGGGGCGCCCTCGTGGCCCCACGTACCGGCGCTCTCCACGATGAGGTCCCCTGTGACGAGCCCGCCCAGCCGGTGCGACAGGGCGTGCCGCGTCAGCCGCTCGGTGATCGGCGAGCGGCACACGTTGCCGGTGCTGACGTGGAGTATGCGGAACGAGTCCTTCGCTATGCCACGCCCCTCAGGGCTCACGGGGCGACCTCGAGGTCGGGTACGACCTCCCGCAGCTGCTCGGCGGTGAGCGCACCGGCCCGCAGCAGCACGGGAACCTTCCCCGTGACGTCGACGATCGACGACGGCTCGATGCCGGGCGTCGGACCGCCGTCCAGGTACACGGACACGGAGTCCCCGAGCATCGCGCGCGCGGCGTCGCAGTCCTCGGGCGCCGGCTGGCCGGAGATGTTCGCCGAGGAGACGGCCATCGGGCCGACCTCGGTCAGCAGCTCGATCGCGACGGGGTGCAGCGGCATGCGCACGGCGACGGTTCCGTGGGTGTCCCCCAGGTCCCACGCCAGCGACGGCTGGTGCTTGGCGACGAGCGTCAGCGCGCCCGGCCAGAAGGCGTCGACGAGCTCCCACGCCTGCTCGGAGAAGTCCGTGACCAGGCCGTGGAGGGTGTTCGGGGAGCCGATGAGCACCGGGGTGGGCATGCCGCGGCCGCGGCCCTTGGCGGCGAGGAGGTCGTGGACGGCCTCCGGGCTGAAGGCATCCGCGCCGATCCCGTACAGGGTGTCGGTGGGCAGCACGACGAGCTCGCCGCGGCGCACGGCGGATGCGGCTTCACGCAGGCCCGTCTTGCGGTCCGTCGCGTCGTTGCAGTCGTATCGCCGGGCCATCAGCGGGCCTCCTCAAGCAGCAGGGGGGTGACAGGAAGGATCGCGCCCATCACGGCATGGCCTTGCGGGCGGTCGCGAAACGCGGGCGGTTGTTCAGGTCGGGGTGGTCCGCGGCGTCGGCCCAGCCCCGCTCGTCGGCGAAGATCCAGGGGACCTGGCCGCCCTGGGTGTCGGCGTGTTCGATGACGACGATGCCGCCGGGCCGCAGCAGCCGGTGCGCGGTGCGCTCGATGCCGCGGATGGTGTCGAGCCCGTCCTCGCCGGAGAAGAGGGCCATCTCGGGGTCGTGGTCGCGGGCCTCGGGGGCGACGTACTCCCACTCGGTGAGCGGGATGTACGGCGGGTTGGAGATGACCAGGTCCACCTGCCCGTCCAGCTCGGGCAGCGCGCTGAGCGCGTCGCCCTGGTGGACGGTGACCCGGGAGCCCTCGGCGTTCTTGCGGGTCCACCGCAGCGCGTCCTCGGACAGCTCGACCGCGTGCACCCGCGAGCGGGGCACCTCCTGCGCCATGGCCAGCGCGATCGCGCCCGAGCCGGTGCACAGGTCGACGATCATCGGCTCGACGACGTCCATCGCGCGGACGGCGTGTATGGCCCAGTCCACGACCGACTCGGTCTCGGGCCGGGGCACGAAGACCCCGGGTCCGACCTGGAGCTCCAGGTACCGGAAGAAGGCCCGGCCGGTGATGTGCTGGAGCGGCTCGCGCGCCTCGCGGCGGGCGACGGCCTCCCAGTAGCGGGCGTCGAAGTCCGCGTCCTTGACCAGGTGCAGTTCCCCCCGTTTGACGCCGTGCACGAAGGCCGCGAGCTCCTCCGCGTCGAAACGCGGTGAGGGCACGCCGGCGGCGGCCAGCCGCTGGGTGGCCTGGGCCACCTCGGCAAGCAGCAAGTTCACGCTGGTCCTCCGGGCTGCTGTCGTACGGGGGGTGGTACGGGTGGTTACCGCGGTACTGCGCTGCCGCTTACTGGGCGGCTGCGAGCTTGGCGGCGGAGTCGGCGTCGACGCAGGCCTGGATGACCGAGTCGAGGTCGCCGTCGAGCACCTGGTCCAAGTTGTACGCCTTGAATCCGGTGCGGTGGTCCGAGATCCGGTTCTCCGGGAAGTTGTACGTACGGATCTTCTCGGAACGGTCCACGGAGCGCACCTGGCTGCGGCGCACGTCGGAGGCCTCCTGCTCGGCGGCCTCCTGGGCGGCGGCCAGCAGGCGCGAACGCAGGATGCGCATGGCCTGCTCCTTGTTCTGGAGCTGGCTCTTCTCGTTCTGGCAGGAGGCGACCACACCGGTCGGGATGTGCGTGATGCGCACGGCCGAGTCGGTGGTGTTGACGGACTGGCCGCCGGGGCCGGAGGAGCGGTACACGTCGATGCGCAGGTCGTTCGCGTTGATCTCGACCTCGACCTCCTCGGCCTCCGGGGTGACGAGCACGCCGGCGGCGGAGGTGTGGATGCGGCCCTGGGACTCGGTGGCCGGAACGCGCTGGACGCGGTGCACGCCGCCCTCGTACTTCAGGCGGGCCCACACGCCCTGGCCGGGCTCGGTGGCGCCGTTGCCGCCCTTGGTGCGGACGGAGACCTGGACGTCCTTGTAGCCGCCGAGCTCGGACTCGGTGGCGTCGATGATCTCGGTCTTCCAGCCCACGCGCTCGGCGTAGCGCAGGTACATGCGCAGCAGGTCGCCGGCGAACAGCGCCGACTCGTCGCCGCCCGCGCCCGCCTTGACCTCGAGGAGCACGTCCTTGTCGTCGCTGGGGTCGCGCGGGACCAGCAGGAGGCGGAGCTTCTCGGTGAGCTCCTCGCGCTGCGCGCTCAGCTCCTTGACCTCGGCGGCGAAGTCCGGGTCGTCGGCCGCGAACTCCTTGGCCGTCTCGATGTCCTCGGCCGACTGCTTCCAGGCCCGGAAGGTCGCGATGATCGGGGTCAGCTCCGCGTAGCGCTTGTTCAGCTTGCGCGCGTTGGCCTGATCCGAGTGCACCGAAGGGTCGGCGAGCTTCTTCTCGAGGTCGGCGTGTTCGCCGACCAGTTCCTCGACCGCCTCGAACATCGGGAGACTCCTGGGGTAAAAGTACGAAAGGGGTGCAGGTGATTACGGACCGGGACGACGACAAAGGCGCCGGTCCAGCCGCCCCCGCATGGACAGGGAGCGACCGGGTACCGGCGCCTGGGTCGCGCTACTTCTTGGCCGCACCCTTGCCGAAGCGGGCCTCGAAGCGGGCCACACGGCCACCGGTGTCGAGGATCTTCTGCTTGCCCGTGTAGAACGGGTGGCACTCGGAGCAGACCTCGGCACGGATGGTGCCCTCGGTCAGGGTGCTACGGGTGGTGAACGACGCGCCACAGGTGCAGCTGACCTGGGTCTCGACGTACTCGGGGTGAACATCGCGCTTCAAGGTGTCTCCTAGATTCGGGAGGGCGCCGGGTCGCAGGAGCCGAATTGCGCACTGCGTGAACCGGGGCCGACAGACCAGTCTGCCAGGACCGGGCTGCCTGTCAAAATTCTGAGGACGCATCCCTCAACGGAGGGGGGCCGGCATCTATTCCGCGGGGCCCCGGATCCCCTCCGGCCAGGGCTTTCGCTGGCCCGGCCGGCCCGGTGGCCGGCGCGGGCTCACGGGCTCTGCTGGACGATCCCGCCGGCCGTGCCCTTGTCGCCCATCGAGTTCGCGGTGGCCTCTGCGGGGATGGGCTGCTCGGCGCGGAGCGCGTCCCAGAGCATCTTGGACTCCTTGGTGAGCGGGGCCACGCGGTCGGGGTCGCGGGAGTCCGCCGTCACCGGCAGGGTGATCATCTGGAGATCGCGGGCGTCGATGCCCTGAAGGCTCTGGGCGAAACCCATGAGGGACTTCACGTCGCCGAGGGACTTGTCGGTGGTGAGCGCCTTCGTGGCGGTGTCGGCCAGGTCCATCAGCCGCTTGGGGTTGTCGAACAGGCCGATGCCCTTGACCTGCTTGATCAAGGCCTTCATGAACGCCTGCTGGAGCTGTATTCGGCCGAGGTCACTGCCGTCGCCCACGGTCTTGCGGGTACGGACGAGGCCGAGGGCCTGCTCCCCGTTCAGCTTGTTGGGGCCGGCCGGGAGGTCGAGATGGCTCCCGTGGTCCTTGATCGGCTTGTTCGTGGTGATCTCGACGCCACCGAGGTTGTCGATGATGTTCTTGAAGCCCGTGAAGTCGACCTCGATGTAGTGGTCCATGCGGATCCCCGACATCGTCTCGACGGTCTTGACCACGCAGGCCGCCCCGCCGAGCGTGTACACCTCGTTGAACTGCGTGCGCTGGCTGGCGGCGATGGTCTTGCCCTTGGGCGTGACGCAGGAGGGGCGGGCGACCATCGTGTCGCGGGGTATGGAGACGACGCTGGCCTTCTTGTGGCCCTCGTACAGGTGGACGATCATCGCGGTGTCGGAGCGGGCGGAGCCGCCGTCGTCCTGGCCGTACTCGGAGTTCGCTCCGCCGCGGGAGTCGGAGCCGAGGACGAGGATGTCCATCGAGCCGTTGTCGATGTTCTGCGGGCGGTCGGTGCCCAGCGCCTGGTCGATGTCGACGGTCTTCAGGTTGCCGTTCAGCTTGAAGTAGAACCAGCCGAGGCCCGCCCCGCCCAGCAGGACCACACCGGCCGCACTCCAGGCGGCTATGACCAGGCCCCTGCGGCGCGTCGCGGGTTTGCGGCGGCGTCCCCGGCCCGCGGCACGGTGGCCGGCGACGCCGTTGCTGTCCTGGCTCATGCTCTCCTCAGTCCTGAATCGCGGTCCCCCGTCCCTTGACACAGACGGACGAGCGTCCGGCAGGGTTCCACGGCCGCCCGGGCCCCGGACCGGCAGCCTCAGGGCACGTGCCACGACAAACAGTCCGTAACCCCACCCTCACCTGCGGTTTCGCGCCCGGACGCGGCACGGCGGCCCCGACTTCAGCCGGGGCCGCCGTGTGGCGAAGGTCGCACCGTACGAACACGGCCGCCCCCGTCGCGCGTGCGACGGGGGCGGCCGTGTTCAGGTGGAGGCGACTCAGTCGTCGTTCTTGCCCGACGGGGTCGTCTTCGCGATCTGCATCAGGAACTCGGCGTTCGACTTCGTCTGCTTCATCTTGTCGAGGAGCAGTTCGATCGCCTGCTGCGAGTCGAGCGCGTGCAGCACCCGGCGCAGCTTCCAGACGATGGCGAGCTCCTCCGCGTTGAGGAGGATCTCCTCCTTGCGGGTGCCCGACGGGTCGACGTCGACGGCCGGGAAGATGCGCTTGTCGGCGAGCTTCCGGTCGAGCTTGAGCTCCATGTTGCCGGTGCCCTTGAACTCCTCGAAGATCACCTCGTCCATGCGCGAGCCGGTGTCGACCAGCGCGGTGGCCAGGATGGTCAGCGAGCCGCCGTCCTCGATGTTGCGCGCGGCACCGAAGAAGCGCTTCGGCGGGTACAGCGCGGTCGAGTCGACACCACCGGACAGGATGCGGCCGGAGGCGGGCGCCGCGAGGTTGTACGCGCGGCCCAGACGGGTGATCGAGTCCAGCAGGACGACCACGTCGTGACCCAGCTCGACGAGACGCTTGGCGCGCTCGATGGCCAGCTCGGCGACGGTGGTGTGGTCCTCGGCCGGGCGGTCGAAGGTCGAGGAGATGACCTCGCCCTTGACCGACCGCTGCATGTCGGTGACCTCTTCCGGACGCTCGTCGACCAGGACGACCATCAGGTGGCACTCGGGGTTGTTCGTGGTGATCGCGTTGGCGATCGCCTGCATGATCATGGTCTTGCCGGTCTTCGGCGGGGCCACGATCAGACCGCGCTGGCCCTTACCGATCGGCGACACGAGGTCGATGATGCGGGTCGTCAGCACGCCCGGGTCGGTCTCCAGACGGAGCCGGTCCTGCGGGTAGAGCGGGGTCAGCTTCTGGAACTCCGGCCGGCCGCGCCCGGATTCGGGAGCCATGCCGTTGACGGAGTCCAGGCGCACGAGGGCGTTGAACTTCTCGCGGCGCTCGCCGTCCTTGGGCTGACGCACGGCACCGGTGGTGTGGTCGCCCTTGCGCAGGCCCGCCTTGCGGACCTGGGCGAGGGAGACGTACACGTCGTTGGGGCCGGGCAGGTAGCCCGAGGTCCGGATGAACGCGTAGTTGTCGAGGATGTCGAGGATGCCCGCGACGGGGATCAGCACGTCGTCGTCGGCGACCTGCGGCTCGTTCGGCGCGAACTCGTCGCGGCCACGACGGCCACGGCGGTCGCGGTAGCGGCCGCGACGGCCACGACGGCCGCCCTCGTCGTCGAAGTCGTCCTGCGGCCCGTTGTCCTGCGGACCCTGGCGGTCCTGACGGCCCTGCTGGCCCTGGCCCTGGCCCTGGCCGCGGCCGCCCTGCTGCTGGCGGTCGCCGCGCTCGGCGCGGTCCTGACGGCCACCCTGGCCGCCCTGCGCGCCCTGACCCTGACCCTGACCGCCCTGGCCCTGCTCGTCGGCCTTGGCACCGCGCTCGCGGCGGCTCTGACGGTCGCCGCGCTCGGCGCGGTCCCCGCGGTCCCGACGGTCGCGACGGCCGCGGCCCTCGCCGTCCTGGGCCGGGGCGGAGACCGCGGTGGCGGTCTCGGCCTTGACGTCCGTCTGCGGAGCCGGAGCCGTCTCGGTCTTCTGCTCGACCTGTACGACGGTGGCGGGAGCCGAGCCTTCCGGGCTGCCGGACGGGGCGGTGGCCCGACGGCGGCGACGCTCACCGGCCGGCGCGTCATCGCTGGCGGGCTGACCCGGGATCTCGATCTGCGCCGGAGCGGCGGCGGGCTTCTCGGCGGGCGCCTCGGCGGCGGCCTCGCCCGTGCGGGCCTTGCTGGTGGCGCGGCGCTTCGGCTTGGCCTCGGCGGTGTCGCCGGCGGCGGCGGAGGCCGCGGCCTTGGGGGCGCCGCCACCCGCCTGCGCCTCCTTGATGACCTCGATCAGCTGGCTCTTGCGCATCCGCGCGGTGCCCCTGATACCGAGGCCGGACGCGACCTGCTGGAGCTCTGCGAGGACCATGCCGTCAAGGCCGGTGCCGGTGCGGCGACGCTTGGGCGCGGCGCCCGCGGCGGGAGCACTGGTGTCGACAGAGGTGTCGGCAGCGCCCATCAGATCGGTGGTGTCGCTCACGAAGGGTCCTTCCCTGGAGCGGACGTCGGCCTGTCTGGCTCGGCGACCGGTTGTGCTGTCCGACAACGGTCTAGGTGTGGACCGTGCCGGGGCGGTGGTCCGCCGGTAGAGATACGGCGGAGAGAAACGTGGGTGCGTGGTACCGGCGAGAAGCCCCCGAGCTGAAAGCGTGGGAATGTCACGCCGATTCCGGAGCGTGCTCGAAACTGCTGGAAGTGATCAAAGCAGTCGGGGAGGCTCCCGGAAGAAAGGTGGTCCCGGATGGGGACACTGAGCACCGAGCCATGGCGGCTTCCGATGCGCACTTGAGACTAACACTACCGGATCCAACAGATATTCCCCCTCTCGATCACCGGCAATCGCGCTGCTTCCGCGCGGGCGGCCTGCCCTGACCGCCCGCCCCTGGCCGGCTCTGATCTGTCCTAGCCGCCCTGGGTACCCAGCGGAAGCACGCTCGCACCCGCGGCGTCGAGCGCGAGCCGGTTCGCGGCCCACCCCTCGCCCGCGAGCTGCGCGACCTTGTCGGCCGCGTCGTTGTCGACCAGCGCGAGGACCGTGGGGCCCGCGCCGGAGATGACCGCGGGGATGCCGTCCGCCCGCAGTCGGTTGACGAGTGCCACGCTCTCGGGCATCGCCGGGGACCGGTACTCCTGGTGGAGCCGGTCTTCGGTGGCCGGCAGCAGGAACTCGGGACGCCTGGTCAGGGCTTCCACGAGCAGACCCGCGCGGCCCGCGTTGACGGCCGCGTCCACGTGCGGGACGGTGCGCGGCAGCAGGCCGCGCGCGGTCTCCGTGAGGACCGGCTTGGAAGGTACGAAGACCACCGGAACGATGGAATCGGCGGGGTCCATCCGGATCGCCTTGGCGCTGCCCCCGTCCATCCACGCCAGGGTGAAGCCGCCGAGCAGACAGGCGGCGACGTTGTCGGGGTGGCCCTCGATCTCGGTGGCGAGCTCGAGCAGAGCCGCGTCGTCGAGCTTGGCCTCGCCGCCTATGGTCACGGCGCGGGCGGCGACGATGCCGGCGCAGATGGCGGCGGAGGAGGAGCCGAGGCCGCGGCCGTGCGGGATGCGGTTGGCGCAGACGACCTCGAGGCCGCGCGGCTGTCCGCCCAGCAGGTCGAAGGCGGTGCGCATGGAGCGTACGAGCAGGTGGCTCTCGTCCCGCGGGAGGGTGTCGGCACCCTCACCCGCGATGTCGATGTTCAGGCCGGAGTCGGCCACCCGGACGACTACGTCGTCGTAGAGCCCCAGGGCCAGGCCGAGGGCATCGAAGCCCGGGCCGAGATTGGCACTGCTGGCGGGGACGCGCACCCGTACGGCGGCGGCGCGGAACGCTGGACCGGCCATCGTCCGATGACACTCCTTGTGACTGTGCGAGAACTTCGCTCTTCGCTGGCTCGCTGCGAAATGTACTTGAGAACGTACGACACCCGAAGGCCCTCGGGGCAGCACCACGGTCATATGCGCGGTGGCGGATGTAAGTACAGCGTATCGAAGGAAGGTTCCCTCGCGACATAGGGCGCACAGGAGGCGCACGATGCGTGTCGCACCCTTCGACCGCTCTGACCGGTCCAGGACCGGCCTCGACGGCCGTTTTACGGCCGTGCGGGGTGAGTTGCCGAGTTCCGGAGGGCCTTCACGGCCCTCCGGAACCGGCTCCGACGTCAGATCAGGCCGAGCCTGATCGCGGCGGCCTCGGCATCAACCGGAACGGTGACCGGCTGCGGAGCGCCGGCGATCGCCCAGTCGGGGTCCTTCAGGCCGTTGCCGGTGACGGTGCACACGATCTTCTGGCCCGGGTCGACCAGACCCAGCTCGGCGGCCTTGAGCAGACCCGCCACGGAGGCGGCCGAGGCGGGCTCGACGAAGACGCCCTCCTGGGCGGCCAACAGCCGGTAGGCGGCCAGGATCTGGCGGTCCGTCACCTCGTCGATGAAGCCGCCCGACTCGTCGCGCGCGGCCAGCGCGTAGTCCCACGAGGCCGGGTTGCCGATGCGGATCGCGGTGGCGATGGTGTGCGGCTCCTTGACGACCTCGCCGCGCACGATCGGCGCGGAACCGGAAGCCTGGAAACCCCACACACGGGGCGTACGGGAGGCCAGGCCATCGGCCTTGTACTCCTTGAAGCCCTTCCAGTACGCGGTGATGTTGCCGGCGTTGCCGACGGGCAGCACGTGGATGTCGGGCGCGTCACCGAGCGCGTCGACGATCTCGAACGCGGCGGTCTTCTGGCCCTCGATACGCACCGGGTTGACCGAATTGACCAGCGCCACCGGGTAGTTGTCGGACAGCGAGCGGGCCAGGTCGAGGCAGTCGTCGAAATTGCCGTCCACCTGGAGGATCTTCGCGCCGTGCACGAGGGCCTGGCCCATCTTGCCCAGCGCGATCTTGCCGCGGGGCACGAGCACCGCGGAGACCATCCCGGCACGCACCGCGTACGCGGCGGCGGAGGCCGAGGTGTTGCCGGTGGAGGCGCAGATGACGGCCTTCGCGCCGTCCTCCTTGGCCTTGGTGATGGCCATCGTCATACCGCGGTCCTTGAAGGACCCGGTCGGGTTCGCGCCCTCGACCTTGAGGTGCACCTCGCAGCCGGTGCGCTCGGAGAGCACCTGAGCGGGGACGAGAGGAGTGCCACCCTCGCGGAGCGTGACCACGGGAGTCGTGTCCGTCACCGGCAGGCGGTCCCGGTACTCCTCGATGATGCCGCGCCACTGGTGGGTGCGATTGCTGCTCATGGGTCCTTACTCCCCTTCAACACGCATGATGCTGGCGACACCGCGGACGGTGTCCAGCTTCCGCAGCGCCTCGACGGTCCCGGAAAGGGCGGCGTCGGGCGCGCGGTGAGTGACGACGACGAGGGAGGCCTCGCCGTCCTTGCCCTGCTGCCGCACGGTGTCGATGGAGACCCCGTGCTCCGCGAAGGTGGTCGCCACCTGGGCGAGCACGCCCGGCTTGTCCGCCACATCGAGGCTGATGTGGTAGCGGGTGACGACATCCCCCATGGGGCTGACCGGCAGCTGGGTGTACGCCGACTCGCCCGGCCCCGTTGCCTCGGCGAGCTTGTTGCGGCAGACGGCGACGAGGTCGCCGAGGACCGCGGACGCGGTCGGAGCACCGCCCGCGCCGGGCCCGTAGAACATGAGCCGCCCGGCGGCCTCCGCCTCGACGAAGACCGCGTTGTACGCCTCGCGGACGGAGGCGAGCGGGTGGGTGAGCGGGATCATCGCGGGGTGCACGCGCGCGGTGACGGACTCGCCGTCGGCGGCCCGCTCCAGGATGGCCAGCAGTTTGATCGTGCAGCCCATCCGCTTCGCGGAGGCGAAGTCGGCGGCGCTGACCTCGGTCATGCCCTCACGGTAGACGTCGTCGAGACGGACGCGGGTGTGGAAGGCGATGCCGGCCAGGATCGCGGCCTTGGCGGCGGCGTCGTAGCCCTCGACGTCGGCGGTGGGGTCGGCCTCGGCGTACCCGAGGGCCGTGGCCTCGTCGAGCGCCTCCTGGTAGCCGGCGCCGGTCGAGTCCATCTTGTCGAGGATGAAGTTCGTCGTCCCGTTGACGATGCCCATCACGCGGTTGATCTTGTCGCCCGCGAGGGACTCGCGCATCGGCCGGACCAGCGGGATCGCGCCGGCGACGGCGGCCTCGTAGTACAGGTCCAGCCCGGCGGTCTCGGCGGCGGCGTGCAGCGCGGCACCGTCCTGCGCGAGCAGCGCCTTGTTGGCGGAGACGACGGAGATGCCGTTCTCGAACGCGGTGGTGATCAGCGTCCGGGCCGGCTCGATGCCGCCGATGACCTCGATGGCCACGTCGATGTCGCCGCGTTTGAGCAGCGCGGTCGCATCGGTGGTGACGAGCGCCGGGTCGATGCCCTCGCGCACCTTGGACGGACGACGCACCGCGACGCCGGCGAGCTCGACGGGCGCGCCGATCCTGGCCGTCAGATCGTCGGCGTGCGTCGTCATGATGCGGGCAACTTCCGAGCCGACCACTCCACAGCCCAGCAGCGCCACCTTCAGCGGACGCGTACGCATCATTCGACCTACGCCTTTCGATCTTCCATCAGTACCCCGCGCGCGGCTTGCGCGCGGGGTGAGAACGCGGGGTGAGAACAAGTCTCACGCAATGGACAGCAGTTTCCACCCTCGGTCCAATGAGTGAGACACCCCTTGAGACTCCTGAGGCCATTATTTCGGGGTTCGGAGGCCCTCCCCCAGAAATAACGGAATCACCCGAGGTCGAGTCGCAGGAGATCTTCCTCCGTCTCGCGCCGGACGATCACCCGGGCCTGACCGTCGCGCACGGCGACGACGGGCGGCCGCAGCGCGTGGTTGTAATTGCTGGCCATGGACCTGCAGTAGGCGCCGGTGGCCGGCACCGCGAGGAGGTCACCGGGGGCGAGATCGGCGGGCAGGAAGGCGTCCTTCACGACGATGTCGCCGCTCTCGCAGTGCTTGCCGACGACGCGGACGAGCATGGGCTCGGCGTCCGAGGTGCGGGACACGAGTGCGATGGAGTACTCGGCGTCGTAGAGGGCCGTCCGGATGTTGTCGGACATCCCTCCATCGACACTCACATAGGTCCGGAGCCCCTCCAACGGCTTGATCGTCCCGACCTCGTACAGGGTGAAGGCGGTCGGCCCAACGATCGCCCGTCCGGGCTCGACGGAGATCCTCGGCGCCTTCAGCCCGGCGCTCTCGCACTCCCGGGCGACGATCTCGGTCAGCGCCTTGGCGATCTCGTGGGGCTCGCGCGGGTCGTCCTCGGACGTGTAGGCGATCCCCAGCCCGCCCCCGAGGTCGATCTCCGGCAGCTCCACGCCGTGCTCGTCCCGCACGGCGGCCAGCAGCTGCACCACGCGCTTCGCCGACACCTCGAAGCCGGCCATGTCGAAGATCTGCGAGCCGATGTGCGAGTGCACACCGAGCAGCTCCAGCGACTCGTGGCCGAGCGCCCGCCGCACCGCCTCGGCGGCGCTCCCGTCGGCCACCGCGATCCCGAACTTCTGGTCCTCGTGCGCGGTCGCGATGAACTCGTGGGTATGCGCTTCCACACCCACCGTCACGCGGATCTGCACGGGCTGGCGCACGCCCATCTCACGGGCGATGTGCGCGACGCGGGCGATCTCCTGGAAGGAGTCGAGCACGATGCGCCCGACGCCGGCCTCGACGGCCCGGCGGATCTCGCTCTCCGACTTGTTGTTCCCGTGGAACGCGATCTGCTGTCCGGGCATCCCGGCGGCCAGCGCAGTGGCCAGCTCCCCACCGGAACACACATCGACGTTCAGCCCCTCCTCCCGCAGCCACTTCACGATGGCCTTGGAGAGGAACGCCTTCCCGGCGTAGAACACGTCGGCGTCCTTGCCGAAGGCGTGCGCCCACGCCCGGCAGCGGGCCCGGAAGTCCTCTTCGTCAAGGAAATACGCGGGAGTCCCGAACTCCTCGGCGAGCTTGGTGACTTCAATACCCCCAACACTGACCACACCATCACTGTTACGCGTGACGGTCCGGGCCCAGACCTTCTCGTCGAGGGCATTGAGATCGGACGGCGGGGGGGAGTAGTGCCCCTCGGGCAGCACATCGGCGTGACGGGGTCCGGCGGGGTGCGCGGAACGGCTCATCGGTCTCTCATTTCACGGATCACAGGCGTTCGGGTGCGTCGATGCCAAGCAGGGCCAGGCCGCCGGCCAGCACCGTCCCGGCGGCTTCGGCAAGAGCCAGCCGGGCGCGGTGGGCGGCCAAGGGTTTCTCGTCGCCCTTGGGCAGTACGCAGTGCTGGAAGTCGAGCAGCGCGTCGGCCGTCTCGACGAGGTATCTGGCGAGCCGCTCGGGCGCACGGTGGTGCGCGGCGGCTTCGAGTACGAGGGGGAAGTCGGCGAGGACCCGAATCAGCGCGGAGGCGTCAACCTCACGAACATCACGAACATCGCCAACATCCCCGGCCTCGCCCCGGAACCCGAGCTGCTCGGCATTGCGCCGCAGCGCGCGGCACCTGGCGTACGCGTACCGCACGCGGAAGAGCTCGCTGTCTTCGCCCTGAGCGAGCAGACGATCGTCGAACTGGGGGGTCTCCCGGGCGGGCACGGCGAGCATGCCCCAGGCGGCGGCATCGGCCCCGTACCGGGCGACGACGTCGGAGTCCCGCTTCGCGAGCGGCGCAACGGAAAGGTCACCGAGCCCGGGCAGCTCGCACCCGCGGTCACCCTGGGCCCGCAGGAGCCGCAGCACACTGCGCCGCACGGCCGTCTGACGCAGCCCGCCCCGGCCCTCTCCCTCACCCTCGCCCTCCCCCTCACCGTCGGCGAGAAGGGCCGCCCGTCCCCGCACGTCCCGAATCACGGAAGAAGCGGAAACCGCAGGCAGTACGAAGTTCAGAAACCCGGCCCCGGTGACCTCGACGGACCCGATCCCCGGCTCATCACCGAGCCGCCGCGCCAGCACGTCCGCCACACCTCGTGGCGGGCGACCGGCACCCTTGGCGACCTGAAAGGCGACGGGTGTGGCGTAGTCCCCCACCCCGCCGGGCCGGGTCCGCTCGACGACGACCCGCTCGGGCACGACGGCCTCGGCCGGCAGCTCCCCGTCCTCGACGGCGCGGCGCACGGCACGTACGACGCAACGGGAGAGGTCAGCGGGGGTCACGGGACCAGCCTAGGCGAGACGCCCCGTCATCCCGCGAAGGGTTTCGGCATGTGAACAGAAGCCCATGCCCCTCACCCCCTCCCCCTCCCGGCAGGAGCCCCTTTCCTCCCGTCGCGCCGGTCCTTGCGCTCGATCATCCGCCGCACGACCCGTACCAGCTCGGCCGGCTCGAAGGGCTTGGCGACGAACGCGTCGACCCCGGCGGCGATCCCGTCCTCGACCTCCTGCTGCGTACAGGCACTCACGATCGCGACGGGAACGTCCCTGGTCCGCGGATCGGCCCGCAACTGCGCGGCGGTCCCGAACCCGTCCAGCCGGGGCATGACCACATCAAGGGTGATCGCATCAGGGCACACCCGATGCACCACATCCAGACACTCGGCACCATCATTCGCGGTCACGACCTCGAAGCCCTCCAGCTCGAGATTGACCTTGATCAGCTGCCGGATGACCTTGTTGTCGTCGACGACAAGGACCCGGCCTGAGACGCCTGGCACAACTCGAGAGTAGGTCGACCGGGCCACCCGCGTCCGGGTTTTCGCCACTTCCACCCCGTCCGAGCGACCCACCCCCCTACTCCCCCGTAAACGGGTTCCTGATCACCCCACGGAAGCTGGTAGTGTTCAACCCGTCGCAGCAACACCGGCGACAGCGCCCCCGTAGCTCAGGGGATAGAGCAACGGCCTCCGGAGCCGTGTGCGCAGGTTCGAATCCTGCCGGGGGCACACTGTGCAAGTGTGCCCAAGACCCCGCCACCAGCGAGAACGCTGAGGACGGGGTCTTCGCGTATGCGCAGCCAACTGCTGTGCTGTGCACCCGTATGTCAGACCCTGTGGACTATCCGTGGACAGGATCTTGGGGGATTTCCGTAGGTGAAGAGGCTTGGCAGGGGCGAGCAACGCCGCTTGTCATTCCCGCGTCCTGGTCTTGGAAGATGCACCCAAGGGGTGAGGCAGGTCCAAACCGCCGCCTGCGGATGAAACGATGGACGACTCGGGGGATCTCGTGGATGTGAACACACTTGCCGTCGCCCTCATCAGTGTCGGAGGGGCACTGGGCGGGACTCTGGGTGGGGCAGTCCTCAGCCAGCGCCAGCCGAGCACAAGCCGCGGAACAGAACCGCCGTGCCGACCTTGAACGACAGGAAGTGCGCGCGGAGCAAGCGCTGCAAGCCAAACGCGACCTTTACGCGCATCTGAACACTTCTGCTCGCGCCTACCGGGTCGCCGCCAGAGATGCTGTCGAAGCCGCAGCACGAGGGGAGAACATCGACCCGGCGCTCCTTGATGCTGCCAAGGAAGCCTGGGCCGAACAGTACTCCCAGGCACAGATGGCCCTGGCGCAGGATGTGCTGCAGATAGCCTCGGCTCTCAACAGGTCGCTAGGAGTCGGCTACTCAGCCGTAAAACAGCTGCCAAGCAGTCCCCGGCTCGACGAGGCATACCAGCGGGCCAGGACGTGGTTCAACGGCCCTCTGTCCGATGGCGTGTACCTCCTGCGGATCATGCTGCGGCATGACCTCGGCGTCGAGGTCGAGCCTCATTTCGAGCAGACCAGAATGCAAATGCTCGCGGCACTCAACCGTTAACGCGACAGTCTGGCTCACGCACTCACCGCCGAGCGGTCCCAGGCCAACTGAGGGCTACCCATGCCACCAAACCAGCCCAACGGCTTAGCCAAGATGCGAGCCCAAATGTGACGAGGCCCCTGGACAACACGCCAGGGGCCCCGGACACGGTCACATGGCCTTTCTCGTACTCGCGCAGCAGATCTTCGATCCGCCGGTTAGCCACCTCCTGGCGACCGTCAAGGCACTTCGCATACCGGCTGAGCAGCACCTCCACGCTGTTGCCCGCCCGCTCGGCAACCTCGGTCGGGTCGACGCCCGCGTTGACCCACGTAGAGAGCGCCGAGTGCCGGAGGTCGTACGGCCGACTGGCGAGCGGAGTGGCCGCGACAGCCAGCCGCATGATCACCAACGGCTCGTCGCCGTAGGCGGCTCCCGCACCCACGTGCGTCGTACCCGGCGCTGGCATCTCGTTCTGCACGCGGTAGGTGACGTCGTCGGCAATATCCGCAGCCCGGCGCGCCTCGAGACTGTTGTATGCGAGGTCTACGTTCTCCTGCTCGCGCGCGATGATCGCGCGACGCCGGGTACCCGCCATACGTGGCGCTCCTGATCCTGGTCTTTAACTGAGCAACATCCTCCGAGATCGATCTTGGTGGAGCCTGCGGCAGGCACGCGGCGCCTCCAGACATTCGATGCCGAATCGCTACAGACCCTGTTGGGCCAGCAGTCGGTGGTACTCGATGTACTCCTCGCCTATCACGTGCTGGGAATGACGCCGCAGCTCGAAGAGGACCTTGCCGTCCCTGGTGCGCTTCACGGTCCAGTCGGCGTCGATGTAGATGGCCAGCCTGTCGAACTGGGCATGGTGATTGGGACAGAGGCAGAGCAGGTTCGACAGCTTGTCAGGGCCGTCGTGCGGGGCGCCGATCCCTTGGATGTGCGCGGCTTCGCTGTGGTAGCCGGCCAGGACCTCCAGCGGCTCGGAACACACCTGGCAGGTGGCATCGTGCAGGTTCTTGACCCTCCGGACCAGTTCCTGGTCCCGCTCCGGGCGCATTCCGCGGGTGGGACGTCGCCTCACCGGCCCCGCCGAGCCTCCGTCGACCTCGTTTTCGTCCGTGGCGCCACTCGCGCTCAGATATCCGCCGAGTCCGGTACCGGCGAGGAGGCGGGCACGGTCCACATCACCGAAGTATGTGGCGCACAGCACGTTGATCGCCTCGGCGCGTATCCGGGCTCCACGCAGCAGTCGCGCGGCCTCGGCCACGAATCCGGCCTTGGCCCCGGCCTCCCGCAGAGCCCTCGGGGCAGCATCCACGCCGTCCGCGACACCTTCGACCTCCCACACCCCACTACTGCGCAATCGACAGAAGGGGTAGTGAGGGGTGACCTGGGAGCCGGAACGTCCGAACTCGCCCAGAAGGGGTCCGACCTCGCGTTCGAAGACCTCCCAGGGCGCGAGCCGGTCCTCCTTGGCGGCCACCCGACCGATGGCCCAGAGCAGTGCCAGAGGCTTGTGCCGGGAAGGGCCCTGCGGCTGCGTGGAGGTGCGCAATGTACGCAGTGCACTCAGCAGCTCCCGCCGGCCGAGCCTGGGCGACCTGGGAGTGGGGAACGTGACGGCTTGCGGCTGCCACCCGGATGGAATGTCGACTCGGTCGAGCAGGCGGAGTCGATCGGATGCCGAGACCAGCATGAGGCCCCACAGCTTTGTCGGCGTATTCAGCTCGGCCAGAAGAGGCATGGCGTCCGACCTGAACTCGACGACATCGCCGAGGGCGACGATGTGCTCCCAGGTAGCCTCGTCGTCATCCTCGCCCCAGACCTTCCGCGCCAGGGCTCGGTTCCGGAAGATCCCCTGGACGGTGGCCCTGGCGATGAAGCTCTTCTCTGCGTAGAACAGCACTTCGTCGCCGACCCTACGACCTCGCAGCGCTTTCGCCTTGTCGTTGTTGGCAGCCTTGGGTGGTGTCGCGCCCCATAGGCGGGCCACACCGTCGGGAAAGATCCGGCGGAGTTCAGCCGCGTCCTCCCCGAGAACGTCCTCGTACTCCGACAGCCGAATCCCGTTCTGGACCGAGTGCCGGAAGTGTTGCGGTCCCCGCACCCGCGCCGTGCCACGGGGCTGCAGGAGCCACTGCACCCCAATCTCCTCGGCCGCTTCGCCTTCGGACCGCCCCACCCCATGAACCGTCATGGTGATCAGATTATTTGGCGCATCTCACATGCGGGGCACTCTTGATCAATTCCCGCCGACCGGGCCCCCTCCGGAACCGCACCCGTTACGATTTGAGCTGCGGTTTACTCCCCCGAACAGCGATTCTCCGATGCGTTGATGGTGATGAGCCCCGTGGAACGCAATGCCGCAGCCGCCGGCGCCGACGATGTGGAGCTGGACCTGCCATGACCGACGGCAGCCTCGGCGACGACCCCCTGGAACGGTTGCACTCCGGGCTCGTCCATCACATCGTCAACTCACTCGGCTGGCCGGGACTGCATCCTCTCCAGGAAGAGTCGATCGCACCGCTGATGGAGGGCGCGGACGCCGTGCTGCTCGCGCCCACGGCAGGGGGAAAGACGTAGGCAGCGTCCTTCCCGCTGCTGTCCCGGATGGAGTCGGAAGGGTGGACCGGTACTTCGGTGCTGTACGTGTGCCCCCTCAAAGCACTCCTGAACAATCTGCTGCCTCGACTGGAGACCTACACCTCCTGGCTGGGACGAAGCGCCGCCCTCTGGCACGGTGACGTGGCGCAGTCGCGACGCCAACGTATCCTGCGGGAAGGGCCGGACGTGCTGCTGACGACCCCGGAGTCGCTGGAGGGAATGCTGGTCAGCGCGAACGTCGACCACCGTGCATTCTTCTCGGGCCTTCAGGCGATCGTTGTCGACGAGGTGCACGCCTTCGCCGGCGACGATCGCGGTTGGCATCTGGTGGCCGTGCTGGAACGACTGGAGCGGGTGGTCGAGCGACCGATCCAACGCATCGGTCTTTCCGCCACCGTGGGCAACCCCGAGGAACTGCTGAGCTGGCTCCAGGGATCGGCGTCCGGGAAGCGGCCTGCTCGCGTGGTTGCCCCGCACCTTCGGGAGAAGGCGCCGACGCTGCCGCCGCCGGGCGACGTACAGCTGGACTACGTGGGCTCTCTCGCCAATGCGGCCACGGTCATCACAGCATTGCACCGGGGTGAGAAACGGCTCGTGTTCTGCGAATCCCGACGCCAGGTCGAGGAACTCGGCTCCAGCTTGCGGGCCAAGGGAGTAACCACCTTCCTCTCCCATGCGTCCCTTTCGGCGGACGAACGACATCGTGCCGAGGAGGCTTTCGCCGAAGCACGCGACTACGTGATCGTCTCGACCAGCACGCTGGAGCTCGGCATTGAGATCTCGACCGGGTCATCCAGATCGATGCGCCAAGTTCAGTGGCCTCCTTCCTGCAGCGTATCGGCCGTACGGGCCGTCGGCCCGGATCGTCACGCAACTGCCTGTTCCTCGCCACCGACGGCAGCGGCCTGCTGTCCGCAGCCGCCCTGCTGCTCCTGTGGAGCCGCAGCTGGGTGGAGCCGGTCACCGCACCTCCTGAGCCCCGGCACATCGCCGCGCAGCAGATGCTCGCCCTGTGCTTGCAGAAGCACCGCGTCGGTGACCGGCTTTGGCCGGAATGGTGGGGCGGTCTCGGCCCCTTCGGCCCTGCTGCCGAACCGATCGTGCGTCATCTGGTGTCCGAGGGATACCTCGACCAAGACGGGGGCATGCTCTTCATCGGCCCAGAGGCGGAAAGGCGTTTCGGATACCGGCACTTCATGGATCTCACTGCCGTTTTCACTGCGGCTCCCGAGTTCACCGTGCTGTCCGGCCGCACGGAGATCGGTACGACGGACCCCGCACTCCTGACCGAGGAGGTCGTGGGACCCCGAAGGCTCCTGCTGGCCGGGCGCAGCTGGCAGGTCACCTACATCGACTGGGCGCGACGCCGGTGTTTCGTCGAACCTACGGAGAGCGGCGGGCGAGCTCGTTGGGGTGGCGTGGGGCTCGTACGGGCGAGCTCGTACGAACTGACGCGCGCTGCCCGTGAGGTCGTACTCGGGGCGACGCCCCCTGTCGCGCTCACTCGGCGGGCCGAGAGCGCATTGGCGCAGGCCCGGGAGGATGGGGCTGAGCTGGTTCACGCCGACCGGACTGTGATCCTACGCGGCGGCAAGGACACCAGCGTGCGTTGGTGGACCTGGGCCGGCTACCGCGCAAACGTCACGCTGGCTGCAACGTTGTCCTCTGTCGCAGATCCTCTCCAGAGGCCCACCGGGACGTACCTCCGTCTACGCGAAAATGTCACGGTAGAGGAATGGCGGAAGGTGGCGGCCGAAGCTGCTGAGCACCTGTGTCTTCCCTCCGTGGACCCTCGCGCCCTGTCAGGCCTGAAATTCAGTGCCGCTCTGCCCGAACGGCTTGCCCAGTCGACTCTTGCAGCCCGTCTGGCCGACGTGGAGGGAGCGCTCGCAACGCTGCGCGAGCCCGCACGGTTCACTCGGTTCGACGCCTAACAGTCGGCTGGAAAGGGCGTGCTCGGGCGCGTCGAGGATGCGTCACACGGACCACGAAGGCTGTGGCACGCTGCCCTCCCTCCCGGTTCGTCACCTACGTGCGTTGAGTAGCTGGGTGGCCAGTTCGCGGGCGCTGGAGGGGATTCCGCGGGTGGGTTCGCCGTACTGGGGGTGGGCCTGGTCCAGGGTGCGGAGGAGGCTGCGGGCGCGTTCGGTCGGGGCGCGCTCCAGGACCGTGGTGCCGGTGGCGGCCTCCTGGGTGGGGGCGTAGCCGGCTGCGCGGAGGGCGGACAGGGTGTCCTCCGGTGGGGCCGTGGAGATCAGGACCGTGGGGGCGATGCGGCGCAGGGCCAGTTTCGCCAGGGCGCGGGACTGGGCTACCTCCGCGATCAGGGCGGTGTCGTCGGAGCGGATGCAGCAGGCCGAGCGGACGACGCGCAGTTGGCCGTGGGTACGGGCCGTGTCCTTGATCGTGTAGGTGAGGGGCTGGGGAAGTCTTCCTTCGCTGACGGCCTCAAGGCGGTCCAGGAGGTCGTCCGCGCTCCAGCCGGCGTCCAACGCGCGGCGGAGGGTGGAAGAGGTGATGCGCCAGACCACCGCGTGGCCCTCCGACTCGATGTCGCCGACCGCAGAGAGGAGTTCGGCGAGGTCCGGGGCCGGGGTGCCGGTGACCGTGGCCGTCAGGTCGGACTGAAAACGGGCCGTGGTGCTGGGCGCGGGGAGCGTTTCGTACAGGGTGGTGCGGAGCGTCGCGACCGCCCGTGCCAATGCCGGGCGAGTGGTGAGGTCTTCGCCCAGGGTGTCCGTTGTCTGGGCTGTCGGGTCCGCGCCCGCGCCCGGTACGGCGGGGTAGTGGTGGGCCGCGTCCGCCTCCAGGAGGGCGCTGATCGCGTGGCCGGCCGGGGTGAGGGCCCCATGGGACACCAGGCCCAGGAGTTCGGCTTCGGAAAGGGTGGCCGAGAGACGGCCCGAGAGGTCTTCGGTGCCCAGCAGCCGGCCGAGGCCGTCGGCCGCGAGCAGGGCGCGCAGGAGTGGCTGGTACCAGGCGGCCCGGTCGAGGAGTTCGGTGTACGAGCCTGGGGTGCCCGACAGGCCGTGGCCTGGGGGGAGTGCGGCGAGCGCGCGCAGCACACCGCGGCGCAGCGGTACGGCGTACCCGTCCTGCGGGCTGATCAGCGCCACCGGGGTCTCGCCGTCGTCCGGCCAGTGGGTCAGGACTTCCGGTACGACCGCCCAGGCCGTCAGGAGGGGCAGGAGCTTGCCTGCCGGCGGGGCCGCCGACCACGGGTCGTAGCGATCGGTGGGGAGGAGGCGGGCCGCGGGTTTGGGCGCGGGGCGGCGTCCACGCGGGGCCACCGCCGGCTCGTCGTCCTGCGGGGCGGCGAGGCCGGCGTTGACGGCGAGATCCAGCCACAGGCGGGTGTCCGCTTCGGTGGCTCCGGCCGACTTGGCCAGGCGTCGGGTCTCCCGGACGGCGATGCCGCCCGCCTTGCGCACCGCGACCGGCTGCGCGGCGAGCGCCCGTAGGACCAGCTCCGCACGCCAGGCGGCCGCTCCGGCGGCGGCGCTCCCCTGACCGTCCCAGCCGCGCGGGAGTGAAGTGGTGTGGGTGAGGGGGTCCGGGTCCAGGCGGGGGCAGGGCACGCCCTCGCCGTCCCGGAGGGCGCGCGCCACCTCGTACGGAAGCTCGGCGAGGTCGTGTCCGGCGGGGAGGAGCAGGGCGCGGGCGGCGAGCCAGTCGGTGCCCTCGTCGCCGCTGCCACCGTCCCGGAAGGTGTACTTGGCGTCGGGGCCGGCGTACTCGCCGTACCGGCTGACGAAGCAGTGGGTGCGGATGATTGGCGGGCCGAGGACGAGGTGGTCCAGGAGTTCGACCGCCCGGGGTGGGGCCTCGGATACCAGTGCTCGGACCTGAAGGGGATCGGCGAGCAGGGCCGTGATGCGGTCCTGCGATTCGGTGCGGGTGCGCGGTACGGACTCGCCGAAGAGCACGGTGGCGATCCGCTTGACCTCTGGGGCGTTGTACGCGGCGGTCAGCAGCCGGTCCGCCGGACGGCCGTAGCCGTCGAAATCGGTTCCTCGGGCATGCAGGAGGGGTGGGAGTGCCAGCCAGTACTTCGGGGCGGGCAGAAGCAGCGCGCGGTCCCGCAGCCGCCCCAGCGCTTCGGTCGCCGGTCCTCGTGTATCGCCGGCTTCGAACCAGGCCAGCACGTCCTGTTCGGGCACCAGCCGCTCCGACGGCTCCGCGGGCGCGGTCTGTGGTACGGGGCGCCACGCGTACGAGGGACGGTGCGCGGTCTCGGCGGCGACGGGGCCGTATCGCTCCAGGGCCAGGGCCGCGACCGAGGCCAGCAGCTCCAGCTCTCCGGCGGTCACAGCGGTCAGTCCGCGCGCCACCGACTCGTCGGTCAGGAGGTATTCGGCCAGCTGACGAAAGGTGGTGATGCGCGTGTAGCCGGCTGCGAGGGGGAGGTCACGCTGCTGCAGCAGCGTGACCAGCTGGTCCTCGGGCAACCGACTGAGCCATTTCGCCAGGGCGGTGCATGAGTTCACCCGGCCAGCGTATTGGCGCCCGGTCGGCTACCGAAGGGCTGTCGGCCATGTTCACCCGAGCCGACGGGGGCCGCGGAGGAGGTAGGTCGTCAGGGTCGTTGTCGTGATGAGGGCCGTGGTGGCCCAGGCGTAGCGGACGTCGCCCGGGAGCAGGAGGAGGGACCATGGTTCCACCTGCGCCTGGGGTTTGGTGCCGATCAGCCACATGATCATCGGGGTGGCGACCGGTGGGGCCCAGGCTGCCGCCGGGGGGAGGAGGCAGGAGCCCAAGAAGGCCAGCCCTGTCAGGAGCAGGGTGTTGCGGAAGGCGACGGCCGGGTCGTTGGTGGCACCCGTGAGGGCGAGGGCCGCTGCGAGGGTGAGGACCAGCGCTGTGGTCGTGGCCCTGATGCGGGCGGCCGTGGGGGTGATGCGTTCCTGGACCTCGGCCGCCGTGGCGAGGACCGAGGGCAGGAAGGCCGCGAAGAGGGCGGGGACCATGGGCCAGAGGGCGCCTTGTACACCGTCGCGGGCGGGTACGTCGTACAAGCGCAGGGGGGTCGCTACCCAGAGGAGCGCACAGAATAGGGCCGCGAGCGCTTGGCGGCCGAGGCGCCAGCGGCGGACGTAGAGGAGGCCGCTATGCATCACAGGCGGCCAGGCCTTGGAAAGCCGCGCGGGCTACGGAGATCCGCTCGGTCCTGGTGCCGGTGGTGAGTCGGGGGTCCAGGTCCGGGTCGTCGTATGGCTGGACGCCCACGGCTTCGGCGAGCCAGTAGCGGGCGTTGACGTGGTTGCGTTCCATGACGCTGCCGGGCTCGATGGTGCAGTCGGAGCCGTAGTAGGTGCCCAGGAACATGTCGAGCAGCATTTCGCGGTCGCCCGTGACGGTGTCCGGGGATAGCTGACCGATGTTCGTGGTGCTGCGCATGGCGTCCTGGCGGAAGGACGCCGGGGCGGGAAGGCTCAGTCGCTCCACGGCCTGCACCAGGGGGCTGAGGCTCGCGCGTAGTTCGGGCTCGTACGAGGTGTAGCCGCGGCCGAGGCAGATCTGGGGCTGGGTGCCGTGACAGCGGACGTCGCCGGGGCGGGCTTCGAGGTAGAGCGGGTCGGCTGCGGCGAGGTGACCGGCCGAGAGGGCGCAGAGCACGGCGGTGGCGGCTGCGGCGACGAAGTGTCGCGGACGCAGGCTGTGGAGGGCGGCGCTCCAGGCTCCGGCGAGGAGCGCCAGGAGGGTGGCCACCACGTAGAACGCGATCTGGGAGGTCTGAGTGCCGGCCTTGGGACGCAGCCCGACGAGTGAGCTGGTGGCTCCGCCGACCATCACGAACTCGGAGAGGTCGCCTGCGTAGAGGAGGAGGAAGGCCAGGAAAACGGCGATCGCCGTCATCGGAGCTGCGAGCTTGCCACCGTCGCCACCGAGCCAGCCGGCTGTGAGGCCGACCGCGCATGCGAGCCCGAGGAGTGCGAGCGCAGGCAAGGGGGTGAGTAGTTCGGGGAGGCCGAGGGTGGGTGGGGTGCCTGCTGATGCCACCAGGCCGAGGACCAGGGACAACCCGAGAAGGAAGGCGGCGGATGACCAAGCCAGGAGCGCGGCCCAGGCTGCCGCCAGCATCGTGACGGGGCGGTGATGGGCGGAAAGGAAGGCATCGGCACGGGAGAGGCGGTGACCTTCCCAGGCGGCCACACCCGCAAGGAGTGGGCCGAGCAGCATCACGGTGAAGTTGTACTGGTATACCGCCCACATGGGCTCGTGCCGCCAGGACATCGGGCGCAGGAGGGTGTTGAGGACCACGAGGAGTAGGAAGAAGGGGAAGGCGGTGCGGCCGAGGGACCGGCGCATGTGGAGGAGGGGAACATTGGTGGTCATCGGTCACCGCCGTCGGTGTGGTCGAGTGCTGGCTGTTCTACGAGAAGTTCCCTTGCGGCTGCGCTGTTCAATGGCCACCGCCCAGGGTTCCCTGGGCGGAGCTTCCGCCACCGCTCAGGTCCTGGAGGGCCTGTTCTACTGAGCGGGCCGTCACTGCGGTGGCGTCGCCGACGTTGGCTCGAGCCATGAGTTCCGCGGGTGTGCCGTCGAAAACGATGCGGCCCTCGCGCAGTGAGACGACCCGGTCGGCCAGCAGCTCGATGTCCTCGGTGTGATGCGTGCTCAGGACGATGCAGCGGGTGAGGCCCGTGCGGGCCAGGTAAGTGCGCAGCTCGATGCGGTGTTCCACGTCGATGCCGGTCGTCGGCTCGTCCAGGAGGAGGACCTCGGGCTCGTGGACCACGGCCTGGGCGATGTGGGCACGCTGGCGGTTGCCTCCGGAGAGGCTGCGCAGCCGGGCGTCGGCCATGTCGGAAAGGTTCAGGTCGTCGAGCACGCGCTCGATGGACGTCGCGCGCCGGCTGCGGGGTACGCCGCGCAGCCATGCCGAGTAGGCGACTGCTTCTCGGACGGTGAAGTGGCCGGGGAAGTCGGGAGCTTGGGGGAGATAGCCGATGGCCTCGCGGTAGCGGCGGAGACTCGTCCGGTGCTCCGGCTCCTGGCTGCCGAGCGAGACGGAGCCGGCAGTGGGCCGCAGGAGGAGGGCGCAGGACTTGAGCAGGGTCGTCTTGCCCGACCCGTTGGAGCCGGTGAGGGCTGTGATTCCTTGGCGGAAGGAGAGGATCGGGATGTCGAGGGCCGTCCTGGCCCCGTAGCGGACCACAATGTCGCGGACTTCGAGCCGGGAAGCGCGGCCAGAGTGAGGGATGGAACCGGGTTCATCCGGCGCCCCGCTCAATCGCCGAGGAGAATTGATCATCGTGATGCCCTCGGATCTCAGTAGTCGAACGTGGCGAGTGCCGCTGGGGAACAGGTATCGGGAACCGGCCAGCCGAGCTGCACGCATGCCTGGGTGGCTGCTCGGACAGATTTCGCCGTGGCTTCAAGGTGGTACTTCAGGTGGTGGGTGACGTAGTACGTGTGGTTGTGCTCGGGAGTGTGGAACGAGTGAAGCTCGGCACCGTTGTCGAAATACCAGTTGCCCTCGGTGTAGATCGTGTTGCCGTCCGCAGCCAGGTCCTTCGACATGACCTTGTTCGTCGCGTTGATGTTCCGATCGTTGCGGAAGTCGCCGTGCGCGGTCGCACGGAGCTTGCCGTCATAGGACACGGCGACGCTCCCCCAGCCCACAGCTGAGGCCGAACCCGCCATGGCCGTGACGAGCAGAACCCCGCCGGCGGCCAAGACCGTCGCTCGAGGGGTGTTGGGCATGAACGCACCTTTCAGGGAGGGGTGTTGGGAGGCCCGAGCATGCCATGCGGTATGTCGCCGTTTGCCCCGTACGGGAGGCTGGAGCCCCGATCACCCCCGAACGGGTGATGTCGGCGTCAACGAGAGGGCGACCCCTTCCGGCATAGGCCCGGCAGATTCCGGTGGTCTGTACGAGGGAGGTGGGGTGGGGTCTGTGGGATTGGGGGGTGGGTGGGGGTAGGGCGGCTGCGTAGGTTGGGTGGTGAGGCCACCTTGTGCTGCTGACCAGGCACTTTGTGGCGTGCTCTGACAATGAGGATGGGGCGAGGCGGATGCGTGAGCTGGTGGACACGGCGCGGCAGTGGGCGGCTGAGGGGCGCGTGGCGTTTTTGGCGCGGCCCGTGACCGAGCAGGGGTTCGGGCCGCGGGATCCGGGTGGGGCCGTGCTCGTCGATGCTCGGGGGGAGTGTGTCGGCGGTCTCTACCACGGTGTTTTCGATGCCGAGCTCGTTGCCGAGGCCGGGGCCATGGGGGGCGGGGTCACGGCGCGGGTGTGCGAGGTGTCCGTACGCCGGGCCGAGGCCGAGGAGGCGAAGCTGACGTGCGGCGGGCAGGCCGAGGTGTTGCTGCAGCCGTTGAGCGCCATTCCGGGCGAGTGGTGGGAGCTGCTCGGCGAGGGAGTGGGGGTCGCTCTCGTGACCCGGCTGAACGAGGACGCCGATCAGGCCGTGAGTGAGGTCGTCCGGGCGGACGCGGGCGCGCCGGATGATGCGGGGCGGCGGGCCGGGGAACTGCTCGCCACTCGGCGCGCCGGGCGGGACGCGCTGTACGGGGAGTCCGGGCTGGTGCTGGTGGAGGCGTACCCGTCGGCTCCGTACGTGGTCATCGGCGGCGGGGGTGAGCTGGCCGGGATCATCGAGCGCCAGGCGCTGCTGCTGGGCTGGGAAGCCGTACTGGTGGAGGGGGCCGCGGAGGCCAAGAAGGTGATCGCGGCGCGGCGGGATGCCGCGTGCGTGGTCATGCTGAGCCACGACGAGGCGTTCGACGTGCCGACGCTGCGGTTCGCGCTGGACGAGGGGGTTCCGTACATCGGGGCGCTCGGGTCTCGGCGTACGGCGACGCGGCGGCGGGAGGGTTTGATCGCCGCCGGGGTGAGCGAGGATCAGCTGGGGCTGGTGCACGGGCCGATCGGGCTCGATCTGGGTGCGCGGACGCCGGCCGAGACGGCCCTGGCGATCTGCGCGGAGATCCTCGGGGTGCTCGGGGCCCGGATCGGGGCCGGGGCGCTGCGGGACACCGAGGGACCCATCAACCCCTGACCCGGAGCGCGTAACGAAGTGCGCATGTTGGTGGGATATGCGGGAAAATGGGTCGTATGGACATGATCCTGAGCGTGGACGCGGTTCTCACCAACATCGCGTGGTTCGCGGTCGTCGGGCTCTTCGTCGTCGCGATGCTGCTCGGCGGGTTCAAGCTGGGGCAGCGGGTACGGGCCAAGGAGCCTCCGCCCCCGGCTCCCGAGGAGCAGCCGCACCTGCCCAACGGCGGGGCCGTCTACGAGGTCCGCGAGGAGCGGGACCCCGTGGAGATCCCCAATGGTGGGCTCAGGCCCCATGAGATGCAGGGGTACGGGAACTTCGGCTCCACCACCTCCAGCCATCCGGACGATGTCCGCAAGGAGCGCGAGTCCGGTTACAAGCACGTCGAGGGCCCCGGCCCCCACCCGCAGCCGGGGTCTCCCCCGGATGCCGGGCGCGGCGCCCACGCCTGATCGGCCAATGCCTCTGACCCGCGCCCGTCGGTGCGGGTCAGAGGTCTGTTCGGAGGTCTGTTCGGAGGCGGAGTACCTCCGGGGGCGGATGGCGGGCGGAGGTGGCCCGGACCTCGGCTGCGAGGGGCGGGTCCAGGGGGTGGAAGGGGACCTCGCCCAGACCGATCGCCGTGATGGTGGGCGCCCTGCCGGCCGGTGGGGTACGCGTGGTCAGGGTCTGCGCCAGTTCGGTGCGGAGGGGCGCGGTCAGGGGGCTGGAGACCAGGGGGGTCTCGTCGCCCATGGGGAGGACGAGGACGAGGGCCTGCGGGCGCCGGGGGGTTCCCGTGTAGCCGACGACCGCCGCGTCGCGGACGTCCGTGTGCCTCAGCTTCTGCCAGCCGCGCCGGCCGGCCGGGTAGGGCTGGTCCAGGCGTTTGACGACCAGGCCCTCGATACCGCTGGCGGGGAGGGTTTCGTACCAGGTGGCGGCCAGTTCCGGGTCCGTGGTCATGGGGACCGGCTGGAGGGGCGGGCCGAGCGGCAGGAGCAGGTCCACCAGGAGCGCACGGCGGCGCTCGTAGGGGCGGGTGCGCAGGTCGAGGCCGGCCAGTTCGAGGACGTCGAAGGCGGCGTACGAGGCCGGCAGGCTCTGCGCGAGCACGGCCGCGCGGGCCGCGGTGGCCGCCGCGCGCCGCTGGACCAGGGCGAAGTCCGTACGGCCCTCGTGCCAGACCACCACCTCGCCGTCCAGGATCGTCCCGGCGGGCAGTCGGCGGGCGGCTGCGGCCAGGTCCGGGAAGGCGCTGGTCACGATGCGGCCCGAGCGGGCCTGGAGCGTGACGGCGTCCTCCGTGCGCAGGACCAGGAGGCGGTGGCCGTCGAACTTCGGCTCGTACGCCAGTCCGGCCCCGCGCGGCAGTGTCCGTACGGCTGCGGCCAGCGCGACGCGGATCACGGCAGTCGCCCCGCCAGGTCGGGGTTGAGCAGGGGCGCGAAGAGGTCTCCGTCGCGGGCCAGGCGCGGCGGGATGTCGTCGGCGAGGAAGAGCAGGTCCGCGGGGGTGCGGCAGGCCGCGACCTCCTCCCAGGAGACGGGTGCGGAGACGGTCGGCAGGACCCTGGCGCGCAGGGTGTAGGGGGCCGCGGTGGTCTTGGCGGCGGCGTTCTGGCTGTGGTCTACGAAGACCTTCCCCGGGCGCAGGGCCTTGGCCATGCGGTGCACGACGAGGTCGGGGAGGGCGCGCTCGGCCTCCTGGGCGAGGAGCCTGGCGTACGAGGAGACCTGCGCGGAGGGGGTCGGCTCCAGGGGCGTGGAGAGGTGCAGGCCCTTGGAACCCGAGGTCTTGGCGTAGGCGTGCAGACCGTCGGCGGCGAGCCGGTCGCGCAGCCACAGGGCGGCGGCGCAGCACTCGACGACGGAGGCGGGCGGGCCGGGGTCGAGGTCCAGGATCAGGCGATCGGCGACGGCCGGACTGCCGGCGGGCCACTGGGGGGTGTGGAACTCGACGACCAGGTTCGCGGCCCACATGAGGGAGGGCATGTCGGCGACGACGACCTGTTCGGCGGACGGCTCGTCGGAGCGGGGCACGGGGGCGGTCCTCACCCAGTCGGGCGTGCCGGGCGGCGGGTTCTTGGTGAAGAAGAGCTGCCCGTCCGGGCCGTCCGGATAGCGCAGGAAGGACACCGGGCGGTTGTGGACGTGGGCGAGGAAGGGGTCCGCGATGGTGGCGTAGTAGTGCAGCACCTCGCCCTTGGTGAAGCCGGTCTCGGGGTAGATGACCTTGTCGAGATTGCTGAGCGCGATGCGACGGCCCTCCACCAATGTGATCGGCGTCATACGATGAGACTGCCACGAAACGGGAGGAAGCGGGCGAGCGATGCGATCCATATGGAACGGGGCGATCTCCTTCGGCTTGGTCAGCATTCCGATCAAGCTCGTGAACGCCACCGAGAGCCACTCGATCTCCTTCCGTCAGATCCATCTGAGCGATGGCGGGCGCGTGCGCTACCGCAAGGTGTGCGAACTGGACGGGGAGGAAGTGCCGGCCGCCGAGATCGGCAAGGGGTACGAGGAGGCCGACGGGTCGATCGTCCCGATCACGGAGGAGGATCTCGCGCAGCTGCCGCTCGCCACCGCCCGGACCATCGAGATCATGTCGTTCGTTCCGGCGGAGGAGATCGATCCGCTGCAGATGGACGCGGCGTACTACCTGGCGGCGAACGGGGCCACGGCGGCGAAGCCGTACACGCTGCTGCGGGAGGCGTTGAAGCGGAGCCGGAAGGTCGCGATCGCCAAGTACGCGCTGCGGGGGCGGGAGCGGCTGGGGATGCTGCGGGTGGTGGGGGATGTGATCGCCATGCACGGGCTGTTGTGGCCGGACGAGATCCGGGAGCCGGAGGGGGTTGCTCCGGAGGCGTCCGTCTCGGTGCGGGAGGCCGAACTGGACTTGGCGGACGCGTTGATGGCCACGTTGGGGGACGTGGAGCTGGGCTCGCTGAAGGACGAGTACCGGGAGGCCGTGGAGGAGCTGATCGCGGCGAAGGCGGGCGGGGCGTTCGAGCCGCCGTCGGAGGCGGCCGTGGAGCCGGCGGGTGGGCAGGTGATCGACCTGATGGCGGCGCTGGAGAAGAGCGTGCGGGCGGCGAAGGCCTCTCGGGGGGAGGGCGGGGGTTCCGCTCCCGCCGAGGGTGCGGCGGAGGCCGATGTGACTCCGATCCGGCGGAAGCGGGCGGCTGCGGGTGCGGGTGCGGGGCGGGCGGGTTCGGCTGCGCCGAAGGCGGTCGGGGGGAAGAAGTCGACGGCGGCTTCGGCCAAGAGGACGGCGGCTGCTTCGAAGAAGACCACGACGGCCAAATCGACGACCGGGGGCAAGTCGGCTGCCACGAAGTCCACTTCGGCCTCGGCGAAGAAGACGGCGGCGGGTGCGAAGAAGACTGCCACGCCGCGGAAGCGGACCTCGGCCTGAGATTGGGGCGGGGGTTGGGGAGCTGGGCGGGCGTTGGCCTGCGGCGCTTTCCCCACCCCGCCCCTTCCCGCAGTGCCGATGTGCGGCTCCGCCGCGTGGGGGGCTCCGCCCCGGACCCCGCTCCTCAAACGCCGGAGGGGCTGGGTTTTGCCGCACGCGCTGCGGGCGGGCCGCAGCTGGGGCGGGGAAGCCGCAACGGGCAGGCAGGCCGAGCCACGAGCGAACGGGCCGAGCACAGGCGGGCGGGCCGCGCCACCGGCGGCCGGGCCGTGTCAGGCGTGGCCGGGCCGTGTCAGGCGTGGCCGGGCCGTGTCAGGGGTGGGTGGGCCGTGTCAGGGGGGAGGCCCTGTCAGGGGTGGGTGGGTAGCCAGGTTCTCGTGTCTCGGGACAGGGCGAACAGGGCCTCCACGTCGGCGGGTTTGAGGGTCGTCGGGGCCGTCGTGAGGGTGGCGAGGGCGGTCAGGGGTTGGAGGACGCGGATGTCGCGGACCGTGGGGGCCACCTCCAGCCGGGAGGCGTCCACCACCGCCAGGGCCGGGGTGACCTCGGCCTCCAGGACTCGGCTCGCCCGGGCGGCCGCGCGGCGGAGCCGGCGGGGGTCCGGGGTGGGTGCCGCGCGGCCCACCGTGAGCAGGAGGTCGCCGACGGCGGCGCGCTGGCGGCGGCCCGGGGCCGCGCGGACGCAGAAGATCCCCGCCGGGCCGATGAGCAGGTGGTCTATGCGGCCCAGGCCCGGGAGAGGGACGCAGTGCAGGGTGTGCCAGCCGTCCGGCTCCAAGGCGTCGAGTACGTCGCCCATCCGCTGCTGGGCCGCCAGGTCCTGGCGCAGGCGGTGGCGGGCCCGGGTGCCCGCCGGGCCGTGTTCCAGTTCGCCGAGCAGGGTCTCCCCCGGCCGGTTCGGCGCCAGGTCCGCGTCCGGCGGGAGGGCCAGGCGTCGTAGGTCGGCGGCCGTGGGGACCGGGGGCGGGCCTATGGAGACCGTCCCGCTCAGATAGGGGCGGAGGGCCGCGAGGATCGCTTCCCGGTGGTCGTCCGCCAGGACGCTGATGCGGTTTGCCTGGCGGTCGTACCAGGCCACCGCCTGACCGTCCGGCCGGTTGACGTACAACCGGCCACGGCCGGCGCGACCGGCCGACGGCAGTACTTTGAGAGCCGACATCGAGCTCACCCCCCACCGTCCATGGGAGCAGCCCCGGCCCCGCACGGCAATCCCCCGGATGTGTAACGACTCCGACGGGACGTTGCGGCTCCGCTGTTACACGAACGGGGCTCGGCCGCAACGGCGGGCCCCTAGGTTTGTCCCACCTGGACCCGCCAGGCCCTGACCAGCACCGGAGGACTCCCCGTGAGCACCGTCCGCCGCCGCACCCTCGTTCGCGCCGCCGCCGTGACCGCCTGCGCCGGAAGTCTGCTGGCCCTGCCCACCGCCGCCGCGCTCGCCGAGGGGGTGCCGGCGGCCTCCGCCGCCCCGCAGCGGACCCTGGTCAAGACGCTCGCCCTCGCGGACGGGGTGTCCACGGCGCACGTCTACCGGGTCTCGAAGGGCGTCTACCAGGCCGAGATCCTGGGCGCCGACGGGCACCGCACCGCCACCCTGACCAGTGATGACGGCGCCACCGGCGGTACCGGGGCGCTCCACGCCGCGCTGGCCTCCGACGGCCGGCTCACCTCCTGGACCGGGGACGTCGCCGACCCGCGGGGCGGCCACGTCCTCACGGGCGACGGCCACAAGACGGGCACCCGCAGCGGGCACGCCGTCCCCGTGGCGTCGTCCGGGAGGGCGGGCACCGTGTACCGGATCGTCAACCTGGCCGACGGACCGGGCGAGGGCGTGCTGCTGCTCGCCGCGGGTGGCGGCATCGCGGCCGTCGGCGCGGCCGGGCTCGGCTTCGCCATGCTGCGGCGCGGCCGGACCAACGGCTGAGGACCGGCCTGCGGTGTCCGGCCCGGCGGGCGCGGACCGGATACGGAGTGGATACGGACGGGCTACGGATCATTGACGCGCGTCAACCGCGTGGGCAAACAGGGTTGAGCTCCGCATAAGGTTGACGCGACCGGCTGTCGTGGCGCGGGCAGGAGGGCGCGGAGTTCTGTGAGCAGGTTTCCGTTGCGTGCGGCCGCCGCCGTCCTCGTCGTGGGCTCCGTCGCGCTGCTCCCGCTGCTGACCGGCTGCGGCGACACGGGCGGGCTGGCCGGTGCCGGTGCCACGCCGACCGCGCGCGGGCCCGTACACCTGTGGCCGGAGCGGAAGGGTGCGACCGTGCCACCCGCCGATCCCGGCGGGGCTCCGCCCGAGTACGTCAAGGGGATCCCGCCCGTCAAGGACCAGGACGTGCACGCCGTCGACCCGGTGGCGCTGGTCCAGGCGGAGCTGCGCGCCCACCCGGACACGGACGTCGGCCCCGACGGGATGCCGCCGAAGACCGCCGCCGCGATCCTCGCGTGCCCGGCGGAGGGCGAGGACGCGGAGGACTCCTCGGGCGGGGCGGGGTGCCCGGTCCTGAAGCCGTACTACCGGGACCTCACCGGCAACGGCAAGGACGAGCTGATCATCGGCATCGAGTTCGGCACCGGCCCGGACGTCCCCGAGAAGGAGATGTCCGTACGGGTGTACACGGCGGACCCCGACGGGCGGCTCAACCGGATCATGGCGACCACGCAGAGCGTGATCACCGTGGAAGTGGCCGGACAGGACGTGATCCTGCGGGCGCCCAGCGGCAACAACGGCTACGAGTTGATCACCGCCTGGTCCTGGGACGAGAAGCAGCTCACCATGCTGCCGACGCGCGAGCAGATCGTACGGGTGCCCGCGAATCCGCAGGCACCGGCGAAGCCCTCGGGCACCAGGCCTCCCTCGCACACCAGGGCTCCCGGCGGAGGGCCCGGTACGGGCAGCGGGCGCGGAAACGGGGGCGGCGGCGGCAACGGGGGCGGGCTCCGCCCCGGCATCGGGACCGGGTCGCCGTGAAGGTCCGGCTGCCCGCCTGGACGGCCACGCTGACCTGGAAGTCGGCGTGTTTCATCGTGGTGATGTGCTGCACCCTGGCGGCGCTGCTGGGTGCGCTCGTGCACGTGGAGGTGACCCGGCAGACCGTGGCCACGGCACGGGACAAGGCGCTCGGCAGACTGCACGAGGTCTCGCGCGCCTACGAGGCGGGCGAGGCCCTGCCGCCCGGTTCGGGGCTGGACCCCGTGGGGCTGCCGGTGAAGCTGCGGGCGCTGGCCGTCGGAGGGCACCGGGGCACGATGGTGGCGGACCTCGACGGCCGCCCGATGATGTGGGCGGCGGCTCCGGCGGACGGGCGGGCGCTGGCCACCGCCATCGACTACGAGCAGAGCGCGCGCACCATCAACGGGCTGGACAACGCGATCATCGGGTCGTCGGTGCTCGCGATCGGCGGGACGCTGCTGGTGGGCGCCTTCGCGGTGACCCGCGTGACGCGGCGGCTGCACCAGACGGCGTCCGTGGCGCGGCGGATCACCCAGGGCGACCTCGATGCCCGGGTGGGCGACCCGCGTACCAAGGATCCCTCGCGGCACCAGGACGAGGTGTCGACGGTCGCCGGGGCGCTGGACACGATGGCGGGGAGTCTGCAGACGAAGCTGGAGAGCGAGCGACGGTTCACCGCGGACGTGGCGCACGAGCTGCGGACTCCGCTGACGGGACTGCAGGCGGCGAGCGAGCTGCTGCCGGAGGGCCGGCCGACGGAGCTGGTGCGGGAGCGCGTGCGCACGATGCGGCAGCTGACGGAGGACCTGCTGGAGATCTCGCGGCTGGATTCGGGCAGCGAGGTGGTGGAGACCGACCTGCACCAGTTGGGGAGGCTGGCCGGGCGGGTGGTGCGGGCGTCGGGGACGGACACGCACACGGAGCTGGTGGTGGTCCGGGACGCGCACGTGGAGACGGACCGGCGACGACTGGAGCGGGTGCTGGGGAATCTGGTGGCCAACGCCCACAAGCACGGGCGGCCACCGGTGGTGCTGACGGTGGACGGGCCGGTGGTGACCGTACGGGACCACGGGGACGGGTTCCCCGACTACCTGATGGAGCACGGGCCGCAGCGGTTCCGCAGCGGCGGGGGCAAGGGGCACGGGCTGGGGCTGACGATCGCGGTGGGGCAGGCGGAGGCGATCGGCGCGGAGCTGTCGTTCCGGCGGGCGGAGGGGGGCGGGGGGCTGGCGGTCCTGAACCTCCCGGAGTCCCCGCCGCAGGCACCCCCTCCGGCGTAGCCGACTGCCGGGCCTCCGGACGTCGAACCGGCCCCGGTGCCACCCCCGCGCCGTCGGGGCCGAGCGTGCGGTGGGGCGCCCCCGCAGGGCGTCGAACGCGGGTGCGCTGCGGGCCCGCCGAGTGACACCCCCGCGCCGTCGGGGCCGGGTGTGCGGTGGGGCGCCCCCGCAGGGCGTCGAACACAACCACGCCGTACATGTCCGCTGCCCCGTCACGTTCGACGCCCGAGGAGGTGCCCCGCCGCGCGCCCAGCCCCGACGGCCCCTCGCGTGCGGGCCGCCCCGTGGGCGGGTGCCGCTGCGCGGAGCCGGTCCCCTACCCGCCCTTCCACCGTTCCCCGGGGCTCCGCCCCGGACCCCGCGCCTCAAACGCCGGCGAGGCTGAAAGATCCGGGGCCTCAAACGCCGGCGGGGCTGGGCTTACGGCGGAGCCATCGGCAGGGCTCGCGCTACGGCTTGGTCCACGGCCAGCGGGGCTTCGGCTTCACGCCGCCCGGGCGGTGCTGGTACTTCCAGCCCTTCTGGAGCCCCAGCCGCTTGGAGTAGCCGGCCGGGACGCGCTCGTACAGCAGTACCGTCGGCGGGCCGTCCGGTGTCGGGACCGGGATCTCGTACCACTTCGGCGGGTGGCCGGTCGGGCCCAGCAGGATCGGGAGGACGCGGCCGTCCATCGGGCCGCCCTCGAAGGGGGTGGGTTGGCTTCTCACGCCACCAGTGTCACAGGAGGTGGGCGGCCTCGGAGACCACCGGGATGACCCGCCGGGCCAGGACGCCGACCGGGCCGTCCGCGGATTCGAGGGCCAGGGCCGCGCGGGCGGCGGCCGCCGTTTCGGGGTCGGTGGCCGCCGTGGCCGTCAGGAGGGCGACGAACTGGTCCACGAGCCAGTCCCGGAGGGATTCGACCTCGGGCTGCTTGCCCTCGTCGATCCAGATGAGGGAGGCCGCCTCGACCGCCGTGATCCACGTACGGACCATCATGCGCAGGCGCGGCCCGGGGGCGGGGACGGCGAGGTGGACGAGGATCTGGTCGGCCGCGGCGCGGCGGATGCCGTCCACCGTGGCCGTCGTACGGGAGGTGGAGACGACGCTGCCGCCCTGGAGGAGCGCCGCGAAGCCGGCGTCGTGTTCGTCGACGAAGGCGAGGTAGCGGTCCAGGGCGCGGCTCAGCCGCTGGGTGAGGGGGCCCTGCTGGGGTTCGGCGAAGCAGAGTTCGAGGATGTCCGCGGCGGAGCGCAGTGCGGCTTCGTAGAGCTGCTGCTTGCCGCCCGGGAAGTAGCGGTAGACGAGCGGGCGCGAGACCCCGGCGGCCTCGGCGACGTCGTCGAGCGAGACCTCCTCCGGCGCGCGGTGCGCGAACAGCGAGAGGGCGGCGTCGAGGAGTTGGGCTCGCCGCTCCTCGACGCTCAGCCTGCGGTAGGCGCGTACGGCTCTCATGTCCGCAGGGTAGACGACCGTCGTCGCGCGTCGTCCGCGCTTACGCGAGGAGGCCCGAGCTCTTCCAGAGGCGGCGGCCGGGGCCGCGCAGGACGCCGATGTCGTCGAGGAAGTCGGTGAGCCGCTTGGCGCCGGTCTGCATGACCTCGCGGCGGTGGCCGCTCGCCTTGACCTGGGCCACGGCTTCGCGGCGGTCGAGGCCGATGTTGTCGTAGACGGCCGGGTTGACGAAGGCGACCGAGAAGACGCGGGCGGCCTCGCCGCAGCTGATCCGGGTGAGTTCCTGCTCCCAGCGCGGGGCGGTGAGCATCTGGCGGCGCAGTTCCTCGCGGGCGTAACGGACGTGCCGGGCTTCCTCGATGACGTGGATCCGGGTCACTCCGCGGACGAGGGGCTGGACGCGCTCGTCCGGGAAGGTGAGGCGCTGCATCCAGTCGAGGATCTCCTCGCCGAGGAGGGTGCAGGCGAAGGAGCCGGGGGTGGTGGAGACGGTCTTCAGGATCCGGGCGAGGTTGTGGTTGAGGCGGGAGACCGGGTAGTCGGGGGCGCCGGACTGCTTGATCAGGCGGGCGAACATCATCGAGTGGCGGCACTCGTCGGCGATCTCGGTGAGCGCGTAGCGGACGTGGTTGCTGGTCAGGGACTTGTCGTAGATGTGCCGGACCAGCAGCTGCATCAGGATGATCTCGAACCAGATGCCGAGCGAGCCGAGCGCCGCCGCCTCGTGGCGGGAGAGGTCGATGCGCTGCTCCTCCCCCATCTTCCTCCACAGCGGGGTGTCGTAGAGGGAGAGCAGCTCGGGCGGCCAGTAGTACTTGCCGTCGATGGGCGGGGTGTCCCAGTCGAGTTCCTTGTCGGGGTCGAAGGAGTGCTTCGCCGAGGATTCGAGCAGCCGCTCGGCGATCTGTTCGCGGTCCTTGAGCAGGCCGAGGGCGTCCCTCAGCTCGGCTCGGTCGGTCACCGTCGTCATGGCTTCGGACACCTCGTGGTTGGGTTACCGGCGGTCACTGCTTATGAGACTGCTTGTCAGCAAGGTCGTCAATCCCTCGCGCACGACTTGTTGACCGCGCGTCTACCAACGTGTGACGCTGCCAACTGTCCAGTCCTGCACGGCAGTACGCGGCTACGCGTGGATCGCGTGACAAGGGGGCGTCAGTGTCGACGCACGAGCTCTACACCAAGGACCCGGGCGAGGGCGTCTGGCAGATCCCCTCCACCGGCTCGGCCCGCTTCAACTGGGAGTACGACGAGGGCCGCGAACGGCTGCTGGCCCTGTACCAGAAGGGCAAGGACAAGCAGTGGGACGGCGCCAAGCGCATCGACTGGGGCATCGAGGTGGACCCGTACGATCCGCTGGGCACCCCGGACGAGGTGCTGACGCTGTACGGGACCCGGCACTGGGCCAAGCTCACCGAGAAGGACAAGGGCGAGCTGCGCCGGCACTACAGCGCCTGGCAGTTCAGCCAGTTCCTGCACGGCGAGCAGGGCGCGATGGTGTGCGCGGCACGGATCGTGGAGTCGGTGCCGGACCTGGACGCGAAGTTCTACTCCGCCACCCAGACCATGGACGAGGCCCGGCACGCGGAGATCTTCGGACGGTTCCTCCACGACAAGGTCGGGATGCTCTACCCGATCAACGACAGCCTTCAGGAGCTGCTCGGCGACACCCTGCGCGACTCCCGCTGGGACATGCCGTACCTGGGGATGCAGGTGCTGATCGAGGGGCTGGCGCTGGCCGCCTTCGGCATGATCCGCGACACGACGGACAAGCCGCTGCCCAAGCAGATCCTGGCGTACGTGATGCAGGACGAGGCCCGGCACGTCGCCTTCGGGCGGATGGCGCTGCGGGACTACTACCGGCAGCTGACGGACGCGGAACTGAAGGAGCGCGAGGAGTTCGTGATCGAGGGCTGCCACCTGATGCGGGACCGGCTGCGCGGTGTGGAGGTGCTGGAGAACTTCGGCGTCCCGCGGCGGGAGGCGGAGGAGTACAGCGAGCAGTCGGAGTTCCTGCACCTGTTCCGGAAGCTGCTCTTCAGCCGGATCGTGCCGTGCGTGAAGGACATCGGTCTGTGGGGCGAGCGGCTGCAGAAGGCGTACCTGGACATGGGCGTCTTCGAGATGGGCGACTCGAACCTCGACCTGCTGATGAGCCAGGACGAGGAGATCGCCGAGGCCCTCGACCGCGAACGGTTCGCGGCGGAGGAGGCGGAGCGGGTGGCGGAGGTACGGGCGGCCGTCTCGGAGGGGGCCGACGCCGGCTAGGCTCCGCCGGGCCCGGGTGTCCCCTCGGCCCCATGCCGTCCCGCCGGGGTGTCCCCGGCAACCCCCGCACTCCCGCGCCGGCGGGGTCGGGCCCGCTCGCATAACCCCGCGCCGTCGGGGTCGGGTGTGCGGTGGGGCGCCCCCGCAGGGCGTCGAACGCAACCACGCCACACATGTCCGCTGCCTGGAAAGGTTCGACGCCCGAGGAGGTGCCCCGGCGCGCGCCCGGCCCCGACGGCCCCTCGCGCGCGGGCCGCCCCCGGGGTACCGCTGCGCGGAGCAGTCCCCTACCCGCCCTTCCACCGTTCCCCGGGACTCCGCCCCGGACCCGCGCCTCAAACGCCGGCGAGGCTGGATGTGCCCGGGGCTCAAACGCCGGACGGGCTGAAAGACCCGGGGACTCCGCCCCGGACCCCGGGCCTCGGACGCCGGTGAGGCTGGAATTGCCCGGACCCGGGCCTCGAACGCCGGGGAGGCTGGAGGGGACCCGGGACTCAAATGCCGGCGAGGCTACGGGCGCCGGGACGGGCCGAACGGTGCGGCGGAGCCCGTCGGCGCGACGGCGCCCCGTCCCGGCCGGCCCAGCGGCGAGCGTTACGGCGCGATCGGGAGCTGCCGCTTGTGCTCCGTGAGCCGGTAGCGGCGGGCGATGATCTCGAAGGCGCGCTCGTCCACCGGCTTGCCCTCCAGGAAGTCGTCGATGTCGTCGTACGTGACGCCCAGCGCGTCCTCGTCGGCCTTGCCCGGGTCGAGCGTCTCCAGGTCGGCCGTCGGAACCTTCCACACCAGCTCGGCGGGGGCGCCCAGGGCGTCCGCGACGGCGCGCACCCGGCGCTTGGTCAGGCCGGTCAGCGGGACGAGGTCGGCGGCGCCGTCGCCGAACTTGGTGAAGAAGCCGGAGACCGCCTCGGCGGCGTGGTCGGTGCCGACGACCAGACCGTCGTGCGCGCCGGCGACCGCGTACTGCGCGATCATGCGCTGGCGGGCCTTGATGTTGCCCTGGACGAAGTCCTGGTGGTGGGCGTCGCGGAAGGAGACCCCGGCGGCGAGCGAGGCCGCGAGGGCGGCGTCGCTGGCCGGCTTCACGTCGACGGTGAGGACCTGGTCGGCGCGGATGAACGAGAGGGCGAGCTGGGCGTCCTTCTCGTCGGCCTGGACCCCGTAGGGCAGGCGCATGGCGTAGAAGGCGGCCTCGTGCCCGGCGGCGCGGGCCCGCTCCACGGCGAGCTGGCACAGGCGCCCGGCGGTGGTGGAGTCGACGCCACCGCTGATGCCGAGGACCAGGGAGCGCAGGCCGGTCGAGGTGAGCCGCTCGGTGAGGAAGGCCACCCGGCGCTCGATCTCGCGCTCCGCGTCGAAGGTCTCGCTCACCAGGAGGTCGCGGGCGATCTCCTGCTGCAGGGCGGTGGACGCGGGCTCGCTCACGGCTGCTCCTCGGGGTCGTGCGTGCGGTCGTGCGTGGTCGTACCCGGCCGTACCCGGTCGTACGTGGCCACGCTGTTCTGGCTCCGAAACCCTAGTCGACGCCCCGGGGCGGCGGACCCGCCGCCCACCGTGCGGCGGAGGCGGGCCGGTCAGTGTTTGAGGGCCGCCTCCATGACCGCCCGTGCGATCGGGGCGGCCGCCAGGTTTCCGCTGACCTCGCCGCGGTCCGCCGACGCGTCCTCGACCACCACCGCCACCGCGACCGCAGGCATCGGCGCGCCCTCCGCCTTGGCCCAGGAGATGAACCACGCGTACGGCGTTCCCACGTTGCCGACGCCGTGCTGCGCCGTACCGGTCTTGCCGCCGACGACCGCACCCGGGATCGCCGCGTTCCGGCCCGTCCCGTTCTCCACCACCTTGACCATCAGCTGCTGCAGCCGCAGCGCCGTCGCCGGGTTCATGGCCCGGCCCATGCTGCGCTGGTTCCCGCGGCGGACCTGGTCCCCGTCGTTCTGGGTGGTGCGTTCCACCAGGTAGGGCGAGTACAGCTCGCCGCCGTTCGCGACCGCCGCGGCCACCATCGCCATCTGCAGCGGCGTGGCCTTGGTGTTGAACTGCCCGATGGAGGAGAGGGCCAGCTGGTCCTGGCTCATGTCGGTGTCGAAGTTCGAGCGCGAGACCCAGGACGGCACGCGCAGCCCGTCGTCGTTGAAGCCGAACCGCCCGGCCGCTTCCACCATCCCGCGCAAGCCCACCTGTACGCCGATCTTCGCCATCACCGTGTTGCACGACCACTGCACGGCATCCGCCATCGAGGCGTCCTGGCAGCCCGCGCCCGCGTTCGGCAGGAGGGTGCTCGTTCCGGGCAGCGGGTACGGGTCGGGGGTCTCCGTCGGGGCGTCCACGTCGGTGACAACGCCCGCGTCGAGGGCGGCGGCCGCCGTCACGATCTTGAAGGTGGAGCCGGGAGGGTAAGTCTCGCGCAGCGCCCGGTTGAGCATCGGCTTGGCCGGGTCCGCGTTCAGCCGCGTCCAGGCCTCCTTGACGCGCGTACCCGTACCGGAGAGCAGGGCGGGGTCGTACGAGGGACTGCTGACCAGCGCGAGGATCCTCCCGGTGGCCGGCTCGACCGCCGCGACCGCGCCGCGCTTGCCCGCGAGCCCCTTGTACGCGGCCTGCTGCACGGCGGCGCGGATGGTGGTGACCGCGTTCCCGCCGGCGGGTCGGCCGCGCGAGAGCTCGTACCAGAGCGGGAAGGCGGAGAGGCCGGGGTCGCTGCCCGAGAGGATGCCGTCCTCGGCGCGCTCCACGAAGCTCGTCCCGTACGTCTGGGAGGAGAAGCCGGTGACGGGGGCGTAGAGCGGGCCGTTCTTGTACGTGCGCTCGTAGCGGAGGAGCTGTCCGCTGTCGCGGGAGCCGGTGACCGGGCGGCCGTCGACGAGGATGTCGCCGCGGGGTTCGGCGTAGCGCTCGATGACGGGGCGCTTGTTCGCCGGGTTCGCACCGTAGGCGGCGGATTCCCAGACCTGGACCCTGGTGACGTTGACCAGCAGGGCGACGAGGAGGGCCGCGCAGAAGTAGGCGCACCAGCGGATGTAGCGGATCACGCGTCGGGCTCCTGGGTCGCCGTTTCGATTGCCGTCGGGGGTGCGGTCGCCGTGGGGCGGGGGCGGCGCGCGCTGTCGCTCAGGCGGATCAGGAGCGCCACGATGATCCAGTTGGTGACCACCGAAGAGCCGCCTTGGGCCAGGAAGGGCATGGCCATGCCGGTCAGCGGGATGAGTCCGGTGACGCCGCCCGCGATGACGAACACCTGGAGCGCGACGATGGAGGAGAGGCCGGTGGCGAGCAGTCGGCCGAAGGGGTCGCGCAGCGCGAGCCCGGCGCGGAAGCCGCGGGCGACGAGGAGTCCGTAGAGGAGCAGGATCGCGGCGAGGCCGACGAGGCCGAGTTCCTCGCCGGCGGTGGCGAGGACGAAGTCCGATTTGGCGGCGAAGCCGATGAGGAAGGACTGCCCGTGGCCGAGGCCCGCCCCGAGGAGGCCGCCGGCTCCGAAGGCGAAGAGGGATTGGGCGAGCTGGCCGGGGCCCTCGCCCCGGTCGATGGAGGCGAAAGGATTCAGCCAGTCGTCGACGCGACTGTGCACGTGCGGCTCCAAGGTCCCGACGGCGTACGCGCCGAGTCCCGCGAGGAGCAGGCCGATCGCGATCCATCCGATCCGGCCGGTGGCGGTGAACAGCATGATCACGAAGAGGCCGAAGAAGAGGAGGGAGGTGCCGAGGTCGCGTTCCAGGACGAGTACGGCGACGCTGAGCAGCCAGATCGCGAGGATGGGGCCGAGGACTCGACCGGGGAGCAGGCGCAGCTTCCAGAAGAGGCGGCGGCCGGTGAGGGCGAGGGCGGTGCGGTTCGCGGCGAGGTAGGCGGCGAAGAAGACGGCGAGCAGGATCTTGGCGAACTCCCCCGGCTGGAAGGAGAGTCCGGCGAAGCGGATCCAGATGTGGGCGCCGTTGACGGCCGGGAAGAAGACCGGGACGAGCATGAGGACGAGGGCCGCCGCGACCGAGAGGTACGCGTAGCGCTGGAGCACGCGGTGATCGCGGAGCAGCGAGACGACGAGGATGAAGAGCACCATCCCGAGGGCGGACCAGAGGAGTTGGTCCCCGGCGGTGAGGTGGGCGGGGGTGGTCGCGTCGAGCCGCTGGATGAGGACGAGGCCGAGGCCGTTGAGGAGTACGGCGATGGGGAGCACGAGGGGATCGGCGTACGGGGCTCCCAGGCGGACGGCGAGGTGCGCCAGGAGGGCGGCCGCGGCGAGGCCGCCGGCGTACCGGGCGGCCGGGCCGGGGATCCGTCCGGTGGTCGCGAGGCCGACGTAGAGGTAACCGAGCACGGAGATCAGGACGGCTCCGGCGAGGAGCGCCAGCTCGACGCCGCGACGCTTGGGGGCGTGGGCGTCGGGGGGCGGGGGCGGGGCGGGCTCCGCCACCTGTGCCGTCAGAGCGGTCATACAGCGAAACGTAGCAAGCAGATGGATGCTATGTCCGCTTATGTCATAGTGTGCCGAAGAGTCGTCAGAAACGGTCAGGTCTGTTGTCGGTGGGAGCGGGAGGCGGGGTAGCTCATGGGACCTGTGGAATTCATCGTTCTCGCGTTCCCGGAAGAACAGCTGCGGGTGCCTGCGGTCGAGGCCGTCATGGGGCTGCGCAAGACGGGTGTGGTCCGGCTGATCGACGGGCTGGTGGCCACGAGGACGGCCGCGGGCGAAGTGCTCGCGGCGGAGTTCGACGAGTTCGTCGAGCTGCGGGGCCTGCTGACGGGGCGGGAGGCCGCCCGGCTGATCGGCCCGGAGGACGTGCGGGAGGCGGCTGAGCTGCTCGAACGCGGGAGCTGTGCGTTGCTGCTGCTGGTCGAGCACGTGTGGGCGCAGGACGCCGCCATCGCCGTGCGGGCTGCGGGCGGGCGGATCGCGGGCTCGGTGCGGATTCCGGCGGACCGGGTGGCGTCCGACCCCCAGGTGGAGGTTTCCTGATGTTCATCCGTCCGGTGGGAGTGACGGTGCGATCGGCGGACCGGCCCTCGGGGCATCCGCTGCTGCGGGGGCTGCTGGCGCAGGCCACGGGGACGGGGTCGGTGGATGTGGACGGGCCGCGTCAGGGGGTGCGGTGGAGGACGACCACCGGGCCGATCGAGCCGGAGCCGGTGGAGGTGGAGGAAGCCGCGGAGGTGGCGGAACCGGAGGCCGTCGGACCGGAGTCGGAACGGGAACGGGAACGGGAGCTGGAACCGGAGCCGGAGCCCGGCGGCCACACCGAGGCCGGCCCGGTGGGCTCGCTCGTGGCGGAGCTGACACAGCTGGCCGACCTGGCCCGGGAGGGGCTGCTGACCCCGCAGGAATTCACGACGGCCAAGGGGCGCTTGCTGCGGGAGTGACGGCTGGGCGGAGCCAAAGAGGTCTTGGGGGTCCCGACTCCCCCATCGCCCTTCGGGCGGGACGGCCCGGAAGGGCGACGGGGCAGCCGGGCCGGTCAGACCCGCACGAGCAGGGATTCGGCCACCGTGCGGTGTTGGGCGGCGGTGGTCGGATCGGCGTCGTGGAGGAGGGTCGCGATGCCCTCGTGGGCCAGTGCTTCCTCGTGGCGGTATCCCAGTTTCGGGGCCAGCTCCAGTGCCTGGCGGTGCAGGCGGAGGGCCTCGTCGGGGAGGCCGGCGAGGCGGCAGGTCTCGGCGTAGGCGTTGAGGAAACGGATCTTCCAGTGGTCCTCGAAGAGCTCGTCCAGGAGGGCGAAGGCCTCTCGGTGGCTGGCCAGCGCCTCTTCGTACCGGCCCATTTCGCGCAGGGCGACGCCCTGGCAGTTGAGGCACCAGGCCTCGTTGTTCATGTGTCCGTCCTCGCGGGCCAGTGCGAGGGCACGGTGCAGGTGTTCCATGGACTCGTCGGGGGCTTCTGAGGCGATGGCCACCCCGAGCGTGATCCGGGCCGTCAGGGTGGGGGGCCATGCGGGGTCCGGGTGGGGCGTGTCCAGGACCTCTCGGGCGCGCCGGGCGGCCTGGTCGCGGTGGCCCAGTTGGAGGAGTGACCAGGCCTCGGAGGCGGCGGCGTGGGCCGCGCCGGCGGGACAGTCCGCTTCCTCGTAGAGCTTCGCGGCCAGCCGGAAGAGTTCGAGCGGCTCTTCGGCGTGGCCCTCGTCCCAGCTGAGGTAGCCGCGGCGCATGGCCAGCTCGGCCGTGTCGCCGTGGAGTTCGGCCGCCTCGTACGCGGCGGCGGCCTCCGCCATCCGGCCCGCGTTGTAGCGGGCGAAGCCCAGGTCGCTGTGGGCCTCGGCCAGCTGGAGCGGGTCACCGAGGCGCTGGGCGGCGGCGAGCGAGCGTTCGAAGAGGTAGTTGAGGTGCGTGGTGCCGCACCGGCGGGCGAAGTACGCACGCAGGAAGCGCGGCAGCTCGCACACGTGGAGGTCGGCGCCGACGGCGTCCGCCGTCTCGAAGGCGGCGATCATGTTCTCGTACTCCGCGGTCAGCCAGCCGATGGCGTGGTTCTTGTCGGCGAACCGCGGGAGCTCGGCCGGCGGGCGGCCGGCGGAAGCGGACCGGCCCGGTGCCAGAACGGGCATCGCGGCGTCGGCTGCGGCCGCGGCGTGGACGTAGTAGTCGAGGAAGCGCGAAAGCGCGCGCTCGCGGTCGGTCTGCGAGTCCTCTTCCGCGCAGGCCCGGCGCGCGTGCTGGTGCACCAGGTCGTGCAGTCGGTAGCGGCCCGCCGTCGGCTGCTGGACCAGGTGGGCGTCGAGGAGGTCCTCCAGCATCACGCGGGCGCTGCCCAGCGGGAGGTCCGCGAGGGCCGCCACGACGTACTCGTCGAAGGTTCCGCCGGGCAGCAGGCCCAGCAGTCGGAACAGGCGGGCCTGGGAGCGGTCCAGCTGTCTGACGGACATGGCGAAGGCGGCGTCGAACTCGCCCGTGCCCTGCGAGAGCCGCTCGGCGAGGATGCCCACGGTCCAGCCCGGCCGGTGCCGCAGCCGGGCCGCGGCCAGGCGCAGGGCGAGCGGGAGGTGGCCGCACAGGCGGAGCACCTCGGCGGCGGAGTCCGGGTCCTTGGAGAGCCGGGCGTCGGCGCCACTGGCCCGGGTCAGCAGCTCCGCGCTCTCCTGGGCACTCAGTACGTCCAGTGACACCGGGGGGACCTCGTCCAGGCCCAGCAACCGGTTGCGGCTCGTGATCAGGACGACGGAGGGACCGGCTCCGGGCAGCAGCGGGCGTACCTGCTCGGCGTCTGCGGCGTTGTCGAGGACCACGACGGCCCTGCGGCCGGCCAGTTCCGCGCGCCAGCAGGCGGACAGCTGCTCCAGACCTTCCTGCGGGACCCGCTCGGAGGGGACGTCGAGCGCGCCGAGCAGCATGCGCAGTACGGAGTCGGGGCTCATCGGCTCCCGGCCCTCGGTGAATCCGTGCAGGTCCGCGTAGAGCTGGGCGTCCGGGTAGTCGGCGGCGAGCCGGTGCGCGGCGTGCACGGTCAGGCAGGTCTTGCCGACACCGGCCATGCCGTCGACCGCGACCACCCGATGGCTTTCCACCGCCGCGAACAGATCGGCGAGTCGGTCCTCTCGCCCGGTGAAGTCCGGTACGTCGCGCGGCAGATCGTTGCGGGGCCTCGGCTGGACCTGGCGACTGGCCTTCGGGGGCGCCGGCAGCGGGTTCGAGGACCGCTCCCACAGGGGGCGCAGCGGCCGGGGGTCGCGCTTGACCAGGCGGCACAGGGCCACCACCGCGGGCCAGGGCGGCACGGTCTGGCCGCTGAGGTAGCGCGAGAGCGACGAAGAGCTGAGACCGGTGTCCCGCGCGAGGGCCCGTACGCCTAATCCGGACAGCTCCTGCAGTGCGCGCAACCGACCGGCCAGCTCGTCCTGTTCCACGGTTCCCCCTCGTCCGTTGTCCCGCCCGGCCAGCAGTATTTCGGCCCGAATCCGCGCTGGTCAAGGCTGTTCCGCCTGTCCCACGCCGTCCCATCGCCCTGCCCCGATCGGCCCGGAACGGCTGTCATGGAGTCACACCGCAAGCGACGACAACAAGGAGAAGAAATGCAGTCTCGTATGCAGAACCCGGCCATGGTCCTCTCCGGCGCGATGCAGCCCATCCAGGACATCTTCAAGGCCGTGCACTCCGGTGGGGTGGACGGCCAGATCCTGGAGCTGGTCCACCTGCGGGTCAGCCAGATCAACGGTTGCAGCGCCTGCGTCGACGGCGGCGCCAAGACGGCCCGCAAGGCCGGAGTGAGCGACGAGCGCCTCGCCACGGTCGCCGTGTGGCGGGAGACCCCGTACTTCACCGACGAGGAGCGCGCCGCCCTCTCGCTCGCCGAGGCGGCGACCCGGCTGGCCGACCGTCCCGATGCGGTGAGCGACGAGGTCTGGGACACCGCCGCCACGTACTTCGACGAGAAGCAGCTCGCCGCGATCATCCTGATGATCGGCGTGACCAACATGTTCAACCGCCTGAACGCCACGACCCGTCAGATCGCCGGCGCCTGGGGCTGACAGCCGCCCCCACCACCCGAACATCACACAACAGGAGGAATCCAGCGATGAACAAGACCACCGACACCACGGCCGACGCCTTCACCGACGAGGAGCGGAGCGCGATGAAGGAGCGCGCCAAGGAGCTGAAGGCGACCGCGCGCCGCGGCACGAAGGCCGACAAGGCGGCGGAGGACGAAGCCGCCGTGGTCGCGAAGATCGCCGAAATGCAGGACTCCGACCGCGTCATGGCCGAGCGCGTCCACGCGATGGTCAAGACCGTCGCCCCGGGGCTCGCACCGAAGCTCTGGTACGGGATGCCCTCCTACGCGCTGAACGGCAAGATCGTCTGTTACTTCCAGAGCGCGGAGAAGTTCAAGGCCCGGTACGCGACCCTCGGCTTCAGCGACCAGGCGAACCTCGACGAGGGCACCATGTGGCCGACCTGCTACGCCCTGGCGGAGATCACCCCCGCCACCGAGGCCGCCATCGCCGCCCTCGTGAAGCAGTCCGCGAGCTGACCGGAATCGGGGTCGGGTCCCCCTCCGGGGGGACCGCCCCGCCCCTCGACCTGCGCTCCGGCCCCCGATCCGGGAGGATCGGACCGTGCAGCCGAGCGAGATCACCGAGATCCTGAACCGCCCGCTCAGCCGGGAACTCCTGGCCCGCGACGTGGCCCGCCTGGCCTACGTGGCCAAGGACGGCACACCCCGGGCCATCCCGATCGCCTTCGTCTGGAACGGCTCACAGATCGTCATGTGCACACCGCCGAACGCCCCGAAGCTGACGGCCCTGCGCCACAACCCCGCGGTCGCCCTGACCATCGACACCGAGGTGCACCCGCCACGGATCCTGCTCGTCCGCGGCCGGGCCGAGCTCGACGTCGTCGAGGGCATCCCGGACGAGTACCTCCAGGCGAACTCGACGTACGTGATGACTCCCGAGCAGCGGGCCGAATGGGAAGCCGAGGTCCGCTCGCTCTACCGCGAGATGGTGCGGATCGTCGTGACCCCGACCTGGGCGAAGCTGATCGACTTCGAGACCACCCTCCCCAGCGCGGTCGAGGAACTGCTCCGGGAGCGGGAGTCCCGCGAACCCTCCTGACCCCGCGGCGCTTCGATCCGTCCGGATCCTCCCGAGACGGCTCGCGGACGCCGTCGACGAGAAGCGCGCAGCGATCTGCGGCGCGGTAGACCAACCCCAGACGGGCCGCGGACGCCGTTGTCGAGGAGCGCGTAGCGATCTGGGGCGTGACCAGCCCCGGACGGGTCGCAGACGCCGAGACGTGAGGAGCGCGTAGCGATCTGGGGCGTCCTTCCTCCCGCCGAGGGGCTTGTGGTGGGGGTTTCGGGGAGGGTGGCCGCCTGCCCGGCCCGGGCGGTGCTCTGGAGGGGCCGAGGCAGGGTGTGCCCCACCTCAACGGGGTCTGACATCGCCGCCCGGCCCGCCCTTGGAGCCCCGAGCCGGCCCGTCCTTTTGGGGGGTTCCCGGCTGTCCTTTGTCTTTCCGTGGCGGGACGGTCTGTCAAGGGTCGCCGAAGGCGATCGCGCAGCGACGCGACGACGAAGGAGGAGCGCCCTTGACAGGCCGGCCCGACACGGAAGGACGATGGGGCAGCCGGGAACCCCCCAAGCCCTCTCCGCCCCCGACCGGCCGAGGCCCCACCGGGCCGGGGCCGTCGCTGCCGGGGGGCTGCCGCTGCGCGGAGCCGGTCCCCGCCCCACCCTTTCTCCGTTTCCCGGGACTCCGCCCCGGACCCCGCTCGGGACTCCGCCCCGGACCCCGCTCGGGACCCCGCCCCGGACCCCGGTCCTCAAACGCCGGACGGGCTGAAATCCGGGGCACCGCCCCAGGGCCGGGCCCGAGGCGGGAAGCACGCCCTCTCACCAGGCACCCGAGAAAGAGGAAGCCCCCTCGCCCAAGGGGCGGGGGGGCTTCCAGCCACGGACACGGAGCCCGGCCCGAGGGGGAAAGCCCCCGCAACAGGCCCAACCGGGTGACGCCGCCTCACCCCGCCGACTCGCCTGGGCGATTTGTCATACCGGGCGTGGCAGCATCGGGCGCCTCGGAGGTGATCCCATGTCACAGCGGCCGCTTCGTGCTGCCTGCTGCGTAGCCGCAGCCTTCCTCGTCGCGGGCCCCGTCCCGCAGGCCGGCGCCGAGCCCGCCAACCCCGCCGCCCCGGCCCCGGCCCCGGCCCCCGCGGCCCCCGCGGCCCCCGCCGAGTCCGTCCCCGCACTGCTCGCCCGCCTCCAGGGCCTGTACCAGAAGGCGGAGGAGGCCACCGAGGCGTACAACGCCACCGAGGTGGCCCTCAAGGCCGGTCAGGAGGAGGAGCGGTTGCGGACCGACGAGCTCGGAAAGGCCCGCAGCGCCCTCGACGCCGAGAAGGCCCTCGCCGGGCGAATGGCGCGGGAGCAGTACCAGGGCACCCGCAGCTCGCTCTCCCCGTACGCCCGGATGCTGCTGGCCAAGGACCCGCAGGCCGCCCTCGACGAGCGGCGGCTCGCCGCCCGCGAGGGGGCCCGGCGGGCCGGCGTACTGGACAAGCTCACCCGGAACAAGACCGCGGCCGACGCGCTCGCCGCCCGGGCCCGGAAGGCCCTGGAGACCCAGCAGACCCTGGCGGCCCGGCAGCAGACCCAGAAGGAGGCGGTCGGGGCGCAGCTGAAGGAGGTCGAGCGGATGCTGGCCGCCCTGACCCCGGAGCAACTCACCCAGCTCGGCGCGCGGGAGACCGAGAACACCGACGCGGCCCAGCGGAAGCTGCTGGACTCCGGCCGGCTCCCCGCCCGTACCGGAACGCCCACCGCAGCGGGCGGCGCGGCCCTCAGGTACGCGGCGGCGCAGATCGGCAAGCCGTACGTGTGGGGGGCCGAGGGCCCGGCTTCGTTCGACTGCTCGGGGCTGACCTCGCAGGCCTGGGCGCACGCAGGGCGCACCATCCCGCGGACCAGTCAGGAGCAGTGGGCCCAGCTGCCGAAGGTGCCGTTGGACCGGCTGCGGCCCGGGGACCTGGTGGTGTACTTCCCCAAGGCCACGCACGTGGGCCTGTACATCGGCGGTGGCAAGGTGATCCAGGCCCCGCGCCCGGGCACCCGCGTCAAGGTCTCCCCGATCGCCGCGAACCCGCTGCTCGGGGCGGTGCGGCCGGACCCGGACGGTGCTCCGCTGCCGGAGTTCACCCCTCCGCCGCTGCCCGATTCGGCCACGGCGGAGGGGGACGACACGGGCTACTCCTCGGAGGAGTCCCCCACAGAGGCATCAGGAGCATCAGAGGCATCAGACCCATCAGAAGCAGCAGAAACAGCCGCCGAGACCTCCGCCAGGTAATCCGCCGCGTCCTCCGGGTCGTAGAAGTACGCGTCGAAGTCGGCCGGGTTGTCGAAGCCATTGGCGAATCGATTCGCCACCGGCTGCAGCTGCCCGGCCGCGCCGATCAGGTTCAGTACGTGCTCCGGCGGGACTCCCAGCATGGCGTTCGTCCACTGGGTCACCGGCTTGCCGGTGGTGAACCAGTACTTGTCGAAGGTGCCCTTCATCCACGACTCGTCGAACGGCTTGTCGCCGTGCATCAGGATGGACGACAGGTACGAGGCCGCGCACTTGGCGGCCGAGTTCGAGCCCTGACCCGTGATCGGGTCGTTCGCCACGACCACGTCCGCCACGCCCAGCACCAGCCCGCCGCCCGGCAGCCGCCCGACGGGGTTGCGGACCACCGGCGCGTAACGGCCCGCCAGCGTGGCGCCCGCGTCCGTCAGCTCCACCTTCGTCGCCCGCGCGTGCTCCCAGGGCGTGAACTTCTCCATCAGCTCCAGCGTGAGCGCCAGGTGGTCCTTCGGGTCCCGCACGCCGTTGAAGACGTCCAGCGGGCCGCCCGGGATGCCCTCCCAGAACAGGATGTCCGCGCGCCCCGAAGTCGTCAGGGTCGGCATGACGAACAGTTCGCCGACGCCCGGCACCAGGTTGCAGCGGACCGCCTCGGTCTCCGGGTGCTCCGGGCGCGGGCCGAGCCCGTGGACGTAGGAGACGGCCAGTGCGCGCTGCGGGGCGTCGTACGGGGAACGCACCGCGTTCCGCTCGAACATCGACACCAGCTCGCCCTTGCCGGCGGCGACCAGCACCAGGTCGTACGCACGCGAGAAGTAGTCCAGGTCGGCGACGGACGCGCCGTGGATGACCAACTGCCCGCCGCGCTGCGTGAAGGTGTCCAGCCAGCCGGCCATCTTCACGCGCTGGTCGACGGACTGCGCGTACCCCTTGAGCCTGCCCATCCAGTCGACGGCGCGGCCGGTGTCGGGGCCGGCGACCGAGACTCCCAGGCCCTCGATCTTCGGCGCCTGCTGCTCCCAGAAGTTGATCTGGAGATCACGCTCGTGCTGGAGCGCCGTGTCGAACATGCACTGCGTCGACATGACCCGCCCGGTGCGGATCTCGTCCGCCGTCCGGTTGGACATGAGGGTGACGTCGTACCCCTTCGCCTGGAGTCCGAGAGCCAGCTGGAGACCGGCCTGGCCGGCTCCCACGACGAGTATCTTGCGCATCTCTCACGTTCTCTATTCGGAATCGGGAGTGGTGTCGAGGGCGTGCCCGACCAGCGTCAGCAGGGATTCGACGACCGAAGGGCGGTTCCTCGCGTCCATGATCACGACGGGTACGTGCGGCGGCACGGTCAGCGCCTCGCGCACGTCCTCGGGCTCGTAGGAGTCGGAGCCCTCGAAGTGGTTCACGGCGACGGCGTACGGCAGCCCGCAGCTCTCGAAGTAGTCGAGCGCGGGGAAGCAGTCGCGCAGCCGTCGGGTGTCGGCCAGCACGATGCCGCCGATGGCACCGCGCGCGAGGTCGTCCCACATGAACCAGAAGCGCTCCTGGCCCGGGGTCCCGTACACGTACAGAACAAGATCATCATCGAGGGTGGTCCGGCCGAAGTCCATGGCGACGGTGGTGGTGTTCTTGTCCGGGGTGCCGGACAGGTCGTCCGTCGGGGCGCCGGCCTGGGTCATCACCGCCTCGGTGCGCAGCGGGGTGATCTCGGAGACGGAGGAGACGAACGTGGTCTTACCCACGCCGAAGCCGCCCGCGACCAGCACCTTCACGGCGACGGGGGCGCGGGAGCGGTCGTACTGCCAGGGCTGGACGGGCTCGTCGTCCGACTCCGGCGGGGACACCGGTTCGTCAGAGACGGCGAAGACCACTGAGCACCCTTTCCAGCAGCGCGCGGTCGGGACGGCCCGTGCCGTGGCCCGTCCCGTAGACGCGGATCCGTCCTTGGTCGGCGAGGTCGCTGACGAGCACGCGGACCACGCCGAGCGGCAGCTTCAGCAGCGCGGCGATCTCGGCGATCGTGCGCATGCGTCGGGTCACCTCGACGATGGCGCGCATCTCGGGCATGCGGTCGGGCTTCTGCGGCTGCGAGGCCTTCGTCTCCAGGGCGGCGACGAAGGTCTCGACGAGCAGTACCTGCGTGAACCGGGTCCGGCCGCCCGTGAGGGAGTACGGGCGGACTCGGGCGGGGCGGCGGTCGGCGCCGCGTATCGGCAGCCGGTCGGAGGCCGGACTCCTCACGGGGTTTTCTCCATCGACTGGCGCAGCTCACTGCGGACTTCGGGGGTCAGGACGTGGCCGGCGCGGCCGACGAACAGGGCCATGTGGTAGGCGACGACGCTCATGTCGCAGTCGGGGGTGGCGTGCACGCCCAGCAGCGAGCCGTCGCTGATGGCCATGACGAACACGGAGCCGTGCTCCATGGCCACCATGGTCTGCTTGACGGATCCGCAGTCCATGAGGGCGGCGGCGCCGGTGGTGAGGCTGCCGAGCCCCGACACGATGGTGGCGAGGTCGGCGGAGGCGCCGCGCGGGCCCTTGCTCCTGCCGGCGCCCGCGTTCTGGGCCTGCGTCTCGCCCGCACCCGGGTCGGAGGACAGGAGCAGGAACCCGTCCGAGGAGACCACGGCTACGGAATTGACGCCGGGTACCTCCTCGACCAGGTCGGTCAGCAGCCATTGCAGGTTGCGGGCCTGGGTGCTCAGTCCGTACGTACTGGGCGCGGTCATGTGCGTGCCTCCTGTGCGGTGTCCCCCTGGTCGGTGTGCCCCTCGCCCTGTCCCTGCGCTCCGGCCGCCTCCGCCACCTCGGCGGCGAAGACCCTGCGCCCGTCCTGGGCCCCCTGGTAGAAACCGCCCAGCCGGCGCCGCAGTTCGTCGGCGTCGACGCGCCGGGGCGGGGCGGGTCGTACGTCGTGGGCGCGGCCGACGGCCGGTGCCGCCACGGAGCGCGGGGTGCGCTTGGGCAGGCCCTTGTCGGTGACGTCCTCCCCGTCGGGGTGACTGCCCTGGCGGGGCAGCCAGTTCCCCTCGGCGGGGGTGTGGCTGTGCGGGTCCGGCTCCGCCGGGTTCCGCGGTACGCCGGCCCCCCGGTCGGCGTCGTCCGCGGCGGCCGGGTCCCCCGGCTCGGGGTCCCGCACGGCGGCGGCGACCGCGTCGGGAGCGGCCCCGGCCGTGAACACCTGGTCCGCCGGGGGCAGCCCGGCGTCCTCCGGGCCGGGCGCGGTGAACACCTCGTCGGCCGACGGCGGCTGCGCCTCCCCCGCGGGGGCCTGGTCACCGTCCCGCTCGGAGCCGACTCCCGCCGGGGCGGAGACGGTGAACACCTGGTCGGCCGGGGGCAGCCCGGCCGGGGCCGCCGGGGCGGCGAGGTCAGGAGCGCCCGCTCGGGTCTCACCCGGCAGGTCGGCAGCCGCGTCGGCGCCCACGCCGAGGACACCGTCCGGGCGCGGCTCCGCCGGGGCGGCGAGGTCCGGGCCGGCCGTCAAGTCCTCACCGGTGGCGACGTCCGCACCGGGAACGGGCTCAGGGCTGGCGTCCACGCCAAGGTCGGCGCCCGAGTCGGCGCCCGAGTCTGCGGCCACGTCGAAGGCGGCATCCACCTCAGCGGCCGCGCCACGGACAGGCTCCGCGTCGGCGGTCACGCCGAAGGCGGCGTCCACGTCGTCCGCCGCGCCACGCGAGGTCTCCGCGTCGGCGGCCGCTCCGAAGACGGCGTCCACGTCAGCGCCCGCGCCAAGGCCGGGCTCCGCTCCGGCGGCCACGCCGAAGGCGGCGTCCACGTCGTCCGCCGCACCGAAGGCGGCGTCCCGGGTCGGCTCCGTCGGCTCCGTCGGCTCCGTGTGAACGGATACCGCGTCCGCGCCTCGGGGGCGGGCCAGGAGGGTGTTCTCGTTCGCCTCCGCTATCACGCCCGGCAGGTGCAGCGCGGGCGCGCCCGGGGTGGACAGGGTGTGGATCGGGGAGGCCGGCGGGGTGGTCGGGAGGAGGGAGACCGGGACGACGACCAGGGCCTCGGTGCCGCCGTGCCGGGGGGCGCGGAGCTCCGCCGTCACGCCGTGCCGGGCCGCGAGCCGGCCGGCCACGTACAGGCCGAGGCCGAGGCCGTGTTCCTCCTCGGGCTCCTCGTCGTACGCGTCGGGGGCGGACAGGCGGGCGTTCAGCGACTCCAGGCGGTCCTCGGTGACGCCGATGCCCTCGTCCACGACGGACAGCACCACGTCACCGGAGTCCAGCAGCCACCCGGACACCTTCACCTTGGCGTCCGGCGGCGAGAACGTCGTCGCGTTCTCCAGCAGCTCGGCCAGTACGTGCGAGATGTCGTCGGCAGCGTGCCCCGCGACCTGGGTGTACGCGGGCAGCACCGCGAGGTCGACCCGCTCGTAGCGCTCGATCTCGCTGACGGCGGCCCGCATGACGTCGACGAGCGGGACCGGCAGGCCCTGCGCGTGGCCGTGTTCCTGGCCGGCGAGGACCAGCAGGTTCTCGTTGTGGCGGCGCATCACCGTCGCCAGGTGGTCCAGCTTGAACAGGGTCGCGAGGCGGTCCGGGTCCTGCTCCTTGGACTCCAGCTCCTCGATGACGGCGAGCTGGCGTTCCACCAGGCCCAGGGTCCGCAGCGACAGCGAGACGGAGGTCGTCGACATGATGCGGCGGTGTTCCTCCAGGCCCGCACGCAGCTTCGTGAGCTCCTCCTCCAGCACCTCCCGGCCTGCCGTCAGCGCCTCGTTGCGGCCGTTGATCCGGCGCTTGTCGGCGTCGAGTCCGGCGATCTTGGTGTGCAGGGAGACGGTCTGCTCGCGGACGGCGTTCAGGTGGCGTACGACCTCGGCGAACTCGTCGTTGCGGCCGGTGAACCGGACCGGCTCCACCGAGCCCTCCGGCGTCGCCAGCCGCTCCGCGCCTCGGCGCAGGACGGACAGCGGCCGGGTGAGCGAGCGCGCCACGGCGGTCGCGAAGCCGACGGCGAAGAGGAAGAGCACGCCCATCGCCGCGATGACCAGTTCGAGCCGGGTCACGTCGTCGTCGCGCTGGGCGGCGAGCGCGGAGGAGCGCTGGCCGGCGAGCGTCGACTCAACGGACCGCATGCGGTCGAGGCGGGCGGTGAGGGCGGAGCCGACCGCGCCGGCGTCGGTCTTGCGGTCGGCGGGGTTCAGGGTGGGCCGGTCGGTGAGCTTCTTGAGGAAGTCGTCGGCCGCCTTGACCTCGGGGCCGGTGACGGTGGCGGCGAGGGTCTGCCGTACGTCGGGACGCGCGGCCCGTGCGAAGTCGTCCAGGGCGGCCTGCTCGCGTACGCGCGCCCGCTGCGCGGCGGTGGTGAGTTCGTCGACCACGGCCGAGTTGGGGGGCTGCTCACCTCGGGGGACGGCCAGTGCGGCGAGCAGCAGTCCACGCGTGGCGGAGGCCTGGTCCACGGCCTGGCCGAGCGGGGCCAGGGGGCGGGTGGTGGCGAGGGCGGTGGTGGCGCGCGGCGGGGTCAGTTCGGCGAGGCGGTCGCCGGGGGCGAGGAGTTCGGCGATGACGCCCGCGTAGGCCTGGTGGGCGGCGAGGGCGCTGCCCTTGCCTTCGACGGCCTCGGTGCGGACGGCCCGGATCCGGGCGAGGGAGCGGGCGGTCGCCTCGTCGGCGTCGGCCTGGACCTCGGAGAGCTGCCGGTCGGTGCGGGCGACGCGCTCCTGGACGGCGCCCTTGGCGTTGCCGGGGCGGCCCTTGGCGGCGTACTCGACGACGGCGTCGCGCTCGTCGCCGAGGAGGTGGGCGAGGGTGAGTGCCTGCCCGGCCTGCTCCGCGAGGGTGACGAGGTGCTGGGAGTCGTTCAGTTCCCTCGTGGCGGAGACGACGGCGGGTGCGCCCGCCGCGAGGACGGTGAGGCCGGTGACCGCCACTCCGACGACCAGCCTGCGGCGCACGCGGACGCGTCGTCCTGCGGGGGCCGGGCCGTCGATGGCGGTGCCGTTCTTCCGAGACCGCTTCTTCTGCACCGGTGCTCGCAATCCTGTACGTGTGCTCTTGCTCGTCTACTCGTGTGGCCGAGGTAACGGCCGGTCAACAAGTAAACGCCCCCTGCTCCCTCGTACCGCTTCAGACCTTTGCAGCGTGTTGGGGAGAGAGCCGCACATCGCCCACCCGGCCACTCGAACGAGTGAACATCACGGATGAGTTGGCTTCCAACTCGGACAGGTGGCTCCAGAGCGCCGCCATGGACGGGCGGTTGAAAGATCGATGGGGGCTTTGGCAATATGCCCGCCCACACCGGCACGGGGCGCCGTTCACCCATTGCCCCTTTGGTACGGAACTCGGCACGCGACTTGGTACGGACCTGCCCGTGTGCGGCGGGGTCCGCGGGGCAGTATGTCCGCATGCGCATCGACCTCGCTTCCGCCCCCGGCAGACCGGAACGCCCCAATGAGGACTGGGTGTCGGCGGTGATCCCCGCCTCGGGCGGCGGGGTCCTGGTCGCCCTGGACGGGGTCACTCCGCCGGCCGGCGAGGACGGGTGCGGGCACGGGGTGCCGTGGTTCGCGGCGCGACTCGGCGGCCGATTGACCGAACTGTCCGGATCGCGGCGGGACATGCCGCTGGACCGGATCCTGGCGGAGGCCATCCGCGGTACCGCCGATGCCCATCGGGGGACGTGTGACCTTTCTCACGTCCGCACGCCGCAGGCGACGGTGGTGATGGTCCGCTGGGACGAGGAGTGCGTGGAGCACCTCGTGCTCTCGGACTCCGTACTGCTCCTCCAGGCTCCCGGGGGCGAGGTGACGGCGGTACGCGACGACCGGCTGGACCGGGTGCCGCGGGAGGTACTGCGGTCGGTGGCCGCGACGGACGCCCTGCGCAACGCGGAGGGCGGCTTCTTCACGGCGGCCGCGGATCCCGCGGTGGCGGGTCGGGCGGTGACGGGGCGGACCCCGCGCGACCGGGTGCGGGCGGTGGCCGCGCTGACGGACGGGGCGAGCCGGTGGACGGACACGTTCGGGGAGGGCGACTGGGCGGAGTGCCTGGGCGTGCTCCGCGAGGAGGGTGCGGAGGCCCTGATCGGGCGGGTCCGCGCGATCGAATCGGACCCGGCCCGTGCGGTGCCGCGCGGCAAACGACACGACGACGCGTCGGCGGCCTACGCGGAGCTGTAGCCCCCCTCCAGCCCCGCCGCCGTTCGAGGCGCGGGTCCGGGCAATTCCAGCCTCGCCGGCGTTTGAGGCGCGGGGTCCGGGCAATTCCAGCCTCGCCGGCGTTTGAGGCGCGGGGTCCGGGGCGGAGCCCCGGGGAACGG